>NZ_JBIAJH010000034.1:2575-71076 GCF_042871845.1 Streptomyces sp. NPDC005533 | reverse complement strand
GCGCCGGGGCGTCTCCTCGGGCGCCGAACGTGACGAGAGGTCGGACACCTCGGCGGCAGTGCGTTCGGCACCCTGCGGGGATCACCCCGACACACACCCACCCCCACCCCAACCGACCCGCCTGCCACCCAGTGCCGAAGCACCGGCCAGCGGCGCCGCACCATCCGGCTCCGCCGCACCACTTCAGCCTCGCCGGCGTTTGAGGCGCGGGGTGCGGGGCGGAGCCCCGGTCTGTAAGCCGCACCCTTCAGGTGCGCCGCACAAATCCAGCCCCGCCTGCGATTGAGGCGCGGGCCCGGGCGGGGAGCTAGGCGCCCTGTTTGAATTCCAGGGTCGCCGCCATCGCGCCGAGCTGTTCGAACGACGCCGTCCCCGTCACCACCGTGACGTGGCCCTGCTCCCGGCGGACGAGGGCGTCGTACTTCTCGCCGTCCCAGCGCTCCCAGGCCGTGTCGCCGACCTGCTGCGTCTGGCCGGTGGCCGTCGCCTGCTGGGTGACCCTGGCGAGGTACTTGGGCGAGGTGTCCGTGGACTGCTCCACCGCCACGTACTGCTGCTCCGGGTCGAGGAAGCCCAGGTGCCAGGCGTTGGCGTTCTTGCGCTCGTACGTCACCGACGTCGCCCGCCACTGTTCCGGGAGCCCCACGGGGGCCGCCACCGGATACGGGGCCGCGCGCCGGGCCGTGAGCGTCTCCACCCGGTAGTCGACCGCGTGCGTCGGATCGGCCTCGTCGTCATGGGGGACGAAGAGGTAGATCCCGGCGACGACGACGCCGATCACGCTCAGCGACCGGACCATGTCCCAGACCGTCTGCTTGCCTTTCATACCTGCCACGGCCCCATCGTCCCGCATCGCGAGGGGGCGATCACCGCCGGGGTCGCGCGGGCGCGTCGGACGGCGGACGCTTGAGATCCCACCGGGGATCCGCAAGATGTCCGCTCAGGCCAAAGCCCTGACCGATATTCCGCTCATACGTGACCCGCTCTGCTCAATATGTCGACGTACCGATAGAGTTCCAGCACCCTCACTTCCCGGCCGTCGCCGTACAGAAAGGTGCGCTCCGATGACCGAGCACAACCTGCCGCCCCAGCTCGAAGTCTCTCCGGAGGCCCCCGACCGCAACCTCGCCCTGGAACTCGTCCGGGTCACCGAGGCCGCCGCCATGGCCGCGGGCCGGTGGGTCGGGCGCGGCGACAAGCTCGGCGCCGACGGCGCCGCGGTCAACGCGATGCGGACCCTGATCTCCACCGTCTCGATGAACGGCGTGGTCGTCATCGGCGAGGGCGAGAAGGACGAAGCCCCGATGCTCTTCAACGGCGAGCGCGTCGGCGACGGGACCGGGGCCGAGGTCGACATCGCCGTGGACCCGATCGACGGCACCACCCTGAACGCCAAGGGCATGCCGAACGCCATCGCGGTGCTCGCCGCCGCCGACCGCGGCACCATGTTCGACCCGTCGGCGGTCTTCTACATGGAGAAGCTGGTGGCCGGTCCGGAGGCCGCCGACTTCGTCGACATCAACGCCCCCGTGTCGGTGAACATCCGCCGCGTCGCCAAGGCCAAGAACATGGCCGTCGAGGACGTCACCGTCATCATCCTGGACCGCCCCCGCCACGAGGGCATCGTCAAGGAGATCCGCGAGACGGGCGCCCGGATCAAGTTCATCTCGGACGGCGACGTCGCGGGTTCGGTCATGGCGGTGCGCGAGGGCACCGGCGTGGACCTGCTCCTCGGCATCGGCGGTACCCCCGAGGGCATCATCTCGGCCTGCGCCATCAAGTGCCTCGGCGGCACCATCCAGGGCAAGCTGTGGCCGAAGGACGAGGCCGAGCGCCAGAAGGCCCTCGACGCGGGCCACGACCTGGACCGGGTCCTGCACACCAACGACCTGGTCTCCGGTGACAACGTCTTCTTCGTCGCCACCGGCATCACGGACGGCGAGCTGCTGCGCGGCGTCCACTACCGCTCGGAGACCGCGACGACGTCCTCGCTGGTCATGCGCTCGAAGTCGGGCACGATCCGGCAGATCGACTCCACGCACCGCCTGTCGAAGCTGCGCGCGTACAGCGCGATCGACTTCGACCGCGCGCAGTAGGAAACAGCGCGCGTCCACAGCGAGAGGGGCGGTCACCGTGTGCGGCGGTGACCGCCCCTCTCGCTGTGCCCGAGCGGCGCGTACGGGCCCTAGCCGGCGGCGGCGACGGGCCCGGCCGTCGGGGTCTGGCGCAGCTCGGCCGACCTGCGGCGCATGCGGGCCAGGACCACGCGGCGCTCGGCGGCGGTGAGGCCGCCCCAGACGCCGTACGGCTCGGGCTGGAGGAGTGCGTGCTCCCGGCAGGCGACCATGACCGGGCAGCGGGCGCAGACGCGTTTGGCGGCCTCCTCGCGGGAGAGCCGGGCGGCCGTGGGCTCTTTGGAGGGCGCGAAGAACAGTCCCGCCTCGTCCCGGCGGCACACCGCCTCCGCGTGCCATGGGCCGTCCTCAGCCCTCGCCGGCACCCGCGGCTTCGGCACGGCGGCAACCTTCAGGGACTGATGCGGCGGATGCGGCACGGTCTACTCCTGACGACGGATACGCGAGCGAGAGACGATGCACCTGTCCCTACCCGCTGCACGCGCCCCTATGCACCGCGTGCCACCGGGCGCCGGGGGTTCGTCCGAAACGCGCCCCTCGGTCGTGAGCGGCTTTCAGCCGTCCTTGCGCTCGCGCAGTTTGCGGGCCAGATCGACCAGTCGGGCCCCGGGTCGGGGCCGCGCCTCGATGTTGCCGAGCAGGGCGAAGCCCCGGACGATGACCACCGGCGCCTGCGGGTCGCTCTCCCCGCGACCCTCGCCGCGCACCTCGAAGTTGCCGAGGACCCCGCTGCCGTAGCCGCGCAGGGTGACGTTCTCCGGGACGAGGACCTCGACGTTGCCGAGGACGGAGGTCACGTTGACCTCGGTGACCTGCTGCTCGAAGACGGCCTCGGTGAGGTCGATGGTGATGTCGCCCATCACCGAGACCGCGCGGGTGTGCGCGCCCGGCCGCCAGCGGCCCTTGCGGGCGGAGCTGCTGCACACGGCGACGATCGTCTCGACGGGGGCGCCGGCCGGCGGGACGGGGGACGTCGGCGCGAACGGGGCATGGGCGCCGCCGGGTGCGGGCAGATCCCGTACGAGGCCTTCCAGCTCGCCGACCGTCTTGAGGGCGTACAGCGAGTCCAGGCGCTCGGAGTGCTCGTCGGAGGTCAGCCGGCCTTCGGCGAGGGCGTCGGCGAGGATCTGCGCGATCCGGTCCCGGTCGGCGTCGGAGGCGCGCAGCTCGGCGGGAGGGGCTGCGGCTGCGGGGGCGGCGGGGTGCTTTTCCAGGTCCACGGGACCCAGCATAGCGAGACACGATAGATCGCGATACTACCGAGTGAGCCTTACCTCACAGACACACCCACGGCGGGAGGTTCTACGCTGGTGGACTGCGCTGCCAAATGGTCGCCAGCGCTGTCTGCCGAGTGAGGATTGGCCACGATGCCGGAGTTCGCGTACACCGACCTGCTGCCCCTGGGCGAGGACACCACCCCCTACCGGCTGGTGACCGCCGAGGGCGTGTCCACCTTCGAGGCGGACGGCCGTACGTTCCTCAAGGTCGAGCCCGAGGCGCTGCGCAAGCTCGCCGAAGAGGCCATCCACGACATCCAGCACTTCCTGCGTCCCGCGCACCTCGCGCAGCTGCGCCGGATCATCGACGACCCGGAGGCCTCCTCGAACGACAAGTTCGTGGCCCTGGACCTGCTGAAGAACGCGAACATCGCGGCGGCCGGCGTCCTGCCGATGTGCCAGGACACGGGTACCGCGATCGTGATGGGCAAGCGCGGCCAGAACGTGCTGACCGAGGGCGGCGACGAGGCGGCGCTGTCGCGCGGCATCTACGACGCGTACACCCGCCTTAACCTGCGCTACTCGCAGATGGCGCCGCTCACCATGTGGGAGGAGAAGAACACCGGCTCGAACCTGCCCGCGCAGATCGAGCTGTACGCCACCGACGGCGGCGCGTACAAGTTCCTCTTCATGGCCAAGGGCGGCGGCTCGGCCAACAAGTCCTTCCTCTACCAGGAGACCAAGGCGGTCCTCAACGAGGCCTCCATGATGAAGTTCCTGGAGGAGAAGATCCGCTCGCTCGGTACGGCGGCCTGCCCGCCCTACCACCTGGCGATCGTGGTCGGCGGCACCTCCGCCGAGCACGCCCTGAAGACCGCGAAGTACGCCTCCGCGCACTACCTCGACGAGCTGCCGACCGAGGGCTCCGCCACGGGCCACGGCTTCCGTGACCTCGGCCTGGAGGAGAAGGTCTTCGAGCTCACCCAGAAGATCGGCATCGGCGCGCAGTTCGGCGGCAAGTACTTCTGCCACGACGTCCGCGTGGTCCGCCTCCCGCGCCACGGCGCCTCGCTGCCGGTCGCGATCGCCGTGTCCTGCTCGGCCGACCGCCAGGCGACCGCGAAGATCACCGCCGAGGGCGTCTTCCTGGAGCAGCTGGAGACGGATCCGGCGCGCTTCCTGCCGGACACGACCGACGCGCACCTGGCCGAGTCCGCGGACGTGGTCTCCATCGACCTGAACCAGCCGATGGACGACATCCTGGCGACGCTGACCAAGCACCCGGTGAAGACCCGCCTGTCCCTGACCGGCCCGCTGGTCGTGGCGCGCGACATCGCCCACGCCAAGATCAAGGAGCTGCTGGACTCGGGCGCGCCGATGCCGCAGTACCTGAAGGACCACCCGGTCTACTACGCCGGCCCCGCGAAGACCCCCGAGGGCTACGCCTCCGGCTCCTTCGGCCCGACCACGGCCGGCCGCATGGACTCCTACGTCGAGCAGTTCCAGGCGGCGGGCGGCTCGAAGGTCATGCTGGCCAAGGGCAACCGCTCCCAGCAGGTGACGGACGCGTGCGGGGCGCACGGCGGCTTCTACCTGGGCTCGATCGGCGGCCCGGCGGCGCGCCTGGCCCAGGACTGCATCAAGAAGGTCGAGGTCCTGGAGTACGAGGAGCTCGGCATGGAGGCGGTCTGGAAGATCGAGGTGGAGGACTTCCCTGCCTTCATCGTGGTCGACGACAAGGGCAACGACTTCTTCCAGAATCCGGCCCCGGAGCCGACGTTCACCCACATCCCGGTCCGCGGACCGGGTCTGTAGCCCGTAGCGCACGGCCGAGGGCCCCTCCCCCGAACGGGGAGGGGCCCTCGCGCGTGTGGGCCCCTCGGCAGCGGGCGGGCGCCCGGAGGGGCGGCGCGTCCGGTTAACGTCGGGGACACAGCTCCGCGCCTGCGCGTTCACCCTGGTTTGCAAGGATTTCCGTATGACTGCGACGACTGCGACGTCCTCCCTCCGCACCGACCGCGCCGTTCGTGTGGTCGCCCATCGCGGGGCCTCCCACGAGCACCCCGAGCACACCCTCGCCGCGTACCGGCAGGCCATCGCCGACGGGGCCGACGCGCTCGAGTGCGATGTGCGGCTCACCGCCGATCAGCGGCTGGTGTGCGTGCACGACCGGCGCGTCGAGCGGACCTCCGACGGGCGGGGGGTCGTCTCCGCGATGACGTACGAGGAGCTGTGCGGCCTCGACTTCGGCGGGTGGAAGGGCGAGGAGCACCGCGGGGCGCGGGTGCTGCTCTTCGAGGACCTGCTCCGGGAGGCGCTGGCCGCGCCGCGGCCCGTCGGGCTGGCCGTCGAGACCAAGCACCCGAGCCGCGCGGGTGGCCGGCTGGAGGTGGAGCTGGTGCGGATGCTCCGGGAGTACGGGCTGGTCGACGGGTCCGCCGGGCTGGTCGAGGTGATGAGCTTCTCCCGCAACGCGCTGACCCGGCTGCACCGGCTGGCGCCCGGCCTGCCCTCGGTCTACCTGATCGAGCGGCGGCTGCGCCCGGCGCGGCCCCCGTACGCGACGCACGCGGGCCCGGGCATCGACCTCGTACGCCGGGATCCTGGGCTGGTGGGCCGGCTGAAGGCCAAGGGGCTGTCGGTGCGGGTGTGGACCGTGGACGAGCCGGAGGACGTGGAGCTGTGCCTGCGCCTCGGCGTGGACACGCTGATCACCAACCGCCCCCGCGAGGTGCGCGCACAGCTGGCGGCGGCCCGCTGACGGCCGTACGGCGCCGGCCCGGCCCGATACCGAGCCGTCGCCGAAGCCGCGCGTGAAGACACCCGGCCGGGGTGCGCCGGCCGGGCGTGGGGGGCGGAGGGTGCGGGGCGGTCGCCCGGTTCCGTGGGTCCGGGGCGTTACACGAAGCGCTGGTTCGCGGATCCGTTGCAGGTCTGCAGGCGCAGCGGCTCGTGCGCGGCGGCGACCGTCAGGCACATGCCGGGGGCGGCGGCGGGGCGCAGGGTGGCGCCGTCGCGGACGAACTGCTGGTTGGCGCCGCCGTGGCAGTTCCAGACGATCAGGCCGGTGCCGGAGCCGTAGCCCCCTCCGGGGACGTCGAGGCAGCGGTCCTGGGTCAGTTCGCTGTGGACGGACTTGCGGGTGCCGTCGTACCACCAGCCCTGGTTGCGGCCGCCGTGGCAGTCCCAGCCCACGATCTTCGTCTCGTTGGCGCTGGAGCCGCCGAAGGAGTCGAGGCAGTTGCCGGTGGCCTCGTTCTTCAGGGGCCTGAACTTGTCGTCCCAGGCCCCGGCCTGCAGGACGGGCGTCCCGGTGCTCGCCGGGTCGGCGCAGGAGGCCTCGCGCAGGCCGGAGGCGTAGAGCTGGGTCAGACAGGACGCGAAGGCGCCGTGACCGCGGTAGTTGGGGTGGAAGGACTGGCGGGCGGTGTTCTCGTCCCACGGGAAGTGGTCCCCGAGGTCGAGGTAGAGGCCGCGGGCCCAGGCGTCCTCCATGCACACCTCGTGGCCGTGGAAGAGCCGCGAGTTGTCCAGGTAGGTGGCGCCGGAGGCGAGGGCCGCCGCGCGCATGCCCTTCTCGAAGGCGGGCACCGCGTAGTTGCGGCCCCAGGTGGCGTCGGAGTCGTAGCCGGCGCAGCCGCCGGGCAGCTTGCCGGGGAAGCCGGGGTTGTCGTGGAAGTCGGGGCCGATGGGGCTGGGGTAGCCCATCACCACGAGCTTGTAGTCGGAGTCGGCGTAACCGGCTTCGCGCATGACCGTCTTGAGGTCGGCGACCGTCGCCTCGACCTTGGGCTTCAGGCCGTCGACGCGCGCCTGCCAGCCGGGCCCGTACTTGGGCTCGCAGGTGCCCTGGCTGAGCACCCAGCGGGTGACGCAGTCGGTCATGACGGGGCCGAACTGCAGGTCGTCGTTGGCGCCGGCGACCAGCAGGACCATCTTGATCCGCGTGTTGCGCGCCTTGACGGCCAGGCTGTCGCTCTGCACCAGCTCGTCGGCGTACTGCTTGCTGCCGCCGATCCTGATGTTTCCGGTGTAGCCGCCGGAGCAGGCGACGTTGAAGGTGAGGTCGGCGGGGATGCCGGTGCGGTGGATCGCGGAGTCAGGCGAGCGGTGGCACTGGTTGGCCGGCGTGTTCGTCGCGGGGTCGTAGTTGCCCACGCCCTCGCCCGATATCTCGCTGTCGCCCAGTGAGATCAGGCCGGTCTTGCGCTCGTTCAGCGGGCGGATGGCGGCGTCGCCGTAGATCCTGGTGGCCTCCGCGGCGCGGATGGCCTCCAGTTCGGGTGAGAGGGGGGTGACGGCGCCGGCCACGGTCGCGGCCTGGGCCATGGGGGTGACGGCGGTGACGCCCCCCAGGGCGGCCGCGATCGCCGCGACGGCGGCAAAGGTAGATCTGAGCATGGGTTTCGTACGTGTACGTGCCATGAACGCCTCCCCGGATGTCAGTGTTACCCCCGGTATTTACTGGCCGGTAGGGGAGTTGGGAACACTTCGAACAAGACAATTGCTCAAGTTTTTGAGGAGGCCAGGAAAATGACCGAAGATCAGCAGGCCGATGCGTTCCGGATCGAGCACGACTCCATGGGCGACGTACGGGTGCCCCGGCACGCCAAGTGGCGTGCCCAGACGCAGCGCGCGGTGGAGAACTTCCCCGTGTCCGGGCAGCGGCTGGAGCGCGCGCACATCGAGGCGCTCGCCCGCATCAAGGCCGCCGCCGCCGTGGTGAACGCGAAGCTGGGCGTGGTGGACCAGGACGTCGCCGACGCGATCCGGTCCGCCGCCGCCGAGGTCGCGGACGGCAGCTGGGACGACCACTTCCCCGTGGACGTCTTCCAGACCGGCTCCGGAACCTCGTCCAACATGAACACCAACGAGGTGATCGCCACCCTCGCCACCGAGCGCCTCGGCCGGGAGGTGCACCCCAACGACCACGTCAACGCCTCGCAGAGCTCCAACGACGTCTTCCCCTCGTCCATCCACATCGCCGCCACCGCCGCCGTCACCGGCGAGCTGATCCCCGCCCTGGAGCACCTCGCCGCCGCGCTGGAGCGCAAGGCGGCCGAGTTCGCGCACGTGGTCAAGGCCGGCCGGACCCACCTGATGGACGCCACCCCGGTCACCCTGGGCCAGGAGTTCGGCGGGTACGCGGCCCAGATCCGCTACGGCCTCGAGCGGCTGCGCGCCTGCCTCCCCCGCCTCGCCGAGCTGCCGCTGGGCGGCACCGCGGTGGGCACCGGCATCAACACCCCGCCCGGGTTCTCCGCCGCGGTGATCGCCGAGGTGGCCGTGGCCACCGGGCTGCCGCTGACCGAAGCCCGCGACCACTTCGAGGCCCAGGGGGCGCGGGACTCGCTGGTGGAGACCTCCGGGATGCTCCGTACGGTCGCCGTCTCGCTCACCAAGATCTGCAACGACCTGCGCTGGATGGCCTCCGGACCGCGCACCGGTTTGGCCGAAATCAATCTGCCCGATCTCCAGCCGGGCTCCTCGATCATGCCCGGGAAGGTCAATCCGGTGGTCCCGGAGGCCGTCCTGATGGTCGCCGCACAGGTCATGGGGAACGACGCCACCGTCGCGGTGGCGGGCGCGGCCGGCAACTTCGAGCTCAACGTGATGCTCCCCGTGATGGCCAGGAACCTCCTCGAATCGATCCGGCTCCTCGCGAACGCGAGCCGCCTGCTGGCCGACCGCACCGTCGACGGGATCACCGCCAACGAGGCGCGGGCCAGGGAATACGCCGAGTCCTCGCCCTCCGTGGTCACCCCGCTCAACCGCTACATCGGCTACGAGGAGGCCGCCAAGGTGGCCAAGAGGTCCCTCGCCGAGCGGAAGACGATCAGGGAGGTCGTCCTGGAGTCCGGCTACGTGGAGCGCGGCGCCCTCACCCTGGAGCAGCTCGACCAGGCCCTGGACGTCCTGCGCATGACGCATCCGTGAGACGCCGGATCCGGCCCCCGGGCGGGGGCCGGATCCGGTCGATTCCCGCCCGTCAACCCCCCAGTGACCTGCACCGCAGCGGGGGCGGGGGCCTCCGCCCTAAGATCTGCGCATGACAGGTACCTTCAAGCCGGGGGGCGGTTCGGCGCGGGAAGCGCCGCAGGACCCCGCACAGGGCACGCGCTGGGCGCCCGGGGAGCAGATCCTCTGGCGCTACCGCGACCACGCCCCGGGACTGAAGGGTCCGGTGCACATCTGCCGCCCGGTGACGGTGGTTCAGGACACCGACGAGCTGCTGGCCGTCTGGATGGCCCCCGGCACCGAGTGCGTCAAGCCGGTGCTGACCGACGGCACCCCCGTCCACGAGGAACCGCTCGCCACCCGCTACACCGCCCCGCGGACGACCGTACGGTCGCGCTGGTTCGGCGGCGGGGTGCTGAAGCTGGCCCGGCCCGGCGACCCGTGGTCGGTGTGGCTGTTCTGGGGACACGGCTGGCAGTTCAAGAACTGGTACGTGAACCTGGAGGAGCCGCGGTCGCGCTGGTCCGCCGGGGTGGACTCCGTGGACCACTTCCTCGACATCGCCGTCTACCCGGACCGCAGCTGGAAATGGCTGGACGAGGACGAGTTCGCCCAGGCGCAGCGGTCCGGCCTGATGGACCGGGAGCAGGCGCTGCGGGTGCGGCGCGCGGGGCGCGCGGCCGTCGGGGTGATCAAGGAGTGGGGAGCTCCGTTCTCCGCCGGCTGGCAGGACTGGCGGCCGGATCCCGCCTGGAGGATTCCGGCCCTTCCGGACGACTGGGACCGCACCCCGGCGCATATGACCTCATGAGACCCTTGATGCGCCCCCGGGGTGCAAACGTAGGATCGTGCTCCGCGAGGTCGCGCGCGCGGGCCGGTGCGGTCGGACCGCACCTCGACAAGTGTCGTACCGCACGCGGAAGCTGACGGGAGGTCGGCGCGGGGCGAGAGCCAAAGAGGAACCTCGGGGCGATGGTGCCCGGGCCGCTGAGCGGGTATACCGCGACTGACCGAGCTGAGTGCAGCGCACATCGAGCGCAAACGGACGGAATTCCACGCGTGACGGAGTACCCCACCTCCCAGGAGGGCCCGCAGCCCGTCGCCTCCGGCGGAGGAACGGACGAGGCCGGCCACGGCAAGGCGCCCATCGCCGCCGCCGAGGCCGTACGCACGCATGCGCCGGGCGCCGGCGCCGGTCATGTCGCGGAGTCGGGCGGCGGCCCGGCCGCGGCGGCTTCCGACCCGCGCTCGGCCTGCTCCGCGGCGGGCTCGGGCGGGGCGGCGGGACTCCCGCGGCCCCGGCGCAAGGCTCCCGCGCCGGGCGAGTCCGCCGGCCCGGCCGCCCCGGACCCGGTCCAGGGGCTCGGCCAGGACGGCGTCCGGCTGCGGGACGGCGCCGCCGCCCGCAACGCCGCGGGCAGCGCCACCGGGCTCGGCGGCCCCGCCGAGCCGCCCCGCCCGCGCGGTGACGGCCTCGACACCGACGCCGCGGGCGGCGAGAGCGCCCGACGCCAGGCCGCCCCGGGAGCCGACGCCGTGCCCGACGGGGACGGGAGCGCCGGGGTGAACAGCGGGTACCGCGCCGGAGGCGAGCGTCACGGCGGCGGGAGCGGCATACCGGGAGCAGGCGCCGGAGAGGCGACCGCCGCGCGCCGCGAAGGGGACCGGCTGCGTTTCGTGGGCGCCGCCACCCGGCGGATCGCCCGCGGCATCGACCTCGACGAGATCGTGCTCGGCCTGTGCCGGGCCACCGTGCCCACCTTCTCGGACGCCATCCTCGTCTACCTGCGCGACCCGCTGCCCGTCGGCGACGAGCGGCCCGTCGGCCCGGTCGTTTTAAGGCTGCGGCGCACCGACCGGCTCCGGCCGATCGACGACCTGACGGACGTCAGCAGCACCATCGGCGCGGGCATGGACCTCGCCGGGGCCGCGGGGGCCACCGGCGAGCTCGACTTCAGCCAGCTGCCGCTGGTCGGCCCGCAGGGTGACCTGCCCGCGGCCGAGCTGTGCGAGATCCGGCCCGGCGGCGCGCTCGCCGAGGTGCTGCGCGGCGTACGGCCCGTCTTCGGGTCCTCCGCCGCCGCCCGGGCCGCGCTGCCCGAGCTGCTCGGCGTGGACCATCCGCTGCCGCGCGGCAACCGGGCCGTCCTCGCGCCGCTGCGCGGCCGCCGCCGGGTGATCGGCGCCGCCGTCTTCCTGCGCAGCCCGGAGCGTCCCGCCTTCGAGCAGAACGACCTCCTGGTCGCCGCCCAACTGGCCACGCACACCGCGCTCGGCATCGACAAGGCCGTGCTGTACGGCCGTGAGGCGTACATCGCCGACGAGTTGCAGCGCACCATGCTGCCCGACAGCCTCCCGCAGCCCACCGGGGTCCGCCTGGCCTCCCGCTACCTGCCCGCCGCCGAGACGGCGCGGGTCGGCGGCGACTGGTACGACGCCATACCGCTGCCCGGCAGCCGGGTCGCGCTGGTCGTCGGCGACGTCATGGGCCACTCCATGACCTCCGCCGCGATCATGGGCCAGCTCCGCACCACGGCGCAGACCCTCGCGCAGCTGGACCTGCCGCCCGCCGAGGTCCTGCACCACCTGGACGAGCAGGCGCAGCGCCTGGGCTCCGACCGCATGGCCACCTGCCTGTACGCCGTCTACGACCCGGTGGCGCACCGGATCACCATCGCCAACGCCGGCCACCCGCCGCCGGTGCTGCTGCACCTGGGCGGCCGCGCCGAGGTGCTCCGCGTCCCGCCCGGCGCGCCCATCGGCGTCGGCGGCGTGGACTTCGAGGCCGTGGAGCTGGACGCGCCCGCCGGGGCCACCCTGCTGCTCTACACCGACGGTCTGGTGGAGTCGCGCCTGCGGGACGTGTGGACCGGCATCGAGCAGCTGCGCGAGCGGCTGGCCACGACCGCCCAGCTGACCGGCCTGGACCATCCGCCGCCGCTGGAGGCCCTGTGCGACGACGTGCTGGACATGCTCGGCCCGGGTGACCGGGACGACGACATCGCGCTGCTCGCGGCCCGGTTCGACGGGATCGCGCCCAGTGACGTCGCGTACTGGTTCCTGGACCCGGAGGAGACCGCTCCGGGCCGGGCCCGGCGGTTCGCCCGCCGCGCCCTGACCCGGTGGGGCCTGGAGGAGCTGAGCGACGCGCTGGAGCTGCTGGTGAGCGAGGTGGTCACCAACGCCGTCCGGTACGCGGAGCGGCCCGTGACGCTGCGCCTGCTGCGTACGGACGTACTGCGCTGCGAGGTCGGCGACGATTCCCCGCAGCTGCCCCGCCAGCGCCGGGCGCGGGACACCGACGAGGGCGGCCGCGGCCTGTTCCTGGTCAACCGGATGGCCCGCCGCTGGGGTGCGACCCGGCTGAGCAGCGGAAAGGTCGTCTGGTTCGAGCTCCCGCTGCCGGGGGCGAACGACCGGCACTGACCGGTCGGCGAACCGTCCTTCTCCCGGCCGCACGAAAGACCGCCGCCCCGCAGCCCGAAGGCTGCGGGGCGGCGGTGTGTCAGCGTCCCTCGTTCCCACCGAACAGCGGCGGGTCCGGCGGCTTGGGGCCGCCGGTCTTGGTCGGCGTGGTCGTCGGCGTCGTCGTCGGCGTCGGGGCGGTCTTCGTCGGCGTGGGCGGCGTACTGGGGGTCACCGGCGTCGTCGGGGACTGCGCCGGGCTGCTGCTGGCGGCCGGCGGGCTGGAGGACTGGCTCGGCGTGGGCGACGGGGAGGTGCTGCGGGACGGCACCTGCGTGGGGCCCATGTCCGCGTCCGACACGTCGAACTCGCCGGTGTCCACGCCCTTGAGCGCGGCGAGCGTGTACGCCTTCCAGATCGAGGCGGGGAAGCTGGAACCGCCCGCGCGTCCCAGGCCGGCGGTGCCGGTCAGGGTGACCTGGGTGTGGGTGCCCGGCTCCTCGCCGAACATCGCCACGACGGTGACCAGTTCGGGCGTGTACCCGGTGAACCAGCCGGAGAAGTTCGACTCGCTGGTACCGGTCTTGCCGGCCGCCTCGTAGGCGCTGCTCCTGACCTTGTTGCCGGAGCCGCCCTCGTCGTTCACCACGCCCTGGAGCACCTTGGTGACGGTGTCGGCGGTCTTGCGGCTGATGGCCTGGCTGCCGATGGCCTGCTGGGGCGTGAACCGGCCTTCCTTGTGCTCGGCGCTCTTGACGATCGTCGGCGTGACCTTCTTGCCGTGGTTGTCGAAGCTGGCGTAGACGCCGGCCATCTCCACGGTGCTCGCGGTCATCGTGCCGA
The DNA here is from genome assembly GCF_042871845.1 of Streptomyces sp. NPDC005533. Taxonomy (NCBI): domain Bacteria; kingdom Bacillati; phylum Actinomycetota; class Actinomycetes; order Kitasatosporales; family Streptomycetaceae; genus Streptomyces; species Streptomyces sp. NPDC005533. The sequence goes on along the minus strand of NZ_JBIAJH010000034.1, from coordinate 57,518 downwards.
GTGCCATGGCCGGCCTGTCGTCGGGCCAGCCGTCGCGGTCCACCATGCCGAGGGCCAGCGCCGTCTTCTTCACGTTCTGCGGCTTCACGTCCACGATCATCTGCGCGTAGACGGAGTTCACCGAGAAGTCGGTCGCCTCCTGGACCGTCATCAGGGGGGTGCCGAAGTTCCGGTTGTCCTGGTTCTGCGGGTTGAACGGGATCTTGCTGCCGACGACGGGGCGCTTGCTGGTGCCGTCGTAGAGCGTGTTCGGCGTGATCGGCTTGCCGTCCTGCGTCTTCGAGCCGTTCTCCAGGGCGGAGGCGAGCACGAGCGGCTTGAAGGTCGAGCCCGGCTGGTAGTCCTTGCGCAGGGCGTTGCTCTCGGACTTCTCCGTCAGGCCCTGGCCGCCGTACATGGCGACGATCGCACCGGTCTTCGCGTCCACGGAGGTCGCGCCGGCCTGGACGCTCTGGTCCTGGGGGCGGCCCTTGGTGTCCTTGCGGTCGAGCTTGGACTCCAGCTCGTCGTCGACGGCCTTCTCCAGCGCCGCCTGCTTCGCCTTGTCGACGTTGAGCGTGATGCTCCAGCCGCCGGCCGCGATCTGGGCGTCGTCGATGTCCTGGTTGTTCAGCTCGTCGTTGGCGGCCTGGACCAGGTAGCCCTTCTGGCCGTCCATGCCCGGGCGGGGCTTGGGCTTGATCGGCGGCGGGAGGGTCATGGTCTTGCGCTTGGCCGGGTCCAGCTTGCCCATCTCGACCATGTTGTCGAGGACGGCGTTGAAGCGGATGTTGACCAGCCGGGTGCCGTTCGGGCCGGCCGTCGCCAGGTCGTACTGGCTGGGGGCCTGGATGACGGCGGCGAGGTAGGCGCCCTGCTCCAGCGTGAGCTTGTCGACGTCGACCCCGTAGAAGGCCTGGGCCGCGGCCTGGATCCCGTACGCGTTGCGGCCGTAGAAGTTCGTGTTCAGGTAGCCGACGAGGACGTCGTCCTTCTCCATGCGCTGGTCGACCTTGAGGGAGATGACCAGCTCCCTGAGCTTGCGCGTCGCCGACTGGTCCTGCGTCAGGTAGTAGTTCTTGACGTACTGCTGGGTGATCGTCGAACCGCCGGCCTTGCCCTTGCCGGTGACCGTGTTGAACAGGCCCCGGGCCACGCCCATGACGTCGATGCCGCGGTCGCTGTAGAAGGACTTGTTCTCGATCGCGATGAAGGCGGTGCGGACGTCCTCGGGGATCTTGTCGATCGGCACGATCTCGCGGTTCGTCTCACCGGTGCGGGCCATGATCGAGCCGTCGGAGTACCGGTAGGTGTTGCTCTGGAGCGTGGCCTGCTTGTTGGGGTCGCTGGGCTCGTCCACCGAGAAGTAGAGGACGATCGCCGCGGCCATCAGGAGCAGGATCATCCCGAGGAACGTCCCGAGGATCTTCTTCCATGTGAAGAAGCGACGTATGCCGCTGCGTTTGCCGGCGTCGCCCTTGCCCTCGGCGCCGCCCGCGCGTCTGCTCGGCGCACGCCCCGCACCGCGCTGCTGCGCCTTACGCACTTCTGCTCGGCCCATCGCTCCCGCTCCGCTCGATTACCCCCCCGACGTCAGCTCAGAAAGCTAACACCGCAGGCTGTGACAAAGGATGGTCAACCATGACCAATACCGGTCAATTCGGACGTGAGAATCAGCACCCACATCACTGGAACCGACGCTCACCTAAGCCGAAGGGTTGCCGCAACGCAAAAAAGTGATATCAATTTGCTAGGCGGTCCGAGCGGCCGTGACATGAGAAACGGGGCAAAAGATGACGAAGCAAATCGCCAATCCGGACGGGGTACGGGAGTTCACCGCGCGCAGCGTGGGCGGCGGTCTGGCCCTACTCCTCGGCCTGGCAGGCCTGTTGGTGGGCGGCGGCCTCATCGCGACGGGCGCGGTGGCGACGGCCGCCGCGGCCAAGGCGACCCTCATCGCCCTCGGCGTGCTCACGACACTCGGCTCCGCGATAGCCATGAGCGGCCTGAACACGGTGGCGCCGGGCGAGGCCCGGGTCGTGCAGCTGTTCGGCCGCTACCGGGGCACAATCCGCACCGACGGACTGCGCTGGGTCAACCCGCTCACCTCGCGCGAGAAGATCTCCACCCGGGTGCGCAACCACGAGACGGCCGTCCTGAAGGTCAACGACGCCTACGGCAACCCGATCGAGCTGGCGGCGGTCGTCGTGTGGCGGGTCGAGGACACCGCGCGGGCCACCTTCGAGGTCGAGGACTTCACGGAGTTCGTCGAGACCCAGACCGAGGCGGCGGTCCGGCACATCGCGATCGAATACCCCTACGACGCTCACGACGAGGGCGGCCTGTCGCTGCGCGGGAACAGCGAGGAGATCACCGAGAAGCTGGCGGTCGAACTGCACGCGCGCGTCGAGGCGGCCGGGGTGCAGATCATCGAGTCCCGCTTCACGCATCTCGCGTACGCTCCGGAGATCGCCTCCGCGATGCTCCAGCGCCAGCAGGCGGGCGCCGTCGTGGCGGCCCGCAAGCAGATCGTGGAGGGCGCGGTGGGCATGGTCGAGCTCGCCCTGACCCGCCTGGCCGAGGAGGACATCGTGGACCTGGACCCGGAGCGCAAGGCCGCCATGGTCTCCAACCTGATGGTCGTCCTCTGCGGTGACCGCGCCGCCCAGCCGGTGGTCAACACGGGAACCCTCTACCAGTGACCCCCGGCGGCGAGCAGAGCCCGGCGGGCCGGCAGGCGCGCAAGCAGGTGCTGCTGCGGCTCGATCCGCAGGTGTACGAGGCGCTGGCCCGCTGGGCCGGCGAGGAGCTGCGCAGCGCGAACGCGCAGATCGAGTTCCTGCTCCGCCGCGCCCTCGCCGAGGCCGGCCGCCTCCCCGCCAGCCCCGGCCCGATCCCCCGCCGCGGGCGCCCACCGAAGTCCACGGACTGACCGCACACCGGGGCCGGACCGCTCTCCACGCGGTCCGGCCCCTCCCCTTCCCCCCTCTATACACTGGGCGTATACACACGGTGTAGAGTCGCGGGCATGTCCATCGGTCACACGCTCCTGGGCCTCCTCGAGGCCGGCCCGCGCCACGGCTACGACCTCAAGCGCGCCTTCGACGAGAAGTTCGGCCACGACCGCCCCCTCGCCTACGGGCAGGTCTACTCGACCATGTCCCGCCTCCTGAAGAACGGCCTCGTCGAGGTCGACGGCGTGGAGAGCGGCGGCGGTCCCGAACGCAAGCGGTACGCCATCACCGACGCCGGCATCACCGACGTCGAGGCCTGGCTCTCGCAACCCGAGAAGCCCGAGCCCTACCTCCACTCGACCCTCTACACCAAGGTCGTCCTCGCCCTGCTCACCGGCCGCCGCGCCGACGAGCTGCTGGACACCCAGCGCGCCGAGCACCTGCGCCTCATGCGCATCCTCACCCAGCGCAAGCGCAAGGGCGACATGGCCGACCAGCTCGTCTGCGACCACGCCCTCTTCCACCTGGAGGCGGACCTGCGGTGGCTGGAGCTCACGGCGGCCCGCCTCGACCAGCTCGCCCGGGAGGTCCGCCGATGACGGCCCCCGCCGGCTCCCTCCTCGCCGCGACGGACCTGCGCAAGGCGTTCGGCACCACCAAGGCCCTCGACGGCGCCGAGTTCTCCGTCCACCCCGGCGAGGTCGTCGCCGTCATGGGCCCCTCCGGCTCCGGCAAGTCGACGCTGCTGCACTGCCTCGCGGGCATCGTCCCGCCCGACGCCGGCTCCGTCACCTACGCCGGCCGCGAGCTCACCTCCATGAACGACGCCGAGCGCAGCGAGCTGCGCCGCACCGAGTTCGGCTTCGTCTTCCAGTTCGGCCAGCTCGTACCGGAGTTGACCTGCGTGGAGAACGTCGCCCTGCCGCTGCGCCTGACCGGCGTCAAGCGCCGGGAGGCCGAACGCACCGCCCTGCACTGGATGGAGCAGCTCCAGGTGGAGGACCTCGGGGCCAAGCGGCCCGGCGAGATATCCGGCGGCCAGGGGCAGCGCGTGGCCGTCGCCCGCGCCCTGGTCACCCGCCCCCGGGTGATCTTCGCCGACGAGCCCACCGGAGCCCTCGACTCCCTCAACGGCGAACTCGTCATGCAGCTGCTCACGGAGGCCGCCCGGTCCGCGAACGCCGCGGTCGTGCTCGTCACGCACGAGACGCGCGTGGCCGCCTACTCCGACCGTGAGATCGTCGTGCGCGACGGGAAGTCCCGCGACATGGAGCGGATCGTATGAGCCGGCTCCGGGTCTGGGCCCGCGATCTCGGCATGGGCACCCGCTTCGCCTTCGGCGGCGGCCGCGAGGGATGGACCCGCACCGTGCTCACCGGCGTCGGTGTCGGTCTCGGCGTCGCGCTGCTGCTGATCAGCACCGCGATCCCCGGCGCCCTCGCCGCCCGGTACGAGCGCGGCGACGCGCGGTCGACGATGAACTCCGCGCGGGCCGCCGACGCCCCCGGGCCCGACACCCTGCTGATCGCCCGCATCGGCCAGACGTACCACCACAAGGACATCGAGGGGCACGTGGTGCGGGCCGAGGGCCCGGACGCCCCGCTGCCGCCCGGCCTGGAGCGGATCCCGGGCCCCGGCGAGATGGCCGTCTCCCCCGCCCTCCACGCGCTGCTGAAGTCCTCCGACGGCGCCCTGCTGCGCGAGCGGCTCGACGCGCGGATCAGTGAGACCGTCGGCGACCCGGGGCTGGTCGGCCCCGGCGAGCTCCTCTTCTACCTGGGCAGCGACACCCTCCGGAAGAACGGCGCCGAGGACTACCGCGTCGAGCGCGTCACCGGCTTCGGCTACGACGCGCAGCGCGAAGGCCTCGACCCCGTGCTCATGCTGATGGTCGTGCTGACGTTCGTCGCCCTGCTGATGCCCGTCACCGTGTTCATCGCCACCGCCGTCCGCTTCGGCGGTGAGCGGCGCGACCGCCGGCTCGCCGCGCTGCGGCTGGTCGGCGCGGACAGCAGGATGGTGCGCCGGATCGCGGCCGGGGAGGCGCTGGCCGGCTCCCTGGTCGGACTGGTGCTGGGCACCGGCTTCTTCGCCGTCGGCCGCTCCCTGGTCGGCAGCGTCAGCCTCCGCCAGCGCAGCGTCTTCCCCGCCGACCTGGACCCGGCGCCCTGGCTCGCCGTCCTGGTCGCCCTCGCGGTGCCCGCGGCGGCGGTGGCCGTCACGCTGTTCGCGCTGCGCGGTGTGGTCATCGAGCCGCTGGGCGTCGTCCGTACGGCCAAGCCGGCGCGGCGGCGCATCTGGTGGCGGCTGCTGCTCCCGCTGGTCGGGCTCGGCCTGCTCGTGCCCCTGGGCGGCCGCGGCAACGACCACGGCCGGTTCAACCAGTGGCAGGTCTCCGCGGGGGTGGTGCTGCTGCTGGTGGGGATCACCGTGCTGCTCCCCTGGCTGCTGGAACGTCTCGTCGCGAGGATGTCCGCCGGCCCGGTCTCCTGGCAGCTGGCCGTGCGCCGGCTCCAGGTCGACAGCGGCGCCGCGGCCCGCCTCGTCAACGGCATCGCCGTGGCCGTCGCGGGCGCCATCGCCCTCCAGATGCTCTTCGCGGGCGTCGAGGGCGACTACACCAAGTCCACCGGCCAGGATCCCGGCAGGGCCGCCGTCGCGGTCATGCTGAACCCCGAGTCGCAGACGCGCATGGACGAGCTCGCACAGCGGATCTCCGCCGTGCGGGGCGTCACCCGCGCCGTCCCCCTGACCTCCGCCCAGGCCGCCCACCGGGTGCCCGCGGAGGAGACGGTCCAGGTGACCATCGGCACCTGCGACGCGCTCGGCGAGGTCGCGACGCTCGACTCCTGCGAGGAGGGCGACTCCTTCGTCCTGACCGGCTCCCCCTCGGAGTCCGTCTACGGGGCGACCGCGAAGCCCGGCGACGAGGTGTTCGTCGGGAACGTCCGGGGGTACGGCTTCGGATCCGAGTCCGGGACGGCCGACGGACCCGCCCCGGCGAAGTGGAAGGTCCCCGCGGACGCCCGTACGGTCCCCAGCCGGGAGGACCCCACCGGGCAGCTGCGCAGCGGCCTGCTGGTCACCCCGTCGGCGGCTCCGAAGGAGATCGGCGACTTCCCGGACGCGCGGATCTTCGTCCAGGTCGACGAGTCCGGGCAGGACGCCCTGGACCGGGCGCGCAACGCCGTCTTCAAGGCCGACCCGCTCGTCACGGCGATGACGCTGCGGGACACCAGGCAGGCCGCCGGCTACTCCTCGATCCGCACGGGGCTGTTCTTCGGCGCCACGGCCGTGCTGGTGCTGATCGGCGGAAGCCTCCTCGTCTCCCAGCTGGAGCAGTTGCGCGAGCGCCGGCGGCTGCTCTCGTCCCTGGTCGCCTTCGGTACCAAGCGCTCCACGCTGAGCCTGTCGGTGCTGTGGCAGACGGCCGTGCCGATCGCGCTGGGCCTGGTGCTGGCGACCGGGGTGGGTGTGGGGCTGGGCGCCGTCCTGATGAGCATGGCCGCCACACCGGTCCGGATCGACTGGACGTCGGTGCTCGGCATGACGGGGGCCGGCGCGGGCGTGGTGGTCGTGGTGACCCTGCTCAGCCTGCCTCCGCTGCTGCGCCTGATGCGCCCGGACGGCCTGCGCACGGAGTGAGCGCCGCGCGCCCCCTGACCCGTACGCCCGTTCCCCTCGACGCCCCCGATCCGCCGGGCCGTCTCGCGCCCTAGTCGGTGGGCCACACCGGGAGCGGGCGTACGGCTTCGCGCAGTGCGGCGGCGATCGCCCGGAACTCCTCCTGGCGGGCCGTCCCGGTGCGCATGGCCAGGGCGATCCGCCGCGAGGGAGCGGGCTCGGCGAAGTACCCGGTGGAGAGGTACTCGTTGCGGGCGGTCTCCAGCCGCAGCGCGGTGCGCGGCAACAGCGTCACGCCCAGTCCGCCGGCGACCAGCTGGACGAGGGTGGAGAGCCCCGCGGCGGTCGTCGTGACGTCCGCCCCGGTGGTGCGTCCCGCCTCGCGGCAGATGTCGAGGGCCTGGTCGCGCAGGCAGTGCCCTTCGTCGAGCAACAGCAGCTGCAGTCCCCGCAGTTCCTCCAGCGGGATGTCCCGGCGCCCGGCCAGCGCGTGCTCCCTGGGGGCGAGCAGGACGAAGTCCTCGTCGAAGACGGGCAGTTCGGTGACCCCGGGGACCCCGAGCGGCACCGCCAGCAGGAGCAGGTCGAGCCGTCCGGTGGCCAGCCCCTCCAGCAGGGTGGCCGTCTGTTCCTCGTGCACCTGGAGGTCCATGCGGGGGTAGCGCCGGTGGAAGAGCCCGAGCACGGTCGGCAGCAGGTACGGGGCCACCGTGGGGATCACCCCGAACCGCAGGATCCCGGTGAAGGGGGCCCGTACCGCCTCGGCCTCCTCCAGCAGTCCGCCCATCGCGTCGAGCACCAGCTGCGCGCGGGCCGCGATCCGCTCGCCGGCCGGGGAGAGCAGCACCTTGCGGGTGGTGCGCTCCAGCAGCTGCACGCCGAGGGCCTCCTCCAGCGCGGAGACGGCTCCGGAGAGCGCGGGCTGGCTCATCCCGATGGCCGCGGCGGCGTCCCGGAAGTGCAGGTGCTCCGCGACCGCCGCGAAGGCGCGCAACTGTGCGAGGGTCGGCTGTTTCGCTCCCCTGTTACCCACGGCCACTGATAGGTACCTCCGATCACCCAGCTCAAGAGTAGCTATTTCCGCAATCAATGCAGGTGTGTCAGCATGTGAGATACGTCCAACCCCAACGGAAAACCCTCAAAAGGGGCTATTTTCCATGTTTCAAGGAGAGCGCGTGCTCACTGTTGGTGACAAGTTCCCCGCCTTCGACCTGACCGCCTGCGTCTCGCTCGAGGCCGGCTCCGAGTTCGCGCAGATCGACCACAAGACCTACGAGGGCAAGTGGAAGGTCGTCTTCGCCTGGCCGCTCGACTTCACCTTCGTGTGCCCGACCGAGATCGCCGCCTTCGGCAAGCTGAACGACGAGTTCGCCGACCGCGACGCGCAGGTCCTCGGCTTCTCGCTGGACTCCGAGTACGTGCACCACGCCTGGCGCAAGGACCACGCCGACCTGCGTGACCTGCCCTTCCCGATGATGTCCGACATCAAGCGCGAGCTGTCGGCCGAGCTGGGCATCCTCGGCGAGGACGGCCTGCCGATGCGCGCCGTCTTCATCGTGGACCCGAACAACGAGATCCAGTTCTCGATGGTGACCGCCGGTTCCGTGGGCCGTAACCCCAAGGAGGTCCTGCGGGTCCTCGACGCCCTGCAGACCGACGAGCTGTGCCCCTGCAACTGGAACAAGGGCGAGGCCACCATCGACGCCGGCGCGCTGCTGGCCGGTGAGTGACGGATGTCCCTGGACTCCCTGAAGTCGGCCGTACCGGACTTCGCCAAGGACCTGAAGCTGAACCTCGGTTCGGTCATCGGCAACAGCGACCTCCCGCAGCAGCAGCTGTGGGGCACCGTCCTGTCCTGCGCGATCGCCGCCCGCTCCCCGCGCGTCCTGCGTGAGCTGGAGTCCGAGGCGAAGGCGAACCTCTCGCCGGAGGCGTACACCGCCGCCAAGTCCGCTGCCGCGATCATGGCGATGAACAACGTCTTCTACCGCACGCGGCACCTGCTCTCCGACCCGGAGTACGGCACGCTGCGCGCGGGCCTGCGGATGAACGTCATCGGCAACCCGGGCGTGGAGAAGGTCGACTTCGAGCTGTGGTCGCTCGCCGTCTCCGCGATCAACGGCTGCGGCCAGTGCCTGGACTCGCACGAGCAGGTCCTGCGCAAGGCCGGCGTCGACCGCGAGACGATCCAGGAGGCCTTCAAGATCGCCTCGGTGATCCAGGCCGTCGCGGTCACCCTCGACGCCGAGGCCGCCCTCGCCGCCGAGTAGCCACGCGTACGACCGTCAGGGCCCCCGCAGCCGTCTCCGGCCGCGGGGGCCCTGCGCGTTCACTTCCGCAGGGCGGCCATCAGCGCCCGCACGTCCTCGACCGCCGCGGCCACCAGGCTCTCGCGCTCGGGCCGCGCGGAAGGGCTCGACCGCGGATCGGGGTCGTCCTCGAAGCGGTCGAAGAACATCAGCTCCAGGAGGAAGACCGCGCCGCCGTCACGGACCCGCACCCGGACCCCCTCGCCGCCACCGGGGGTACTGACGAGGGCCTCCTCCCCCAGGCCCGGGACCGGCTCCCACCGGCCGGCGCCGTCGCCGCGGTCGTACCGGGAGCCGAGCGCGAACTCGGGCGTCGGATCGGTCTTCTTGTGCAGCTCGACCACGGCGGACACGAAGAACCCCCCGACGGCGGCCGACCGGTCACCGTTGCGGCTGCAGGACGCCCAGTCCAGGGCCGGATGCCGGCCGCCCCGCTCCGGGTCGGCGTCCGCGAACCCGCCCAGCGCCCCGGCGAGGGCCGGCGCCGTGAACCGGCCGCACAGATCGTCCGTGACCCGGTAGCGGATCTCCGGCTCGCCCAGCCGGTCCCCGTAGGCGTACAGCCCGCCCGCCCACAGCGCGGAAGTGGCCACGGCCGTCGCCGCCACCCACCACCACGGCCGGCGGGACCCCCGCGCCTCGCGCACCACCGTGTCCTGCGCGACCTCGGCCGGCCGCCCCGCCTCCCACGCCCCGTCCAGTTCCGGTTCTGTGATCATCCCCGCCCCCTGTGCCTAGTCCTTCAGCGCCGCCATGAGCTCGCGCATGTCCGCGATCAGCGCCGCCTGGACCGCGTTGGAGTCCGTGGCGGGCCGGTCGTCCTTCTCCGCGAAGGTGGTGGCGAACACGCGGAGGTTGAAGACCGCACCGCCGTCCAGCACCTTGAGGTTCAGCCCCTGCTCACCGGCCCACGCCGTCATCACGGCGCGCTCACCGAGGTCCGGCACCTCTTCCGTCCGCAGGTCGCCGACATTGGCGAGGTCGTCGACGGACGGTACGCCGAACTCCGTCGAGGGGTCGGCCTTCTTGTGCAGCTCGACGTTCGCGTACACGAAGAAGTCCCGCGGATAGTCGGCGTTGTTGTTCATGACGCACGTCGCCGCGTCCACGGCCGGGTGGCCGACCTCCTTGTTCACCGGCCTCGTGTGCAGGTCCCCGGTGATGCCGCTCAGCGCCCGGCCCCTGAAGTCCTCGCACAGGTTCTTCGTCGCCCGGTACGCGAGCGTGGGCGCCGCCGACGGGCCCCCGAGGGCGTACAGCCCGCCGGCCCACACCGCCGACGCCGCCAGCATCCCGCCCAGCGCCCACAGCCACGGCCGTGAGGCGGCGGCCGCCGGCCGTTCGCGCGGCGCGAGCGGCCCGGCCACCTCCGCCGCCTCGGCCGCGCCCCAGTCCCCGTCCAGCTCCGGATCCGTGATCATGCCCGCCCCCGCAGTCCCAAGTCCTGGGCGCCGCCCCCGGCGTGCGCCCCGTCCTTGATCATCGCAGTCCGTGACCGGTCCGGGCTAGGACCTGCGGTCCTCGCTGTCGGGTACGACGCCCAGGGCCGTCGAGCCGTGCGGGGCGGGACCGACCGTGCCGGCTCCGTGGTGGCTCTGCTCGCGCGAGTAGGCCCTCAGGTATCCCACCACCGTGTTGGTGACCGCCACCAGCGGGACGGCGACCACCGCACCGCCGATCCCCGCGATCATGCCGCCGGCGGCCACCGACAACACCACCGCGAGCGGGTGCACCCGTACCGCACGGCCGAGGATGAAGGGCTGCAGCACGTGGCCCTCGATCTGCTGCACCGCGAGCACCACCAGCAGCACCATCAGGGCGGTCCACACGCCCTGGGTCACGAGCGCCACGACCACCGCGAGGGCGCCCGAGACCACCGCGCCCACGAGCGGGATGAAGGCGAAGAGGAAGATGAAGACGGCCAGCGGCACCGCCATCGGCACGTCCAGGAAGTAGATGCCGAGGCCGATGAAGATGGCGTCGATGAGCGCGACGATGACCGTGCCGCGCACGTACGCGGTCAGCGTGCGCCAGGCCCGCGGACCGGCCCCGGCGACGCCGGCCCGGGCGGCGTTCGGGACGAGGCCCAGGGCCCAGTTCCAGATGCGCTTGCCGTCGTAGAGCAGGAAGAGCGTCGAGAACATCGCGAGCAGTATGCCCGTGAGGACCTCGACGAGGACGGTCACGCCCTGGAGGCCGGCGGAGGTGATCTGCTCGGTGTTCGTGCCGATGGTCTCGCTGAGGTTCTTCGCGATGTCGTTGATCTGCTTCTCGGTCACGTGGAACGGACTGTCCAGTGCCCAGAGCTTGAGCTCGTTGATGCCGTCGCGGACCCGGTCGGACAGGTCGTCGAGGTTCTCCATGACCTGCCAGACCACGAACCAGCCGACGAGCCCGATGACCACGAAGCCGAGGATCGCCGTGACGGCCGTGGCCAGCCCCCGCGGCAGGCCCAGCCTGCGCAGGCGCACGACGAAGGGCTGGAGCATCGCGGTGACGAGCATCGCGGCGGCGAAGGCGAGGACGACCAGCCGGACTTCGCTGATCACCTTCATCAGCACCCAGAGCATCCCGGCGAGGAGCAGCAGCCGCCAGCTCGCCTCGGCGGCGACGCGCATCCCCCAGGGGACGACGCTCGCCGGGTCGGGGCGCCCGGGGACGGCCGGGGGGTGTGCGGGGGCCGGCGGGGCGGCGACGGCCGGTGCGGGCGCGGCCGCCGCGGCGGCGGACGGTTCAGGGGCCGCCGGCGCAGGGGCGGCCGCGGCGGGAGCCCGTAGGCCCTCACCGCTCTCCGCCTCGACCTCGGCGCGCCGCTCGTTGAGCCGCGCCTCCATCCGGTTCAGCCTGTTTCCGAGCCGGCCGAGCCAGCCTTCCCGCTTCGCCATGTCGCTTCCTTCCCCCGCCCCCGTGTTCGGGCACGCCTCGAAGACCGTACACGCGAGGAGCCCCGCACCGTAGGACGGTGCGGGGCTCCCGGGGGTTGAGCGCGCTCTAGTACCAGCCGTTGGCCTGGTGGTACGTCCACGCGGCGCACGGGCTGCCGTAGCGGACGTTCATGTAGTTCAGGCCCCACTTGATCTGCGTGGCGGGGTTGGTGCGCCAGTCCGCGCCGGCCGAGGCCATCTTCGAACCGGGCAGCGCCTGGACCAGACCGTAGGCGCCCGAGGACGAGTTCACGGCCTTGTAGTTCCAGGTGGATTCCTGGTTGATGATGTTCGAGAAGCACTGGAACTGGCCGGCCGGGACCATCTGCTGGGCGATGGCCTTGACCTGGGCGACCGTGTAGCTGCTCTGGGGGGCGAAGTCGCCGGCGTCGCGGGCGGCGGAGCGGCTGGCGACCTCCGCCTTCGCGTCGCGCTCCTTCTTCGCCTTCTCGTCGGCGGCCTTCTGCGCTTCGGCCTTCTTGGCCTTGGCGTCCTCGGCGGCCTGGAGGCGGGCGCTCTCCTCGGCCGAGCGCTTGGCATCGGCGTCCGCGGCGTGGGCGATGGTGTCGGCCTGCTGCGTCAGGGACGCGCTCTGGACCTCCGCCTGGTCGCCGACCGGGATGTCGGCAAGGAGAGTCGCGCCGGAAGCGGTCGTCTCGAAATCGTTCGTGGGGTCGCCGGTGGCAACGCCCACGACTGCGCCGACGGTGGTGACCGCGGTGGCCGAAGCCACGGCGAACCCCCGGACCGAGATCCGGCTCACACGGTGTCCTTCCAGCAGCGTCCGCAGTGACCGCGCGGGCGCAAAAGTGCCCCTCGACTCTGGCCTCCGTGGTTCTGCGGTCACTGGAGGCGCGGGCCCGTGGACAACTCCCTCGCGGGGGCTGCTCCGTGAAACTCCGGGCGGCATACGGCATTCGACTGTGGAGTTGTGGTGCTGCGCGTACCTCACGGGAGATACAGGAGTGCCGTATGCGGGGCCTGACGGAAACCAGACTCTGCCGGAACGCGACACCGCAAGGCAATTCTCCGTTGCGTGGGAAAGGTCACACCTGGCATGTCGCCGTCTGTTTCGCCAAAGGCCTGTGCAGCGCGACGCCGCCCGGCTAGGCTCTCGGGCCTTTGCCGGGCGGCGCCAACTCACCTTCCCGCTATGGGGTTTTTGACCGTTTCGACCTCCTGGGTGGGGGCCGTCGGGGTCAGAGGGTTTCGAGCATCTCGGTGACCAGTGCGGCGATCGGGGAGCGCTCGGACCGCGTGAGCGTGATGTGCGCGAAGAGCGGATGTCCCTTCAACTTCTCGACCACGGCCACGACTCCGTCGTACCGGCCGACCCGGAGGTTGTCCCGCTGGGCCACGTCGTGGGTCAGAACGACCCGCGAATTCGCGCCGATTCGGGACAGAACGGTCAGCAGGACGTTCCGCTCCAGCGACTGCGCCTCGTCCACGATCACGAAGGCGTCGTGCAGCGAACGGCCGCGGATGTGGGTGAGCGGCAGGACCTCCAGCATCCCGCGGTTCAGCACCTCCTCGATGACCTCCCGCCCGGCGACCGCCGAGAGGGTGTCGAAGACCGCCTGGGCCCAGGGGCTCATCTTCTCGGCGGCGTCCCCGGGCAGGTAGCCGAGGTCTTGGCCGCCCACCGCGTACAGCGGCCGGAAGACCATCACCTTCTGATGCTGCCTCCGCTCCAGCACGGCCTCCAGGCCGGCGCACAGCGCCAGCGCGGACTTTCCGGTGCCGGCCCGGCCGCCCATCGAGATGATCCCGATCTCGGGGTCGAGGAGGAGGTCCAGCGCGATCCGCTGCTCGGCGCTGCGGCCGTGCAGGCCGAAGGCCTCGCGGTCGCCCCGTACGAGCTTCACGTTGCCGTCCGCGGTGACCCGGCCGAGCGCCTTGCCGCGCTCGGACTGCAGGACCAGGCCGGTGTGCACGGGCAGCTCGGCGGCCTCCGGCACGTAGAGCCGCTCCTCCGAGTAGAGGAGGTCCACCTGCTCCCCGGAGAGGGCGACCTCGCTCATGCCCGTCCAGCCGGCATCGGTGATCGCGAGCTCCGCCCGGTACTCCTCGGCGATCAGCCCCACGGAGGAGGCCTTGATGCGCAGGGGAAGATCCTTCGAGACCACCGTGACGTCATAGCCCTCGGCCTGCAGATTGCGGGCGACGGCGAGGATCCGCGAGTCGTTGTCCCCCAGTCGGAAGCCGGCGGGCAGGACACCCGGGTCGGAGTGGTTGAGCTCGACACGCAGGGTGCCGCCGAGATCCCCCAGCGGGATGGGGGCGTCGAGGCGACCGTAGCGAACCCGGAAGTCGTCGAGCAGGCGCAGGGCCTGGCGCGCGAAGTAGCCGAGTTCGGGATGGTGCCTCTTTGCCTCCAGCTCGGTGATCACCACGATCGGGAGCACGACCTCGTGCTCGTCGAAGCGGGAGATCGCGTTGGGGTCTGCCAGCAGGACGCTGGTGTCGAGGACGTAGGTCCGCCTGTCGGGCAGGCGGCGCTTTGTGCTGGTCACCACGGAAGGACGTACCCCCTCGGAAGAGGTCGGGCCATGAAGACCGGACCGGTCATCGGCACCCATGCCGGGGCCGATTTCCGGCCCTCCCACTCCGTCCGTGCGCATCGCACGTGCGTCCTGGTGCAAAGGGCCTCCCGGGCGGACGACCCCATGCCGTCCGCTGAGACTCGACACCCGTGGATCGGGCATCGACCTGAAAGGGATATTCCCCGATCAGGCCAGGCCATGCCATGGCATATGACGGACGCTCGGTGAATCCCTGGTGAAGGGTTCGAGGGGCGGGTTCGCGGGGCGGGGCCGAGGGGACCTGCGGGGACCCGTCGGCCCCCGCGCGGGTCAGGTGCCGTAGCGCCGGTGGCGGGCCGCGTAGTCGCGCAGGGCCCGCAGGAAGTCGACCTTGCGGAAGGCCGGCCAGAAGACCTCGCAGAAGTAGTACTCGGAATGCGCGCTCTGCCACAGCATGAATCCGGACAGCCGCTGCTCGCCGCTGGTGCGGATCACGAGGTCCGGGTCGGGCTGGCCGCGCGTGTAGAGGTGCTCGGCGATGTGGTCGATGTCGAGGATCTCGGCGAGCTCCTCGAACGAGGTGCCCTTCTGCGCGTGCTCCAGGAGCAGCGAGCGCACCGCGTCGGCGATCTCCTGTCGGCCGCCGTAGCCGACGGCGACGTTGACGAGTATCCCGTCGACGCCGTGGGTGGCCTCCTCGGCCTCCTTCAGGACGTTCTGGGTCCCGGCGGGCAGGATGTCGAGGTTGCCGACGTGGTGGACGCGCCAGCGGCCGTCCGCGGCGAGGCCCCGGACCGTGTTCTCGATGATGTTGAGCAGCGGCCGGAGCTCGACCTCGGGCCGGTCCAGGTTGTCCGTGGACAGCATCCACAGGGTGACGACCTCGACGTCCGTCTCGGTGCACCAGCCGAGCATCTCGGAGATCTTGTCGGCTCCGGCCTGGTGGCCCTGTTCCGTCGTGCCTCCGGACGCCTTCGCCCAGCGACGGT
This sequence comes from Streptomyces sp. NPDC005533, assembly GCF_042871845.1. NCBI lineage: Bacteria > Bacillati > Actinomycetota > Actinomycetes > Kitasatosporales > Streptomycetaceae > Streptomyces > Streptomyces sp. NPDC005533. The sequence continues at coordinate 42,217 of NZ_JBIAJH010000034.1, read as the reverse complement.
TCCCGTCCAGGATGACGCCGATGTGCTTGGGCGCCGCGTCATGGTCGAGGCGGCCTTCCACCCGGCGTGCGTAGAGCCTGTACACCAGGTCGCGCAGCTTCACGATCTTCCAGCCCCTCCGTGCAATGCCCCCGTGCCATTTGCGGTCTCCCCCGAGGCGGCCACATTACTGCGCGGCGGGATGGGGTACCCAACTCGGTCTGTCACAAGTCCGTGATAGGGAGGACAACGTGACTGATACCAATCCCTATCGGGCAGAGCCCTCGCGCTACGACTCCATGGAGTACCGGCGCACCGGCCACAGCGGCCTCAAGCTCCCCGCGATCTCCCTCGGCCTCTGGCACAACTTCGGCGACGACAGGTCCCTGGAGTCCCAGCGGGCGATCCTGCGCCGGGCCTTCGACCTCGGCGTCACCCACTTCGACCTGGCGAACAACTACGGACCGCCGCCCGGCTCGGCGGAGCTCAACTTCGGGAAGATCTTCGCGCAGGACTTCGCGCCCTACCGCGACGAGCTGGTCCTCTCCACCAAGGCCGGCTACTTCATGCACGAGGGGCCGTACGGCGAATGGGGCAGCCGCAAGTACCTGCTCAGCTCGCTCGACGCCTCGCTGAAGCGGATGGGCGTCGACTACGTCGACATCTTCTACTCGCACCGCTTCGACCCGGAGACCCCGCTGGAGGAGACCATGGGCGCCCTCGCGTCCGCGGTCCAGCAGGGCAAGGCGCTGTACGTGGGCGTCTCCTCGTACACGGCGGAGCAGACGGCCGAGGCCGTGCGCATCCTGCGCGACATGGGCGTGCGCCCCCTCATCCACCAGCCCTCGTACTCCATGATCAACCGCTGGACGGAGGAGGACGGGCTGCTGGACGTCCTGGAGGACGCCGGCATGGGCTGCATCTCCTTCGCGCCGCTCGCGCAGGGGTTGCTGACGGCCAAGTACCTGAAGGGCATCCCGTCGGACTCGCGCGCCGCGCAGGGCAAGTCCCTGAACCCGGACCTGCTGTCGGACGAGGTGCTCCGCCGGCTCGTCGGCCTGAACGAGATCGCGGCCCGCCGCGGCCAGTCGCTGGCCCAGCTGGCGCTCAAGTGGGTGCTGCGCGACGACCGCATGACGTCGGCTCTGATCGGCGCTTCCAGCGTGAAGCAGCTGGAGGAGAACGTGGCCGCGCTGGCGTCCGCGCCGCTCTCCGAGGCCGAGTTGAAGGAGATCGACTCCTTCGCGGTGTCCACCCCCGGCACCAACATCTGGGCCCAGCGCGGCTGACCTGCGCATTCGTCTCGCCGCCCGGTCGAAGGGCGGGGAAACGAAAAACGGGCCGGTCCGTGGGGGGGATACGGACCGGCCCGAGGGGGGGGTTCCACCATAACCCTTCGTAAAGCATGCTGCGTGCATTGGCGCGCCACGATTACGCTCCGAAACCACCCAGCAGCAATCCGGTGAGTGCGCCGACCGCCATGAAGGGGCCGAAGGCGAAGCCCTGGTCGCGGGTCGCGGCGCCGCGCAGCAGCAGGGTGAGGCCGTACAGGGCCCCGTAGAGAAGCCCCAGGAAAGCCCCCGCCGCCCATACCCCCCACCCGTACCACCCAAGAGCGACCCCCAGCGAGAGCGCCAGCTTGACGTCGCCGAAGCCCATCTCGGCGGGGTTGATCAGGTGGAGCAACAGGTACGCGCCTGCGAGCGCGCCGCCGCCCAGCAGGGCGAGCCGCCAGTCGCCTCCGGCGCGGGGCAGCGGGGCGGCCACCCCGAGCAGGGCCGCCGCCCCGGCCGCGAGCGGCAGGGTCAGTACGTCGGGCAGCCGGTGCACGGCGCGGTCGACGAGGGCGAGCAGCACGACCACCGGGGCGAGCCCCACGAAGACCACCGCCTCGGGCCGCGCCCCGACGGCTGCCCCGAGGACGGCGCAGAACGCCCCGACGAGGGCGGCCAGGGGGGCGGCGGGGCGCCCATAGCAGTGCGGGGCCCCGGCTGCGGCACCGGGGCAGCGGGCCGGGCCGAGCCAGCCCCGCACCCGGTGCCCCCGGGGGCAGCGGGTGCGCCAGGGCTCCCCCGGCTCGACGGAGAACCGGTACGCGGCACGCGGCAGCAGCCATCCCGCGGTGGCGCCGTAGCCGGCGGCGAGAACGATCAAGGCGGCACCCATGCGCCGACGGTAGCGCCGACGCGCCGCGCCAGGCGGGCCTTCCGCAACTCCGCCCCGATCGTGCAGCCCCGCCGACGATCGTGGCACGGTGCTCCGGGCCGGAATTGAAGCCCCGCCGGCGATTGAGGCGCGGGGTCCGGGGCGGAGCCCCGATCGTGCAGCCCCGCCGGCGATCGAGGCGCGGGGCGGCGCACCCTCGACGCGCCGCCCCCTACCCTGGTCGCCATGGCGAACTGGCAGGACGGCCCCGGCACCCTGCACATCGACGCGGCCCGCATCCCCCTGGAGGTCGCCGCCTCCTACCGGGCCCGCACCCGCGGCCTGCTCGGCCGGGACGGGATCGAGGGCGCGCTGCTGCTGACCCCCGCCGCGAGCGTGCACACCTTCCGGATGCGGTTCGCGATCGACGTGGCCCACCTCGACCGGAACCTCCGCGTGCTGGCCGTGGTCACCATGCCCCCGGGCCGCCTCGGGCTGCCCCGCCTCCGCTCCCGGCACGTCCTGGAGGCGGCGGCCGGAGCCATGGCCGGCTGGGGGCTGCGCCCCGGGACCACCGTCAAGGTGGACGTACCGGGGCGTCTCACGCCCGGCTAGGCGACACCCCTCCGCGGCAGTAGGTTGGGGCGGTTGAGCTGGGGCATCAGGGGAGCGGCATGACGGAGAACGCGCGGATCAAGGCGCTGGAGCAGATCATGCCGGCGACGCACGGCGCCGACGAGGACATCGACTGGCAGGCGGCCGAGGCCGCCTGGGGGACGCGGTTCCCTGCCGACTTCATTGCGTTCATGGGCCGCTTCGGCGCCGGTTCCATCAACGGCGAGGCGAGCATCCTGCTGCCGCTGCCCAAGCCGGGGCTCCAGTGGGACCCGGCGGAGATGGCCGAGGAGACCGAGAACGCCCGGCAGGCCTGGGAGGCGGAGGGCGGCCGGGCCGCCTTCGACGTGGACCCGGAGGCGATCATCGCCTGGGGCGTCACCGGCGGCTCGGACATCCTGTGCTGGCTCACCTCCGACCCGGACCCGGACCGGTGGCCGGTCCTGGTCTGCGGGCGGCACACCGCCGACTCCTTCGCGGTGTATCCGTACGGCATGGCCGAGTTCCTCCACCGGCTCTGCTCCGACGAGTTCGACGTGAGCCCCGTCAGCATCACCTTCTGGGACGGCGGGCACCTCAGCTTCGTGCACTGGCGCAAGGCCCAGCGGCGCTGGCAGGAGGGCCGCAACCCGGAGACGGGCGAGCCCGACCCGTACGCCGGCGAGTTCGCCGACTGAGCCGCGGGGCCCGTCGCGGCCCGCAGAGGCCCGTCGAGGACCTCACCCGCCCCCAGCCCGTTTCCGTGACCGGAAACGGGCTTTTCGGCAGGTCTACGCGCGTCCCATTGATGGATCACATATCGGAAAACACCAGCCGGAAAAGCCGCACTTGGAGCATTGACCACAACTACGCCCCCAATGCAATCAAGCACCCCCGCGTCGGGAGAGAATTCCGGCCAACGGGCACATCCAGTTACACCTCAGCCCGGAGCAACTCATAAGTAACAACGGGATCCAAAAGAAAATCAGGGGAATACACCCGTGCGACGAACAATCTTCGGCACGACCGCCACCACGGTCGTGCTCGGCCTGTTGATGCCGCTGGCCGGATGTGGTGGCTCCGGAGACGGTGCAGGTGACGGCGGTACGCTGCATCTGGTCGCCGCCGAATACGGCGACAGCCCGGCCACCAGTTCCAAGCCCTACTGGGACAAGATGACGGCCGATTTCACCGAGGCCAACCCCGGAATCAAGGTCGACGTCAAGCTCCTTCCGTGGGCCGACATCGACCGCGAGGTCTCCCGTATGGTCAAGGCCGGCAAGGCGCCGGACGTCGCGCTCATGGGCTCTTACTCGGACTTCGCGGCCCAGGGGCAGCTCTATCCCGCGAACGAACTGCTCTCGGTCACCGCCGAGGCGAATTTCCTCCAGCCGCTCGCCGACGCCGGGTCCGTCGGCAACACCCTCTACGGCCTGCCCTTCGTGGCGAGCAGCCGCCTCCTCTTCTACAACCAGGCGCTCTTCACCAAGGCCGGCATCAAGGAGGCCCCGAAGACCTGGTCCGAGCTCAAGGCCGCCGCGAAGGCGCTCAAGGACAAGGGTGTGTCGTATCCGTACGCCCTGCCCCTCGGCCCGGAAGAGGCGCACGCCGAGGCGATGATCTGGGAGCTGAGCAACGGCGGCGGCTACGCCGACAGCGCCGGCAACTACGCCCTGGCCTCCGATCAGAACATCAAGACGTGGGGCTGGGTCAAGGACCAGTTGGTCGCGCCCGGTCTCACCGGCCCGATCGCGCCCTCCAAGCTCAACCGCGCCGACGCCTTCGCCGCCTTCCTGCGCGGCGAGGTCGGCATGCTCAACGGCTACCCGTCGCTCGCCCACGAGGCGCGCGCCAAGGGCATCACCGTCGGCACCACCGCCATGCCCGTCTCGGACGACCTCGGGGTCGGGGAGAGCCCGCCGGCCGTCGGCGTGGCCGACTGGATGATGGCCTTCAAGCAGAACGGGAAGCGGGCGGAGATCGCCAAGTTCCTGGACTTCCTCTACCAGGACAAGAACCTGACCGAGTTCGCCGACCGCTACCACCTGCTGCCCTCCACCGTCACCGCGTCGCGCACCCCGGCCGGAGGCGGCCTGGACAAGAACGACCAGCAGTTCCTGGACGCACTGCGCGGCGCCCAGCTCTACCCGGTGAACGACCCGACCTGGCTCACGGTCAGCGACACCATCAAGCGCAACATCGGTCGCGCCGTGGAACCCGACGGCGACCCGAAGGGCGTCCTGGAGGACATCGCCGCCCAGGCGAACCAGGCCGCCAAGAAGAACTGAAAGACCCTCGACACGGACTCTCGCCCCCTGCCGCGGAGCACCCCGTGCGGCACCATGGCCCCTACGGCACTTGATCCAAGGCCGCGGCCCAGTCGCCCGCCGAGCACCCACAAGGTGCGCGGGGCGGCCGGACCCCACTCGTCAGCGCTGCTGTCCGTGGTTCGCGGCGAACGCCGTCCGGTACTGCTCGCAGCTGGAGTTCCAGCGCAGCGTGCCCGTGAGCGTCCCGTAGCCCGAACGCGTCACCGACCACTCCACCGCGTACTCACCGGTGTCACAGGCGATCCGCTTGTCGCCCGCGACCTTCTCGCGCCCGCTCGCCGGCTTCCCCGTCAGCTCCTTGCGCACCTGCGCCACCTCGACCCCCTCGGACGTCCGCAGCACGGCGCGCACGACGATCGGGTGCGTGCCCTCCTTGACCGTCACCGCCTTCTTCACCACCGTCGAGTCCGACACGGACCAGGCGAACTCGTACGAGGGCAACCACGCCAGCGTCTTCGGGTCGCCGACCCGGCGCTCGTAGTCCGGCGCGTCGGGGTGACCGGGACGCGTGACCGTCTTGTACTGGACCCCCGGGTAGAGGCGGAACTGCCCCTCCACCTTGTGCATCTCGTCCTTGGTCCACATCGACTTCATGCCCTTCTCGCCGCCTGCCGGGTCCTGGAGGTACGGCGCCTCCGCGGCCGTGGCCGGCTGGCCGAGGACGGGGGCGAGGGCCGCCGCGGCGGTGGCGAGGGCGAGGGCTGCGATGCGGGTGCGCTTCATGCCCGGCCCAACGGGACCCTCCGGCGGGCCGGAACGACGCCGGGCGCGCTTTCACCCGTACGGGAGCGGCGGCCTGCTCAGGCCTGACCGGTCTCGAAGCGGCTGATCCGGCCGCCACCGGGGGCGATGACGAAGCGCCAGGTGGTGCGCATCTCGCCCCAGGTGTCGTTGCGGTAGTTGACGAGCAGGGTGCGGCCACCGTCGGACTCGGACTGGACGTCCATGTGGCCGCCGGAGTCGAAGATCTCCCGTTCGATCCACTCGTGCAGGTCGCGTTCGGAACCGTCGTCGGACATGGTCGCGTCGGCGGTGAGGACCGCGAGGAAGGCGTCCTTGTCGTGCGCGTTGACGGCGGCGACGAGGGCGCCGACCGAGGGGTCGGACAGTCTGCCGGGGGCGATGGCCACGGGAGCCTCCTGGTGGTGCGTACGAGTGTTCCTACCAGGGAACAACGCGGCCGGCTCCGCACGGTCGACCGTCACCCGTTCGCCGGGCGGACGGCGTGTCAGGGGGCGGTGCGGACCGGGAAACCGGTGGGGCGGCCCTGCTCCTCGAGCCAGTCCAGCACCTGGTCGAGGGCGTCGACGGTCTGCGCGCGGTTGCCGCCGCCGTCGTGGAAGAGGACGGTGGGGCCGTTGCCGATCTCGCGCTTCACGGCGTCGACGATGGCGGCGGTGCCGGGCTTGCCGAAGTCCTTCGTGTCGACGTTCCAGCCGAGCGGCCGCATCCCGTGGGCGGCCGCGATGCGCCGGCTGTCGGGGGTGAACGCGCCGCCGGGGGCCCGGTAGTACTCCACCTTCGCACCACCGCCCGCGGCTTCCTCGATCAGCTTCTTCGCGTCCAGGATCTGCCGCTCCTGGTAGGCGACGGGCTTCTTGTCCATGACGGTGTCGTGGTCCATGGTGTGGTCACAGAGCCGATGGCCGGCCGCGACCACCTTCTTGACGACGTCGGGGTGGGCTTTGGCCTGCGGGCCGACCATGCAGAAGGTCGCCTTGGCGCCGTGCCGTTGGAGGACCTCCAGCACCTTCGGGGTCCAGCGGGGGTCGGGGCCGTCGTCGATGGTGATGTTGACGGCGTTCCCCCCGGCCTCCGACCCGTGGGCGATGCCCTCGGGTATCCCCTGGGGCTGCGACCCGGCGCCACCGGGGTCCGCCGGGGACACGTTCTGCTGCGTGGCCGCCTTACCCGGCTCCACCAGGGTCGCCACCCCCCACACGGTCGCCGCGACGGCGACGGCCGAGGCCACGACGACCGCCCCTGCCCGAATGCTCCGCTTGCTCTCTCCCGCCATGTCCACTCCCCATCCGCTGTGCGAGCGTTCTGTGGATCAGGACGTGCGGGTCCGCCGAGGAGTTCCAGCCAATTGGGCCTTAAATTCCACGTAATGACACCAAAGTGACCGATGGGACTTTAGTCCGTTCCCAACTCCCTTCAGCCCGCGCCTCGATCGGACCGGGCTCCGCCCCGCACCCCGCTCCTCAAACGCCGGAGGGGCTGGATTGGTGCGGCGCAGCTGGAGGGTGCGGCTTACAGATCGGGGCTCCGCCCCGGACCCCGCGCCTCAAACGCCGGCGGGGCTGGATTTGTGCGGCGTAGCTGAATGGGTGCGGTCAGGCTGGATGGGTGTGGCCAGGCTGGATGGGTGTGGCCAGGCTGGATGGTGCGTCGGCACTGGAGAGTGGAGGCGGATCAGCCGGGTCGGTTGGGGTGGGGGTGGGTGTGTGTCGGGGTGATCCCCGCAGGGTGCCGAACGCACTGCCGCCGAGCTTTCCGACGGACCCGACACGTTCGGCACCCGAGGAGACGCCCCGGCGCGCGGCCCCCCCCCCCCCCCCCCCCCCCCCCCCCCCCCCCCCCCCCCCCCCCCCCCCCCCCCCCCCCCCCCCCCCCCCCCCCCCCCCCCCCCCCCCCCCCACCCCGACCCCGCCCAAGCGGCGCAGCCAACGGGCAGCCGACAGGCGGCACCACCGACCCTCCGGTGATACCGCCTGCTGTCCTGCCGTCCGGCTGCCGCCGCTCTGGAACCGTCAGCGCGCGACGGACTCCTGCGCCGTCGGAGCGGAGGCGGCGGCGGCCTCATCCTGGACCGCGGCCGGCGCCGCAGGTCCCGCCCCGCGCAGCGGCACCTCCTTGACGAACCAGGCCGCCACGAAGCCCAGTACGGCGATGCCCGCGCCGAGCAGGAACGCCGAGTGCGTACCGGCGGCCACCGCGTGCTGGTAGGCGTCCCGCACGACCTCCGGCAGCTTGGCCAGGCTCGCCGCGTCCAGCTGCGCGGACCCCGCGGCCCCGGCCGCCTCCGGCCCCAGCCGCTCGGCCATGGTGTCCGTGACCCGGCTGGTGAAGAGGGAACCCATCAGCGCGACGCCGAAGGAGCCGCCGAGCGTACGGAAGAGGGTCGCCGATGACGAGGCGACGCCCATGTCCTTCATCTCGACGCTGTTCTGCGCGACCAGCATGGTGATCTGCATCAGGAAGCCGAGCCCGGCGCCGAGGACGGCCATGTAGAGCCCGGACACCAGGCGGGTGGTGTCGGTGTCCATCGTCGCGAGCAGGAACAGCCCGACGACCATCAGCGCGCCGCCGACGATCGGGAAGATCTTGTACTTGCCGCTGCTGGTGGTGACGCGGCCCGCGATCAGCGAGACGACCATCATCGAGAGCAGCATCGGCAGGAGCAGCAGGCCCGAGTTGGTGGCGGACGCACCCTGCACCGACTGCTGGAACAGCGGCAGGTACAGCACGCCGCCGAACATCGCGAAGCCGACCAGGAAGCCGATCACCGACATGAGGGTGAAGTTGCGGCTGCGGAAGATGTGCAGCGGCATGACCGGCTCTTCGGCCTTGGTCTCGGCGTAGAGGAAGGCGGCGGTCGACAGCACGCCGACGACGATCAGGCCGATGATCTGGCCGGAGTCCCAGGCGTACTCGGTACCGCCCCAGGTCGTGACGAGCACGGTGGAGGTGATGGCGATGGTCAGCAGGGCCGCGCCGAGGTAGTCGATCTTCGGGCGGACCCCCGGCTCCGTCTTCTTCGGCAGGTGCAGCACCGCCGTCACCATGGCGAGCGCCACGGCGCCGAGCGGCAGGTTGATGTAGAAGGACCAGCGCCAGCCCATGTGGTCGGTGATGGTGCCGCCGACGAGCGGGCCGCCGATCATGGCGAGGGCCATCACCCCGGCCATCATGCCCTGGTACTTGCCGCGCTCACGGGGCGGGATCAGGTCGCCGATGATCGCCATGACGCCGACCATCAGACCGCCGGCGCCGAGGCCCTGGATCGCGCGGAAGCCGATCAGCTGGCCCATGTCCTGGGCCATGCCGCTCAGCGCGGAGCCGATCAGGAAGATGACGATCGAGGTGAGGAAGGAACCCTTCCGCCCGTACATGTCGCCGATCTTGCCCCAGATGGGAGTGGAGGCCGCGGTGGCCAGCGTGTACGCGGTGACCACCCAGGAGAGGTGCTCCAGGCCGCCGAGCTCGCCGACGATCGTGGGCATCGCGGTGCCGATGATCATGTTGTCGAGCATCGCGAGCAGCATCGCGATCATGAGCGCCATGAGGACGACCCGTACGCTGCGCGGCTTCACCTCCTCCGAAGTCGCCGCAGGCTTGACTGAGTCCACCATGTCCACTCCCCTGGCCCTACTACTCGCACTTCGTCCCGCACCGGCACTTACTTGCCGCCCGGCTAGTTCACTACACTGGGGACGGTAGACCCGTAACTAGCCGGGCGTCAAGTAAGTAATTTGGGGAGAGCCATGTCCAGCAGCAGTCCGCAGCGCCGCCGTGGCGACACGCGTCAGCGCATCCAGGACGTCGCGCTGGAGCTCTTCGTCGAGCAGGGGTACGAGAAGACGTCGCTGCGCGAGATCGCGGAGCGGCTGGAGGTCACGAAGGCGGCGCTGTACTACCACTTCAAGACCAAGGAAGACATCATCATCAGCATCTTCGAGGACCTGACCCGGCCCATCGACGAGCTGATCACGTGGGCCGAGGAGCAGCCGCGCACCCTGGACACCAAGCGCGAGGTGCTGCGCCGCTACAGCGAGGCGATGGCGGCGGGCGCGGCGCTGTACCGGTTCATGCAGGAGAACCAGGCGACCATGCGCGAGCTGAGCATCGGCGAGACGGTGAAGGCACGGCTGTTCCGCCTGGTGGAGCTGCTGCGCACGCAGGACGGTCCGTTGACGGACCAGGTCCGCTGCGTCAGCGCGCTGTTCACGCTGCACGCCGGGATGATGTTCCTCCAGCACGTGGAGGGCGACCCGGAGGAGACCCGCCTGGCCGCCTTGGAGGTCGCCACGGACCTCATCACCCAGGCCCACCACCACGCGTAGCCCCCGGCCCGACCCGGCGGGGTCGGTGGGCGGGTACGTAGGTATTCCTACTCATGTCCTGCCATCTGATCCCCCGTACGTTACGGGGGATCTGATGGCGTGTGACGCGGGAGGGAAACATGGGGCTCAGCCCCGAGTGGGAGAAGCTGTTCGAGGCTTCCCCCCGGATGAGCCTGGCTTCGGCAAACGCACCCGCAGGGGGCGGCGGCGCCGGCGGGGACAGCAAGGACCTCGACGTGAGTCAGGGGCCGTGGACCAGGGCCTCCGGCGTCTCCGCCGAACTCACCGTCACCGCCAACACGGCCCTGACTCGGCTGGACAGTGCGCACGAAGGCGTCGTCCCCACGCTCGAGGGCTTCATGTTGCCCGCGGTTCTCGGCGAGGTCCGCACGTCCTGGAAGGGCCGCATCGAGGACGTCCGGGCCGAGTGCACGCGCCTGGAGGGCGCGTTGAAGACCGCGGGCAAGGATTTCGGCGAGGTCGATCAGCGCGTGAAGGACGGGTTCGGCACCCTCCACCCCGGCGGAGCGGACGCCGAGCACCGCGCGGTCAAGGGCCGGTAGCACCCGATGATGACCTGGCAGCACCTGAAGGACCTCAAGCGGACCGAGTACGAGGAGGCTGCAGACGGCTGGGGCGAAGTCAGCAGCCGCGCCTACGCGGCCAAGGAACGCGTCGAGAACGAGATGCTCGGCAAGCTTCGCGACACGCAGACGGCGCAGACCGCCGATGCGGCCCTCGGCGACCTCAGCCGGCTGGCCCGCAACTTCCAGTACATCCACGCCGAGTGCGGGCTCGTCCGTACCGCCCTGAACGGCTTCGCCGCCGAAGTGGCCGCTCCGCAGAGCCTTCTCAAGGCGGCTCTGGAGGACGCTGAGGGCTACGGCTTCACCGTCCACCAGGACGGCTCGGTCTCGTACCCGGCCGGCACCCCGTCAAGCCCGTACCTCAAGCCCACCGAGGCGGGCACGGCCGGCCCGTCCCCCGTCGGCCCGCTGCTCCCGGGGACGAGCAACCCGCTGTCCCCGGCGCCCAACGGCGGCCTGGTCATCAACCCGAACAAGGCCAAGGCCGAGGGCATAGCGCAGCGCATAGCCTCCGCGTGCCGCACGGCGGCGGAGATCGACTCCCGCTACCGCACCACCCTCTCCGAGCTCAAGGCGGAGCGCGGGCTGCGCGTCGACGACAAGGTCTGGGCCGATGCGGCAAAGGACCTCCAGCGCACGCGCGAGGCCGCCGGTACGTACCTCAAGGACGCGGACATCCCGCACGGCAAGTCCCCCGCGGAGAACGCCGCCTGGTGGAACGGCCTCAACCAGGAGCGGCGGGACGAGTACATCTCCCTCTACCCTGCGAGCGTCGGAGCCCTGGACGGCATCCCGTCGGAGGTCCGCGACACGGCGAACCGCGTCGTCCTCGCCGAGAACCACGGCACCCGCCAGGTGGAATTGGACGCCTGGCGCGGCAAGGAGCCGCCCCGATACGAGAAGTACATCAGCCCGATCACCGGCCGCGAGGTCAAGGGCGCGCAGATCGAGTCGAAGGCATGGAAGGACTGGGACGAGAAGCGCAAGGAGATGCAGGACCGGCTGGACGGGATGCAGCACGTCCAGGACCGGCTCACCTCGTCCGAGGCCGGCCGCCGGCCGGAGGGCTACCTCCTGGGCTTCGCCGACCCCAAAGGCGGCCAGGCTATCGTGTCGATCGGCAACCCGGACAAGGCGGACAACGTGGTGACGTACGTGCCGGGGACGTACTCGACGCTGGCGGGCATCGACGGTGACCTCACACGAGCCGAGGACCTCCAGAGGAAGGCAAGGGACGCGGATCCCGGACGGGAGACGGCATCGATCCTCTGGCTCGGTTACGAGGCACCGCAGAGCATCGTGCCGGAGGCCGCCAGCGACAGCTGGGCCAACGCCGCGAAGGACCCGCTGAATCGGTTCCTCACCGGGGTCGACACTGCCCACACCGACGGCCCGGTGAACTCCACCGTGCTTGGCCACAGCTACGGAACCCTGGTCGCGGGCAAGGCCCTGGCCGAGAACCCGGACCTGCCCGTGGACAACGTCATCTTCGTCGGCAGCCCGGGCGTGGGCGTGGACCACGCGAAGGACCTGGGGGTCCCCCGGATAAGGTGTGGGCGGCCACGGCCGACCACGACCTCATCAACTGGGCCCCTTCCCCTGACGCGGTCGCCGGCGCGTGGCTCGGACCCCTCTACCCGCCGGGGCTCATCGAGCTCCTCGATGACCACTCCATCCTGTACGGAACGGACCCGTCCACGGATGACTTCGGCGGCCGGACCTTCGGTGTGGCCCCCGGCAAAGAGGTCGGCGAGGGTGGGGAGTTCATGCCCGCGCACTCGCAGTACTGGGAAGGCGAGTCCCTCGGGCACATGGCGGACATCGTGACAGGGAAGGCGAAATGAATCGCCGCACAAGGACGGCAGCAGCGCTGACCGGGCTCGCGTTCGCCCTCACAGCATGCTCGGGAGCAGGGGAGCAGAAGAAAGTGGTCATGGACGATCAGCAGGTCATCGCCCGCGCCGAGGAGATCGTCCGGCAGACGTTGGGTGCCATGTCGCCGAAGCCCACCCCGAAGCGTGACGGCCGGTACGGGGCCGGTGCATGCCTCGCCGACCACGGCAAGAGCGATCGCCAGCAGGTCCACATCAGCTACCGGCTCGAAGGCGTTCCCGGCTCGGCCGGACGGCAGCTGGTCCGCCAGGCCCGCGATGCGTGGGTCGGGCTGGGCCACAAGTTCCAGAGCGCCACGTCCGACGGCGACTGGGCGGATCCGGGCACGGGCGTGCACATGCGCACGGTTCCCGACGACTACTGGATGAGCATCCAGAACAGCGTCACGGACCCGGCGACCGGCGACGGTACCGCCATCCTCACCGTCACCTCCCCCTGCTACGTCCCGACGGCAGGCGCGTCGACCTCCCCCACCGCGCAATCGCAGTCCCCGTCCCAGTCGCAGTCGCAGTCGCAGTCCGCCGACGAGGCCTCTCAGCAGGCAGTGCTCGCGCACTCCAGCCGGATCTACGACGCGCTGCGAGTCCGGCACGACGCGGCCGGCGGCGAGGACCTGCGTACGGTGGAGAACGAGGGCGCGACGTACGTCCACCACGCCTGGGGGACCGAGCCCCTGGACGAAGACCGTGCGGCCCGGGCGATGGGTCGGGCGCAGGCGTACTTCGAGGCTCCGGCTGGCGGGTCCGCAGCATCGCGGGCCGCCTCGTCGCCCTCAACCCCGCCGACGAAGTGGCGGCCCAGCTGGCACGGGCGGACCACGGAGGCCTGAACGTCGGCGTCACCGGCCCCGCCACCCCAGTCCTGCAGGGCCCCGCTCCGGCATGACCTGCCCCCGGCGGGTCGCGGCAGCAATCCGCGATGCCGGGCCCGTCGGCCGCGTCCCGGCTGCGCGGGGCAAGATCAACTGCCTGCCGACGTCGGCGTGGTGGCGGACCAGAACTCGTCCTGAACGTCCGGCCGCTGCGGGAATTCTCCCTTCCGGTCCGGGGTGTTGGGCTTGCCGGTGGGCTGGCCGACGGAGGAGTCGGTCAGGCAAGGCGTGGCCGCCTTCAGGAAGAACTGCCCCTGGCCGGCGACCTGGACCTCCAGGCTGTAGCCGTCGGGAGTACTGGCGTAGATGGCGGGGAAGGTCGGGCTCTTGCGCACGTTGGTGATCTTGTAGCCGCGCCCCTTCCAGGCCCTCTCGATGATGCCCAGCAGGGCACCCCGGCGCTGTTCAGGGAAACGATGGTCAGGACGGTGATCGACCGGTCGGCGGCCCCCATGCCCGTCGCGTTGCCTAGAACGTCCGTGCAACCGGCGTCCGAGGACGGACCGTGGTTCCACTTCACTTCCGGCTGTACGGCGGCCAGGGTCTCCTGGAGGATGGCGTCGGCGCGATCGGCGCCCTGCTGCAGCTGCATGGGGGGTCCTCTTGGCTGTTCCGTCGTCGGCAATCTGCCCACAGCCGGCAATGAGAGCTGCCAGTGCGAGGAGCGCGCCTGCGGTGCGGGGTGGCTTCATCGGGGCTCCTCGGTGCTGGTGTCCTGGGCGTGCCCCGCGACGATCAGCGCGATGTTGGTCGCGGACTCTTTGTCCTTCGTGGGATTGAAGTAGTTCGAGTGGGCGGCCATGGGGCCGTCGCCCCCGACGATGGACCTGGGCCCGTCGTCCACCTTGAATCGGTGGGCACCGAAGAAACCCTCTGCCCCGATGACGACGCCTCCGATGAGTGCTCCGCTGCCCACGAGGACGATGTCGTCGACGCCCGGGACCCCGCCGCTGTGCGGCGCCGCCTGGCCCACGGTCAGCGATCCGTACAGGAGGCGCGGACCGCGGCCAGCGCGGCCGTGGCGGAGAGGCCCGCCGTACCGGCCTCGATTCCCTCGTGGGCGGCGGCCATCTTGCCCGGGCCCTCCGCGGTGGTGATGCGCAACTCGCCGGCCGCCACCGCGGCCTTGGACCAGGGCCCGCCGGAGTGGGCCAGGTCCTCTCCACCGCCGCCGCCCGGGGCGTGCGCCGACGCGAGTCGCATCGCCGCCGGTTCGCCGAACAACTCCTGCCAGCGCGCCGGCAGATCCGTCTGTGTACGCATGCGCCGTTCCGCTCCCCCTGGGCGCTCCCCGCGCCCCCGCGTCGTACGAAACCAACACCGCGTTCTCGAACGCAAGCTCAGAGGGCGGCGACATGGGGATTGACCTGCGGTGACGTAGCAGCCGGGACCGGGGCCGGCAAGGGGTGGACGTACTCAGGTGCAGGCCCGGCGCCTGAGCCCCAGCACCCACCGGGCCCCGGCGCCGGAGTGGGCGCCGGGGGCGGGCGGGTCAGCGCAGGCGGCGGTCCTCGGGCGTGATCGGGACGTCGTTGATGCTGGCCTCGCGGCGGCTCATCAGGCCGTCGGGGGCGAACTCCCACTGCTCGTTGCCATGGCTGCGCCACCACTGGCCGGTGGCGTCGTGCCACTCGTACTCGAAGCGGACCGAGATGCGGTTGCCGGTGAAGGCCCAGAGCTCCTTGCGCAGGCGGTAGTCGAGCTCGCGCTCCCACTTGTCGGCGAGGAACGCACGGATCTCGGCGCGGCCGACGAGGAAGCGGTCGCGGTTGCGCCAGACCGAGTCCTCCGTGTACGCGAGGGCGACGCGCTCGGGGTCGCGGCTGTTCCAGGCGTCCTCGGCGGCCTGGACCTTGGCTCGGGCGGACTCTTCGGTGAAGGGGGGGCAGGGGCGGACGCGTCATGGCGGATCCTCCGGGAGGGGAGTGATGAGAACGATCGTTCTCCGCTCTGGAGTCTAGGAGAACGGTCGTTCTCGCCGCAAGCACAAACGGGCTACCCTGCCTTCATGGACGACGAAGAGGCACGGACCCGACTGCTCGACGCGGCGGAGGAGCTGTTCTACCGGCACGGCATCCAAGCCGTCGGCATGGACCGCGTCCGCACCGCCTCCGGCGTCCCCCTCAAGCGCCTTTACCGACTCTTCCCGGCGAAGGAATCCCTGGTCACCGCCTACTTGGAACGCCGCGACCAGCGCTGGCTGGACTCCCTGCGCACGGCGGCGCTGGCCCCGGCGGAGCCGCGGGCGCGGGTGCTGGCGGTGTTCGACTGGCTGGCGGACTGGTTCACCGAGCCCGACTTCCGGGGCTGCGCGTTCCTTAACACGTACGGGGAGCTGGGCGCGGCGACGCCGGAGATCGTGCGGGTCCACAAGGCGGAACTCCGCGCCCTGCTGGCCGACCTGACCGCCGACCCGGCCCTCGCCGACCAGCTCCTGATCCTGACGGAGGGGGCGACGGCGGTGGCCGCGCTGAACCCGGGCCCGGAGCCGGCGCACCGGGCCCGGGAGATCGCGGAACTCCTCCTCCCGGTCATGTAACTCAGGTCACATCCACTCGGTCCGCGAAGCTGTCACATCCGGGCCGCAGTTTCCGTCAAAGCTGTGTAACGGTCCACACGGCAAGGAGAGAACGATGGAAGCGCGTCTCAACTTCTTCGGCAACGCGGTCGCGAACAAGTTCGCCCGGTACATCAACTCCGCCGGCAAGGTCATCTCGGACTCGACCCTGCCGCACGCCACGCAGGAGCTGGTGAAGCTCCGGGCCAGCCAGATCAACGGCTGTGGGTTCTGCACCGACATGCACTTCAAGGACGCCTCGCACGCCGGGGAGGACCCGATCCGGCTCAATCTGGTCGCGGCCTGGCGCGAGGCGAAGGTGTTCACCGACGCCGAGCGGGCGGCCCTGGAGCTGACCGAGCAGGGCACCCGCATCGCCGATGCGGCCGGCGGGGTCACGGACGAGGCCTGGGCCGAGGCGGCCAAGTACTACGACGAGGACCAGCTGGCCGCGCTGGTCTCGCTCATCGCGTTGATCAACACGTACAACCGCATGAACGTGATCGTCCAGCAGCCGGCGGGCGACTACCAGCCGGGCCAGTTCGACTGATCGCGCACGGCACGCGCGGCGCGGACCCGCGCCCCGCAGGCCCCCCGCCCCGCAGGCCCCCCGCCCCGCGGACCCTCGCCGGACCGGCCCCCACAGGGGAGGGGCCGGTCCGGGGGCCGGGCTGGGTACGCGTACTCACGACAGACCCCCGGATCCTCCCGACCATGGGAGGAGTCCACACGCCCCGGGGGGAACCGATGACCGCTCGCACGCTCGTCCGCCTGACCTTCGCCAACCCGGCCTCGGCGACCTACCTGGGCCTCGTCGGCGTCGTCGTGGCGATCGCCACGGCCGTCACGCTGTTCGCCCCGGACCCCGGCTTCATCTGGGTGTTCCCCGCCCTGTTCGCGTTCCCGCTGTTCTTCTTCGTGACGCTGGTCGAGGGAGCGTTCCGCGGGGAAGGACAGCCCGAGACGTGGCTCCTCCTGACCGAGCTCGTCCTGTGCGTACTGGCCCAGTCGCTCGCCCTCGGCACACTGGTGGAAGGCCTGCGCGGCCGCCTCCGACGCGGCGTTCCCCGCACTCCGACCGGCCGGTAGGGCGCGCCTGCACCCACGGGCGGGACGCCCTGATGGCCTGGGGTGTGAAAGCGGACGTGGCGGTCCAGCGGCGGCATCTCTGCGGCCCCTCAGCCGCCGTCGGCGCTGCGGGGGAAGGTGATCTCGACGCGGCGGTTCTTCTTGCGGCCTTCCTCGGTGCTGTTGTCGGCGATCGGGTAGTCCTCGCTGTACCCGCGGACGTCGAAGACGACGCTGGGATTGGTGACGGTCTTGGAGAGCTCGGCCTGCACGGCGTCGGCGCGCTGCTTGGACAGCTCCTTGCCGTGCTCGTAGCTGCCCTGGTCGTCGGTGAAGCCGAACACCCGTACGCGGGTGGCCTTCTGCGTGTTGATCTCGGCGGCGATGGCCTGGATCCGGGCGGCGGCCTGGGCGTTGAACACGGCGCTGTTCTCCGGGAACAGCACCTCGGACTGCAGGGCCATCATGACGGTCTGGTTCGTCTCCTGCCGCCGCTGCTCCCCACCGAGGTCCTCGACGACCTCGGCGATGTCCAGCACCTTGACGGGGGCGAGCGTCCCGCCCTGCGGGATCTTGAGCCCGGGGGCGTTGGATTCGATGGCCACGGGGGCGGAGGCGGACGGCTCGGTGCCGGGGGGTACGGATGGCTTCACGTCATCGGCGTAGGCGGCGGTGGCCGCGATCAGGTTGGCGCCGGCTATGACGAGACCGGCTACGGCCGTTGCGGCGATGGTGCGGTGGCTATTTGTCATGGGGTCACCCGGAAACCTTGACGACGGCCGTGGCGAAAGTGGGGAGGCTGAACTCAACCTCGGTGGTGTTCGTCGGTGGCGCAGGGAACTGGATGAAAATGGGCACGGTCTGCCCTGGTCCCACACTGGAGATCCCTGTCGTGCAAAGGCACCTTCCGTCGGTGTCCCGCAGCACGTAGTAGCGCTTCTTGGCCGTCTTGTCCACGAGGGTCGCCCCAGCCACTGACTCGCCGCTCTGCGTCAGCTCATTGCCCCGCCAGGCCGCCGTACCGACAAAGGATTCCTTGCCGTTGTTCTTCAACTGCCCGTTCACGGTGAGGAATCCACCTGCATCACGCGTCGCCGAGTTGATGGTCAGCACCATGCCATTCGCTCCGTCCGCGGTGGCGATGATCTGCGGCGGCGCTGAACTCTGCCCCTGGCTGGGCGCGGCCTGTGAGCCTGCCCCCTGAGACTGCGGGGCGTTGGGCTTCTGAGGATCCTTCGCCTTCCCGTCGTCGCCGCCACCGCATCCGGCCAACGTGAGTGCCATGACCGCCGCAACCGCGACGGCCGCTCCCCCGCGGACGTTCACCGTGTGCCGAATGCTCATGTGTGCTGCTTCCTTGTCTCGCGGTCGCTGTCAGTCGGTCAGTCTCACGTCGAAGAGAGCCCTCGCCAGCGTGCGCCACGGGTCGGGCTTCAGCGGGTCGAAGTCGATGTCATGCCCGCCCTTGCACCGGATTTTGACCGGCCCGGGCTTCTCCTCACCGGGCTCGGCGGGACTGGGCGATCGGGTGGGTGTGGGAAGCGAGCTCAGATGGCAGCGCGGCTCGATCACCGCAGTCGCATTGGCCGTTCCGTGCATCGAGTCGGTCCCGGGGATCACCGACTCGCCTACGGTTCCGTTCGTCCTGGCCTCGACGGTGAAACTCAGAGCCGACCTCCGGCACGTTGCCTCCGCATCGTTCATCGCCGCGAAGCCCGGCGCCTTCTCGCAGCCGCCCTCCAGGTACAAACGCTTGCCGCCGAGCACGTCCTGCCAGCCCTCGGGCTTCAGTGCCGCCAGGTCCAGACCCGGGACCAGGTGGTCTCTGGCCTCTCGGGCTGCCGCCAACGCAGCCGCATCGGCCGCCCCCTGCGCGTTGCTCCTGGTCACTGACGCCTGACCAATGGCGAAGAAGGCGAGTGCGGCGAAGAGCAGACCCACCACTGCGACGACATAGATGGGGAACGCCTGTCCTCGATCACCCGATAGCTGCCGTGTGATCACGTACCGGCTTTGATATTGGTGATCGCGGTCTTGATCTTGGTGGTGATCTCCTGCCCGATACCCGTGCCCACGATCGCGCCGATGATCACCACGACGACCAGGATGATGCCCAGGTATTCGAAGGCCGTCTGGCCGCGGTCGGGGTGGGGGTGGCGCTTGCGGAGGCTTGTTACGGCCGTGTCCGCCCAGCCGTTCACCCTGATCCGTGCCTCCACGGCGGCCTTCAGCAGCGTGTTCTGTGACATGGGGGTTCCCTCCCGGGCCGGTACCGGTGTCGATCTGCGGACGGTACGGCGAGTCACCAGTCGTGACCAAGGGTCCCGGGACCCAATTACGGACCCACTGCGCACTCTGTCTACCCATGACCGGTCACTCCTGGACGGGCGGTTCCCAGCCAGCGGGCTATCGCCTCGCTGCGCGTGGCGCTCTGGAGCTTCGCGAAGATGCGGTTGATGTGGTTCTTGACGGTCTTCTCGCTGATGAAGCAGGCGGCGGCGATCTGCTGGTTGCTCATCCCGGACGCGATCAGATCCATGATCTCCACCTCCCGGGAACTCAGCCCGAAGACAACAGAGTTGTGCATCCGCTCTGAAGACTGTGCCACAGCTCGTTGCGGATGCGAAGAGGCCCGCAGGGCCCGGACCTCCGCGAGCACTGCGCTCGCCGCCGTCGGGGTGAAGTGCGGGCGGCCCAGCGGGGCGTCCCGTACCGCCCTCAGCAGCTCGTCCGTGGTGAACTCGCCGTGCACGAGATAGCCGCCGGCGCCCAACGACAGGGCCTCGCAGATGATGTCGGCTTCCCTGCTGTACGTCAGCATCAGTACGGGAGCCAGCTGCACCAGGTGCGGCAGCGCCGACATCCCGTCCACGCCCGGCATCCGGACGTCCAGCAGGATCACGTCCGGGGCGTGCCGACGGGTCAGGCTCAGTGCCTCGCGGCCGTCCTGCGCCTGGGCCGTCACGTCGAGGTCCCCGGCCGCGCTCAGGATCGCCGCCAGGCCCGCCCGGACGACCGGGTTGCCGTCGGCGATGAGCACGCTCAGCCGTGCCATGGCTCAGCCACCCCCGAACAGCGCGCCGAAGTCGACGTTCGCGCCGTAGACGAAGCCGCAGACCAGCAGGATCAGCGTGCCGGGGAGCATGAACATGGTGACGGCGAACGTCGCCTTGGGGACGGCCCGGGCCGCCCGGCGGCGGGCGTTCTGGGCGTCGGTGCGGCGCATGTCCTCGGCGATCGCAATCAGGGTGTCGACGATCGGGGAGCCGAGCTCCTCGCCCTGCTGGAGGGCCGTCACGAACTGCGCGACCTGTTCGCTGTCGTTGCGGCGGCGCAGTTCGTCGAAGGCCTGGCGGCGGCTGACGCCCATGTCCATCTGCTGGAGCGTGATGCGGATCTCGTCCGCCCACGGCCCCTCGTACTTGTCCGCGACCCGGTCCAGCGCCTGCCGGAAGCCCAGCCCGGCGCTCACCACCACGGCGAGCACGTCGAGGAAGTCGGGCAGGGTCCGCTCGATGTGGTCGCGGCGGACCCTGATCGCCGACCACAGGCCGGCCTCGATCCAGAAGAGCCCGAAGGCCACCATCAACAGGGCGGCGACCAGCTGGCCGTTGATCAGCATGGAGAAGGCGCCGAGGGCGCCCAGGGCCCCGTACACCGCCCGCCGGGCCGCGTACCGGTCGATCGTCAGGCCGGCGGGGTTGCCCGCCATGTCGATCTGGCGGCGCTTGCGGGCGACCCGGGCCGGGCCCATCGCGCTCAGGACCAGCGGGGCCCAGCGGATGCCCATGCGGTCGACGAGGGAACCGACCGCCGTCGTGCGGGTGGCCCCCACTTCCAGGGCGAGCGCGAGGTCCGTGGGCAGTTTCACGTCCGCGCGGTAGAGGCGGATGCCGTGGAACGCGCCGAGGACCGACAGGGCCACGGCCAGTGCGAGCAGAAGTCCGATCATCGTCCCGTCCGCCCCCTCACACGTCGATCTTCGACAGGCGGCGGATGAGGATGAAGCCCAGGGCGAAGAGGCCGAGGGCGACCAGTACGGCCGTCTGGCCGAGGAAAGCGCCCGTCATCCGGTCCAGGGCGCCCGGCATCATCATGTCGACGAGCAGCAGCGAGCCGAGTCCGATGGACGGGACGAGGTACGCCGTCACCGTCACCTGGGACAGCTGGGTACGGATCTCACGGCGGGTCTCCTTGCGCTGTTCCAGCGTCACCGTCAGGTTGCGCAGGCTGTCCACGATCGCGCCGCCCGCGCGGGCGGACAGGACGAGGGTGGAGACGAGGACGACCAGCTCCCGCGAGGGCAGACGTTCGGTGAGTTCGCCCAGGGACTCCTCGATGGAGTGGCCCACGGCGAGGCGGTCGGCGACGCGCGCCAGTTCCTCGCCCGCCGGAGCCTCCAGCTCCTCGGCCGCCATGCCGATGGCCGTCCGCAGGGCCAGCCCGGCCTGGGTGGCGTTGGCGAGGATCCGGGCCAGGTCGGGGAGCTGGTTGATGAACCGTTCCGTGCGCCGCGCCCGCTGCCAGTTGAGGAAGGCGTTCGCCGCCCAGACGCCGATCACGCCCGCCACCGGACCGAAGAACGGGGCGAGGAGGGCGGACGCGACGAGCCAGACGCCCGCGATGGAACCCAGCATGTAGACGAAGAACTCGCCCGGGGTGAGGTCCAGGCCGGTGGTCGCCAGCTTCAGCTCGATGCGGCGGCCCAGCCTGGTCGTGCGCAGCCGCCGGTCGACGCCCCGGAAGCGGCGCCGGCGCCCGAGGGGCTCCGGCATTCCGCTCGACGAGAGGCGCTCGATCAGGGCGGCGCGCTGGGCGCGCCCGGCGACGTACGCCTGCAGGCCCGCGACGACGAGCACGCACGCGAGCAGGGTGGCGCCGAGGGTGAGGAGGATCAGTGGGTTCACAGGGCGGTCCGGGTGATGTGCGGGGTGGTGAGGGGGTCGTCCGGCAGGGCGACCCCGAAGGCCTGCGGGATGGGCTGGTTGTTCATGTAGAGCCGCTCGGCGATCCGGCGCGGCAGCGGGTAGTACTCGAAGTAGCCGTGCACCCGCCCGTCCGCCCCTATCGGCTGGGCCGCGAAGCGGCAGACGGTGGTGATCCGGAAGGGTTCCCGGCCGTGGGACTCCAGGATGGAGATCTCCGTGATGCGGCGTGAGCCGTCGCCGAAGCGGGTCAGCTGGACGATGACGTTGACGGCGCTGTTGATCTGGTCCTGGAGGGCCTCGAAGGGGATCTCCACCTCCGACATGGAGGCGAGGGTCTGCAGGCGCATGAGCGCGTCCGAGGAGCTGTTGGCGTGGACGGTGGCGAGGGAGCCGTCGTGGCCGGTGGACATCGCCTGGAGCATGTCGAGGGTCTCGCCGCCGCGGACCTCGCCGACGATGATGCGGTCGGGGCGCATGCGGAGGGAGTTGCGGACGAGGTCGCGGATGGTGATCTGGCCCTTGCCCTCCACGTTCGGCGGACGGGATTCGAGGCGGATCACATGTGCCTGCTGGAGCTGGAGTTCGGCCGAGTCCTCGATGGTGATGATGCGCTCGCCCTCCGGGATCAGGCCGGAGAGGGCGTTGAGGAGGGTGGTCTTGCCGGTGCCGGTGGCGCCGGAGACGATCAGGTTCATCTTGGCGGCGACGAGCCCGGACAGCAGGAGCAGCATCTGCTCGTCGAGGGAGCCGAGCGCGATCATCTCGTGCAGGGTGAAGGCCCGCGGGAAGCGCCGGATGGTGAGGGTCGCGCCGGTCAGGGAGAGCGGCGGGATGATGACGTTGACGCGTTCGCCGCTGGGCAGACGCGCGTCGACCATCGGATTGGCCTCGTCCACGCGGCGGTTGACGGTGGAGACGATCCGCTCGATGGTCTGCATCAGCTGCTCGTGCGAGGCGAAGCGGAGCGGGAGCTGCTCCACGCGGCCGGCGCGCTCGACGAAGATCTGGTCGGGGCCGTTGACCATGATCTCGGAGATCGAGGCGTCTTCGAGGAGCGGTTCGAGCACACCGAGGCCGAGGGCCTCGTCGACGACGCGGCGGATCAGCTGCGCGCGCTCGACGGTGGAGAGTACGGGGCCCTCGCGGCTGATGATGTGGCCGAGTACGCGCTCCAGGCGCGCCCGGCGCTCGGCGGGCGCGAGCGCGGACATCTCGGCGAGGTCGATCTCCTCCAGCAGCTTGGCGCGGTAGGAGGAGACCAGCCGGCCGTCCTCGCGGGGGCTGTGCCGGTCGTCGGGGGTGTTGACCCGGGAACGCAGGCTCATGGTCCGGTCACCTTCGGGTCGTCGTTGGGCATGACGGCGGTTGCCCTGGCCTCGCCGGCGGGAAGCCCGGGGATGATCGAGTTGATCCGGATGGTCACGGTCGCGGTGACCGCGTCGCCCCCTGCGGGCACGCTGACGGTCGCCGGGAGCCCTTCGCGGATGGCGGCGTAACCCGCGGCCTCCCCCCGTCCCGGGTGCTGGGCCTCCACGCGCGCCGCCGTACGGGCGGCGGTGTCCGCCTGCTCGTGGACGTACGCGACCCAGCCGAGCTGGATCGCGCACAGGGCGACGAACAGCAGGATCGGCACGAAACCGATGTACTCCAGGGCCACTTGCCCCCGATCGGAGCGGATACGCCGCCTCACGTCACTCCGCCTCCTTCTCCAACGCCGCGCCGCCGGTGCCGTCGATCTCGCCGAAGTCGAGTCCCGGGAAGAGGACCGGGACCCCGAGGCGGACCTTCGCCTGGTAGATGTCCCCGGACTTTCCGCACTGCACGTCGAACTTCCACGCGTCCCCGATGTGCTCCTTGGCCGCCGCCTCGCAGGCGGCCTTCCCGGTCACCGCCCCCGCCCGCGCGCCCTCGTCCGCCGCGTTGCCCGCCAGGGAGAACGCGTAGCCGATCAGGACGCACTCCCACACCGCCGCCACGAGCAGCAGGATCAGCGGGACCATGCCGACGAACTCGATCGCCACCTGGCCCCGGTCCCCTCTCCGGGCGGGCATCCGTCAGCCCTCCCGGCCGCGGCGCAGGCGGGAGACGGCGCCGGCGGCGCGTACCGCGACCGCCGCGCCCGGGGTGGCGGGGGCCGCGGCGGTGTCCGGGGCGGACAGGAGGCCGAGTTCGCCCGCCAGCGTCCACAGCGCCTGCTTGACCGTCGAGCGGTTGTCGAGGTCCTGGACCCGGCCCGCGTCGACCACCGCCTGGAGTTCCTTGAAGGCGGCCGGGACGGGGGTGCGGGTGGCGCGGGTCTTGGTGATCTTCTCGATCAGGGCGGGCTGGATCTCCGTGTGCTTGCTCCAGCGGTTGACGACCATCGTCGTGTCCTCCGCCTTGCGCACCTGGAGGCGTTCCCACATGCGGACCATCCGCTTCGCCGCCCGTACCGCGACCACGTCCGGGGTGGTGACCAGCACCGCCACGTCCGCCATCTCCACGGCGGCGGCGTTCGCGCCGGTCACCTGGGTGCCGCAGTCGATGACGACGAGTTCGTAGCGGCTGCGCAGCGCCCCGACGATGTGCCGGGCGGCGCGGTCGTCGACCTCCTCGCCCCGCTCCCCGTCGGCGGGGGCCAGCAGCAGCGCCAGGCCGGTGCGGTCGTCGTACACGGCGTCCTGGAGGACCCGCGGGGAGACGTCCTGGATCCCGGCGAGGTCGGCGATCGAGCGGCGGAACTGCACGTCGAGGTACGAGCCCACGTCGCCCGCCTGGAGGTCCATGTCGACCAGTGCCGTACGCCGCCCCGAGGCGGCCGCGGCCAGCGCGAACTGCACGGCGGTGAAGGTGGTGCCGACCCCGCCCTTGGCTCCGGTGACGGTGACCACGCGGCCGCCCGGCCCCGTGAAGACGTCGGCGGCCGAGCCCTTGCCGAGGTGGCGGCGTACGCCCACGGCCCACTGGGCGGCGGCCTGGACGCGGGCGGCGAGTTCCTCGTAGGAGAGCGGGAGGCCGATCAGGCCGCGCGCGCCCGCGTCCATGGCGGCGGAGAAGAGCGCGGGGCCGACGTCGGAGGAGACCAGGACGACGCCCACCGCGGGGAAGCGCAGGGCGACCTCGCGGATCAGTTCCAGTGCGGGCACCGGGCCGATGCGCTCGTGGACGAGGACGACCTCGGGCAGTTCGTCGATGGAGTCGACGGCCAGCCGGGCGAGCATGTCCAGCAGCGTGGTCGAGTCGGGGACCGGTGCGGCCGGCTCTGCCGACGGGAGCTGGCCGAGGAGGGTGGAGAGGGCACGCGCGGCGTCCGGGTCGCCGGCCGCGGGGAGGATTCGGGTGGTCATCCGTGCTGCCTCACTTGTCCCCGTCGAGGGTGTACGTACGGTCGCCCGGGGCGGGTGCCGAGTCGGTGCCGGGGGCCACCAGGGCCAGGCGTACGTGTTCCGCGAAGGACTCGGCGTAGGCGACGCGCTGGGTGTCCTTGGTGTTCAGGGCGAAGGTGATCGGGACCGCCTCGGCGGGGCCCTTGCGGTCGCTGTCCTTGGCTTCGAGGGCGGTGAGCCGGCCGACGCCCAGGACGCGGGCGTTGGCGACGATGATCACCGACCGTGAGGGGTCGGTGTCCTTGGCGCCCTTGAAGGTGGCGATGATGTTGACCTTGGCGCCGGAGGTGATCTTGCCGGCCACGCCGGTCGCCGCGTCGATCATGATGGCGATCTCCTGCTCGCCGGGCTGGAGCTGCGGACGGTCCACGAACATGTCCGTCTGGAGCAGCGAGCCCTTCTTCAGGGTGGTGAGGGCGATCTTGTCCTTGAGCGCGCCGAGGTCGGTGACGGCGGTCTCGGACAGCCAGCGCTCGGGGATCCGCACTTCCTCGAACTGGCCTGCGGCGAGCGGGCTGTACGGCGCTATGTCGCCCTTGGCGCGGTAGGCCACGACCTCGGCCCCGACCTTGGAGTTGACGTCGCCGATCACCACGAGGACTCCGGCGAAGGCCCCCAGGGCGCACAGGACCGACAGGAGCAGCAGGATGACGCCGCGGCGCTGGCGTGAGTTCATCGGTCTTCCTACCTCGCCGTTCTTCGTTCGTTCGCAGGGGTCGGTCGGTCAGGGTCTGGATCGGGCGGTGCTCGCCGGGGGCGGTGGCGCGGCGGGCGCGGCCGTGAGCGGGGCGGCGCAGAAGCCGCAGCGGTCGCCGATGAGTTCGAGGCCGCACCAGCGGCACTGCTCGCGGCGGACCGAGGCGACGAGCTGGTAGAGCACGGACAGGTCCGGGATGCCGGCCGCGAACTCGACGAGCTTCTGGGTGCCCCACCAGCCGGGCGAGCCGGCCGGCAGCGGGTTCTCCAGGACGCCCTGCACCTGCCAGGCGGGGGCCAGTTCGGCCGTGACCCAGTCGGAGGTGAGCTGGCCGCGGGCGAAGGTGAGCTGCGTGGCGAAGCCGGGTCCGGCGGGCACCGCCGCCGAGGCCTGCGCCCCGGCGGCCCCGAGCTTGGCCAGGTGCGGCGTCGGGTGGGCCAGTACGGCGAACTGCGCGCTCGGCGACCAGGACCGGGCGTGTGCCCCCAGCCCGACCGGGACCCGGACGCGGTCGAGCTTGGCGACCGAGCCCAGGAGGGCGCCCGCGTAGACGTAGTGGGACAGCAGCCGGGCCGCGGAGGCGATGATCCCGGGGCTGAAGTCGCAGACGCTGAGCTGGCGCAGCTGACGGACCAGCAGGGCCGTGCCCAGCGGCGGCAGGTCGATGCCGAGGAGCGCGATCCGGTCGGTCTCCAGGATGGCGCGTACGGTGTGCAGCCGCTGGACGGTGGCGCGCGGCAGCCAGGGCGGCACGAGGGCCACGAGGTGGCCGTGCCGCTCCAGCAGGGCGCCGGTCTCGGCGAGGGCGCCCTCCAGGTCGAGCTGCTCGGGCGGGTGCAGCACGGCGGCCCCGGGTGTGTGCCGGTCAGGGGCCGGAAGGACCAGATCGGCGCTGGTGACAGCGATGGCGGTCGGCACGTGAATTCCCCCGTTCCCCACGTTCACCCCGTGTGCCACGGGCCCGTCGCGCGCCGGACGCGAAGACGCCGCGCACGCGCACCCACTGCGCGACCGCAAACGATCGACGAGCTTCCCCCTTGCCTCAGCACCATATCCGCGTCACCCCAGGCGGGGCAGGGCCTTGCCGATTCCCGTGCGACCGCCCTCTGTCACAGGTGGCGGGAAACCCGGACAACAGGGATCGACGCTTCGGTCATTTCAAGCCACATCGCGAAGACTCTTGACACGAGGATTGGTCTGGACCAACTTGGCAGCGCACGCCTTGAGTCGGACCCACCCCACCCGGTCCCCCTCTTCCTTCACCACCTTCCTCCCCCCACCGGAGCCCACGTGAACCGGATACGCTCCCTCGCCCTCCCCCTCGCCGTCACCCTCGCCGCGGGCGCCCTGACGGCCCTCGCCACCGGTACCGCACAGGCCGTCGACGTCAACGTCGCCCGCAACGGCGGCTTCGAGTCGGGCCTCGCCAACTGGTCCTGCACCGGCGGAACCGGCGCCTCCGTCTCCTCGCCCGTGTACGCCGGAGCCGGCGCCCTGAAGGCCACCCCGGCCGGACAGGACAACGCCCGCTGTAGTCAGACCGTCACAGTCAAGCCGAACTCGACCTACACGCTCAGCACGCAGGTCCAGGGCAGCTACGTCTACCTCGGCGCGACCGGGACCGGTACCCAGGACGTGTCCACCTGGACCCCCGGATCGGGCGCGGGCTGGCAGAAGCTCTCCACCACCTTCACCACCGGCCCGAGCACCACCCAGGTCACGGTCTACACGCACGGCTGGTACGGCCAGCCGGCCTACGTCGTCGACGAGTTCAGCGTCTTCGGGCCGGACGGCGGCGGCGGCACGGACCCCGGCCCGAGCGTCCCGGGAGCCCCCGGGGGGACCGCCGTTTCCGGCCAGAGCGCGAGCGCTCTCACCCTTTCGTGGAACGCGGTCGGCGGGGCCGCCGGGTATTACGTGTATCAGGACGGCGTCCGCGTCCAGACCGTCACCTCCGGCGCCTCCACCCAGATCACCGGGCTCGCCGCCGCCACCTCGCACTCCTTCCAGGTGAGCGCGTACAACGCCGCGGGCGAGGGCGCCAAGTCCGCCCCGGTCACCGGCACCACGACCGGCACCGGCCCCGGGCCGGGACCCGGTCCGGCCGTCCCCAAGCACGCCCTGACCGGCTACTGGCAGAACTTCAACAACGGCGCGACCGTCCAGAAGATCTCCGACGTCTCCGCGCAGTACGACATCATCGCCGTCTCCTTCGCCGACGCGACCACCACGCCCGGCGCCATCGCCTTCAACCTCGACTCGGCCGGCCTCGGCGGTTACACGGTCGCCCAGTTCAAGGCCGACATCGCCGCGAAGAAGGCGGCCGGCAAGTCGGTCATCCTCTCCGTCGGCGGTGAGAAGGGGACCATCTCGGTCAACGACTCGGCCTCCGCGAACAACCTCGCGAACTCCGCGTACGCCCTGATGCAGGAGTACGGCTTCACCGGCATCGACATCGACCTGGAGAACGGCCTCAACCCGACCTACATGACGCAGGCGCTGCGCTCGCTGTCCGCGAAGGCCGGCCCGTCGCTGGTCATCACCATGGCCCCGCAGACCATCGACATGCAGTCCACGCAGGGCGGCTACTTCAAGACGGCGCTGAACATCAAGGACATCCTCACCGTCGTCAACATGCAGTACTACAACAGCGGCTCGATGAACGGCTGCGACGGCAAGGTCTACTCCCAGGGCTCGGTGGACTTCCTCACCGCGCTCGCCTGCATCCAGCTGGAGGGCGGCCTCGACCCCTCCCAGGTGGGCATCGGCGTCCCGGCCTCGCCGAGCGGCGCGGGCAGCGGCTACGTCTCCCCGACCGTCGTCAACAACGCCCTGGACTGCCTGGCCAGGGGGACGAACTGCGGATCCTTCAAGCCGTCGAAGACCTACCCGGGGCTGCGCGGTGCGATGACCTGGTCGACCAACTGGGACGCCAAGGCGGGTAGTGCTTGGTCGAACTCGGTGGGTCCCAAGGTCCACGGGCTCCCGTAGGCGGTACGTGTGGGGGTGGCCGGATCGGTTCGGCCCGCACGGCGGGTCCTTGACCGGGACATGCCATGAGAGCACGCTGTGCGCGTCCGCACGGCTACCCCCACACTCCCACCCAGGAGAACGCATGCGGCTCCATACCCGCCGGAGGGCCGCCGTCACGGCGGCCCTGCTGGCGCTCGCGCTGGGCGCACCCGCCTACGGCATGAGCGCGACGGCATCGCCACCGCCCACCCCGTCCACCGCCACCCAGGACGAGGCCATCGTCCAGTACCGGATCCACGGCCCCTCCACCCCCGCCGACCGCACCGCCCTGCTCCGTACGGGCGTCTCGATCGACGAGGTGGACGACCACACGGTCGTGGTCAGCGCGGACACCATGCAGGCGAAGGACCTGCGCGCGCTCGGCTACCGGCTCACCGCGCTGCCCGGACCGCCGGACCGCTCCGTGCCCGGCATCGCGGCCAGCCCGATGGACTTCCCCTCCGCGGACTCGAAGTACCACAACTACGCCGAGATGAACGCGGAGATCGACCAGCGCATCGCCCAGTACCCGGGCATCATGAGCAAACGGGTGATCGGGAAGTCGTACCAGGGCCGGGACCTCATCGCCATCAAGATCAGCGACAACGTCGCGACCGACGAGGCCGAGCCCGAGGTGCTCTTCACCCACCACCAGCACGCCCGTGAGCACCTGACCGTCGAGATGGCGCTCTACCTGCTCAAGGAGTTCGGCTCCAAGTACGGCACCGACTCCCGGGTCACCAACGCCGTCGACAGCCGCGAGATCTGGATCGTCCCGGACCTCAACCCGGACGGCGGCGAGTACGACATCGCCACCGGCTCCTACCGTTCCTGGCGCAAGAACCGCCAGCCCAACAGCGGCTCCTCCTACGTCGGCACGGACGAGAACCGGAACTGGAACTACAAGTGGGGCTGCTGCGGCGGCTCCAGCAGCAGCAAGAGCTCCGAGACCTACCGGGGCGCGGCCGCCGAGTCGGCGCCCGAGGTGAAGGTCGTCTCGGACTTCGTCCGCAGCCGGGTGATCGGCGGCAAGCAGCAGATCAAGGCCGCGATCGACTTCCACACGTACAGCGAACTGGTCCTGTGGCCCTTCGGCTGGACCTACAACGACACCGCACCCGGCCTGACCGCCGACGACCTCGCCGTCTACAAGAAGATCGGCACGAGCATGGCGGCGAGCAACGGCTACACGCCGGAGCAGTCGAGCGACCTGTACATCACCGACGGCACGATCGACGACTGGCTGTGGGGCAACCAGAAGATCTTCGCCTACACCTTCGAGATGTACCCGGAGAGCGGCGGGGGCGGCTTCTACCCGCCGGACGAGGTGATCGACCGCGAGACCGCGCGGAACAAGGACGCCGTGCTCCAGCTGCTGGAGAACGCGGACTGCATGTACCGCTCGATCGGCAAGGAAGCGCAGTACTGCACGTAGCACGCGTGTGAACGGGGCGCCCCGCCGCCAGGGGGGCGCCCCGCCCGCGTGTCCGGCCGGGGCTCAGCCGAGGACGGCGAGGGCGTCGATCTCGACGAGCAGCCCCGCCGGCAGGCCCACGTAGACGGTGGTGCGGGCGGCGGGGGCCTCCTTGAGGCCCTGCTGCTCGAAGTAGGCGTCGTAGACGCCGTTCATCTCGGCGAAGTGCCCGGTGTCGGTGAGGTAGACGCGGATCATCAGCACGTCGTCCCAGCTCGCGCCGCCCGCCTCCAGGACGGAGCGGACGTTCTCCAGCGTCTGGAGGGTCTGCTCGCGCAGCGTCGGTCCGGCGGGGGTGGGCGGCTGCCCCTCGACGTGCGGGAGGAAGCCGACCTGGCCGGCGACCTGGAGGATGTTCCCCTTGCGCACGCCGTGCGAGAACCTCGCGGGCGGGACGGTGTGGGTGCCGGGGGTGATGGCGGTCTTCGCGGTGTCTGCGGTGCCTGCGGTGTTCGCGGTCACGTGCTCTCCTGTGCTCCTGAGTAGTCCTGGCTGATGGCGACGGCGGTACGGAGTACCTGCGGCAGCAGGGCGAGGAGCCCCTCGGCGGAGACGACCACGCCGGGCGCGGAGACGGACAGCGCGGCGACGACCCGCCCGTCCGGCCCGTGCACGGGCGCGCCGAGGCAGTTGAGGGACTCCTCGTGCCCGCCGAGGTCGGTGGCCCAGCCCTGCTCGCGCACGAGGTCCAGCTCGCGGAGGAAGGCGGCGGCGTCCGGGGTGGAACGGGGGGTGTAGCGGGGGTACTCGATCCGCTCGGCGAGGGCCCGGCGCTCGGCCTCGGGCAGGTCGGCGAGGAGCAGCTTGGCGACTGCGGCGACCGTGAGCGGGACGGGCCTGCCGATGCGGGAGTACATGCGGACGGGGTAGCGACTGTCGACCTTGTCGACGTACACGACCTCGTCGTCCTGGTGGAGGGCGAGGTGCACGGTGTGGCCGGTGGCCCGGTTGAGCTCGACGAGGTGGGGGTGCGCGATCTCCCGGACGTCGAGGTTCTCGACGGCCTCGGCGGCGAGCGCGAAGAGCCTCGACCCCAGCCGGTAGCGGCCGTCGGGCTGGCGGTAGACGAAGCCGTGCTCGTCCAGCGTGCGCAGCAGGCGCAGGGCGGTGCTCTTGTGCACGCCGAGCTCGTCCGCGACCGCCCCCAGGGGGGCGGGGCCCTTCGCGAGCAGCGGCAGGATCCGGAGCGCCCGCTCCACCGACTGGCTCATGCCGTGCCTCCGTTGTCGCCGCTGGTACGGCTTCGCCGCCGGGCTCCGCCCCGGCCCCGGCGCCCCCGACGCCGGGGGGGGCTGATCTTCGGCCCCGGCTGCCGCGCCGCGCGTTGACCCGCCGTCACCCGGGATGTTAGACAGCATGCAGCGGCATACGCAACGACCGTTGCACATCACGCAACCCCCCGGAGGCATCCGCATGGCCAGCGCCAGCGACCCCGTCCAGGACCTCGCCGACGAGCCCGTAGACCACCGGTTCAAGGGGCTCCCGCCGGACGCCCTGACGCAGGGCCTCACCGTCGGGCAGCTCGCCGCCCAGCGACGGGACCTCCACACCGGCGGCTTCACCACGCCCGTCCTGACCCTCGACGCCGACGCGCTGGAGCACAACCTCGCCGCGCTCGGCGCCTACGCCGCCCGGCACGACCTCGCCTTCGCCCCGCACGGCAAGACCTGCATGGCCCCGCAGCTCTTCCGCCGCCAGCTGGACCACGGCGCGTGGGGCATCACCGCGGCCGTTCCCCACCAGGCGCGCGTCTACCGCGCCTTCGGCATCCAGCGGATCTTCCTCGCCAACGAGCTCGTCGATGCGGCCGCCCTGCGCTGGGTCGCGGGCGAGCTCGCCGCCGACCCCGACTTCCGCTTCGTCTGCTACGTCGACTCCGTGCGCGGGGTCCACCTCATGGACCGGGCCCTGCGCGACGCCCCGGCCGTGGTCGACGTCGTCGTCGAGCTCGGCGCCGGCGAGAGCGCCCGCACCGGGGCCCGTACCGAAGAGGACTGCCGCGCCGTCGCCGACGCGGTCGCCGCCACCGCCACCCTGCGGCTGGTCGGCGTGGGCGGCTACGAGGCCGAGGTGCCCGACGCCGACCCGGACCGCGTCCACGCGTACCTGCGCCGGCTCACCGCCCTGGCCGTCGAGTTCGACAAGGCCGGGCGGTTCGCCGCCGACCTGGAGGAGATCGTCGTCAGCGCCGGCGGCTCCGCCTGGTTCGACGCCGTCGCCGACGTCTTCGCCGAGCTGCCGGAGCTGTCCCGCCCCACCCTGAAGCTGCTCCGGTCCGGCGCGTACGTCTCCCACGACCACGGCTGGTACACCCGCCTCACCCCCTTCAACCGCCATCCCGAAGAGGGCGGTCTGCGGCCCGCGTTCCGGCTGTGGACCCAGGTCGTCTCCCGCCCCTCCCCCACCCAGGCCTTCGTCAACGCCGGCAAGCGCGACATCGCCTACGACCTGGGCCTGCCCGAGGCCGAGCTGGTCCGTGACGCCCTCACCGGCGTCGAACGCCCCGCCACCGGCATCCGCGTGGTCAAACTGTCCGACCAGCACGCCTGGCTGGAGACCGACTCGGCGGACGACGTGCAGGTCGGCGACTGGGTGGCCCTCGGCATGTCCCACCCCTGCACGATCTTCGAGAAGTGGCCGCTGATCCCCGTCGTGGAGGCCGACGGCACCGTCACCGACTACGTCCGCACCTTCTTCTAGGAACGGACCGGTGGACCTGGTCATCCGGGGGGCCCGCGTCGTCGACGGCACGGGCGGGCCCTCGTACACCGCGGACGTCGGCGTCCACGAGGGACGGATCGCCGAGATCGGCTCGCTCCCCGGGGGCCGCCGGACCCTCGACGCGCACGGCCTGGCCCTCGCGCCCGGCTTCGTCGACATGCACGCCCACAGCGACCTCGCCCTGCTCCGCGATCCGGACCACAGCGCGAAGGCCGCCCAGGGCGTGACCCTCGAAGTCCTCGGCCAGGACGGCCTGTCGTACGCGCCGGCCGACGACCGGACCCTCGGCGAGGTACGGGCCGCCATCGCGGGGTGGAACGGCCCCGGGGACGACGTCGACTTCGACTGGCGCACGGTCGGCGGCTACCTCGACCGCCTGGACCGGGCCCACGGCGGCCACGGCATCGCCGTCAACGCCGCCTACCTCGTCCCGCAGGGCACCGTCCGCGCCTACGCCCTCGGCTGGGAGGACCGCCCCGCGACCGCGGCCGAGCTGGACCGGATGCGGCAGCTCGTCGCCGACGGCCTGGCCGAGGGCGCCGTCGGCCTGTCCTCCGGCCTCACCTACACCCCCGGCATGTACGCCTCCGACGCCGAACTGACCGCACTGTGCCGGGTGGTGGCGGAGTACGGCGGCTACTACTGCCCGCACCACCGCTCGTACGGCCGCGGCGCGCCGGCCGCGTACGCCGAGATGATCGCGCTGACCCGGGAAGCCGGCTGCGCCCTGCACCTGGCCCACGCCACCATGAACTTCGGCGAGAACGAGGGCCGTGCGCCCGAGTTGCTCGCCCTGCTCGACGCGGCCCTGGCCGAGGGCGCCGACATCACCCTCGACAGCTACCCGTACACCCCCGGCTGCACCACCCTGGTGGCCCTCCTGCCCAGTTGGGCGAACGAGGGCGGCCCGGAGGCGGTCCTGGCCCGCCTGCGCGACGACGCCCAGGCCGGGCGGATCCGCCGGGCGATGGAGGTGGAGGGCGCGGACGGCTGCCACGGCGTCCCCGTCGACTGGGCGACGGTCGAGATATCCGGCGTCGCCGATCCCGCCCTCGCCCGGTACGTCGGC
Source organism: Streptomyces sp. NPDC005533 (assembly GCF_042871845.1). NCBI lineage: Bacteria > Bacillati > Actinomycetota > Actinomycetes > Kitasatosporales > Streptomycetaceae > Streptomyces > Streptomyces sp. NPDC005533. Next base: position 7,861 of record NZ_JBIAJH010000034.1, on the reverse strand, counting down.
ACGCGCCTGGACGGCTGGGAGACCGCCCGCCGGCTGCTGCTGGACGACCGGCTCGCGCCGACCGTCCTCCAGCACGTCGGCCACGAGGAGAACGTCCGGGCGATCATGCGCCACCGCGTCCACACCGGCGGATCCGACGGCATCCTCCAGGGCGCGAAGCCGCACCCGCGCGCCTACGGGACCTTCCCGCACTACCTCGGCCACTACGTCCGAGAACTCGGCCTGCTCTCCCTGGAGGAGTGCGTGGCGCACCTGGCCGGCCGGCCCGCGGCGCGCCTGCGCCTGCCCGACCGCGGCCTGGTCCGCGTCGGGTACCGCGCCGACCTCGTCCTCTTCGACCCCGGCACGGTCGCCGCCGGATCCACGTACGAGCGGCCGCGGGTGCTGCCGACGGGCATCCCGCACGTCCTGATCGAGGGGCGGTTCGTCCTGCGCGACGGGCGCCGGACGGACGTGCTGGCCGGACGTTCCGTGCGCCGCACCGCCCGGGATCACCGGTAGATCGGACACCTACGATGGGCGGCATGGTCGCCTTCGCCCTCTCCGCCCTGCTGTTCCTCGCGTTCTGCATCAGCGTCCGGCGGGACCGGCGCCGCTTCAGCAACGCCGTGCTCCTGGGGCTGACCTTCCTCAGCGCCTGCTCGGCGCTCTTCCTCCAGGTGGGCAGGCTGCCCACCTGGGCGGCCGTCACGGTCGCCGTACTCGCCTTCGCCTCACCCGCGTTCGGCATCCTGGCGCTCGGCGTCTTCCTCGTCCGCAACGGCGTGACCATGGTCCGCAAGGAGGGCCTGCGGCCGGCCAACCTGCTGTCGATGCTCGCGGGCCTCGCGATCTTCGCGCTGATCGCCCTGCTGGTCCTCGTCGGCGTCGTCGGCTCCCCCGTACTGGGCGGCATCGCCGGAACGCTCACCGTGGTGGCCGGCTACGTCTCCTTCGTCTTCTTCTGCTTCCTGGGCTACGCCTTCCTCTACGGCCGGATCAAGGTCCGCGGCGACGTCGACCACGTGGTCATGCTCGGCTCGGGCCTCATCGGCGGGGACCGCGTGCCGCCGCTGCTGGCCTCGCGCCTACGCAAGGGACAGCAGATCTACGCGGCCCAGCTGGCCCGGGGCGGCCGGCCGCCGATGCTGCTCGTCTCGGGCGGCAAGGGCTCGGACGAGAAGGTCACCGAGGCCCGGGCGATGGCGGACTGGCTGATCGCGGAGGGCGTGCCGGCGGAGCACGTCCTGCTGGAGGACCGCTCCACCACGACCGAGGAGAACATGCGCTTCAGCCGGGAGCTCATGGAGGCGCACGATCCGGACTACCGGTGCGTGGTGGTCACCAACAACTTCCACGCCTTCCGGGCGGCGATGCTGGCGCGCAAGACCGGCGTCAACGGGCAGGTGCTGGGCTCGCCCACCGCGAAGTACTACTGGCCGAGCGCCACCATCCGGGAGTTCGTCGCGGTCTTCTGGGAGCACCGGACGGTGAACCTCGCGATCTGCGGCCTGCTGACCGTGCTCGGCGCCCTCGGCACCCTGGCCGCGGTCCTCGTCTGACCCGGGGCTGGCGGAGGTGCCGTGACTCCCCCCTTGGCAGCCACGGCACCGGCCCGCACCCTCCCGCCGCTACAGGCGCTGCCAGAGGGCCGGGACGTTCGGCGGCTCCCAGCCCGGCTGCGCCTGGTGCCCCTGGAGGCAGCGGTAGCTCGCGCCGCCGTAAGTGACGGTGGCGCCGGCCGCGTAGACCGTGCCCGCCCGCCAGGTGCCGCCCGGCTCGGGCTCGCCGGGGCCGGGGCCCGGGCCCGGGTCGCTGCCGGTGACCTTGAGGGTCAGTCCGTACGCCGACAGGATCGGGTTCAGCGGCTGGAAGAAGGTGGTCCCGCCGCCGGAGCAGTCGCCGGAGCCGCCCGAGGTCACGCCCTGGGCCTGGCTGCCGGAGAGGTAGGAACCGCCGGAGTCGCCCGGCTCGGCGCAGACCGTCGTACGGGTCACTCCGGAGATGGTGCCCTCGGGGTAGGTGACGCTGGTGCCGTGCTGCTGGATCGTGCCGCAGTGCCAGCCCGTGGTCGAGCCGGAACGGCACACCGAGGCCCCGACGGGCTGCAGCACCGAGCCCGTGACCTGCACGTTCGCACCTCCGCTGCCCTTCACGTACGGGGTGGAGGTCCACTGCGCGTTGGCGGCGACCCAGGCCATGTCGTTGCCGGGGAAGACCGAGGCCTGGAAGGAGCCCTGCGCGACCTGGTTGAAGCCGCTGGTGGTGGTGCCGGCGCGACCGCAGTGCCCGGCGGTGGCGAAGCCGTTCACGGTCCCCTTGGTGACGGGGAAGCCGACCGAGCAGCGGCCGCTGCCGTTCATGTAGTACGCGTCGCCGCCGCGCAGGTCGTAGAGCGGACGCGGGGCCTCGGCCGTACGGACCACCGTGACCAGGGCCGCGTCGGTCCCGGTGGCGGCCAGCAGCCGCGCTGCCGCGCCCGGCTCGGCCTCCTCGACGACCAGGGTGTTGGAACGCGGGTCGACGTAGCGCACGGGCGTCCCGGCGGTGGCCGCCCGGTCCAGGGCCGCCTTGGCGGAGTCCAGGTCGGCCAGGGCGCGGGTGACGAGCCGCGGCCTGGCGCCGGTGGCCCGTATCGCGGCGGTGTCGGCCGCGCGGGTGGTGGCGACGGTGAGGGTGGCGGCGTCGGCCCCGTCCACCCAGGCCCCGGCGAAGGCCGCGCCGAGCCGGTCCCGCAGCCGGGCGGCCATGGCCCCCGCCTCGGCCTCGTGCGCCAGTCGGGCCTTGGCCTGCGTGGGGGTCAGGCCGAGGTCGCGCCGCATGGCGGCGAGCAGCTCGGGCGGGGCGTCGGCGGTGCGCAGGGTGGCCGCCGCCGAGGGGGCGGCGGGGGCCGAGTCGGCGGTGGCGCCGCCCGTCCCGGCCAGCAGCAGCCCGGCGGCGGCCAGGGCGGTACACGCCGTGCGGGCGTGTCGCTTGAGCATGGGGGGTCTCCTCGGTTTCCGGGGCTTTCCGGTGGCGTCTGCGGAAACCGTAGGAACCCGAACCGGCGGGCGGGAGCTGCCGGTTGGCCCCTCCCCCGGTGCTATGCCCGCGGCGTGGCGGGCGCCGAGGTGCGTTCATGGGCCGGGGGTCGGACCATGGGGCCAGGGGAAACCGTAGGAGGTACGCGATGGTCAGTGAACCCGACGAGCAGCCCACACGGTCGGACCGGCTCTTCACGGGCGGGGAACGGCCGTACGACCCCGAGGACCTCGTGATGGTGACCGGCCACGACCCGACTCCGGAGCGGGTCGCGAAGGCACGCGAGCTGATGGAGAAGGAGGGCCCGCAGGTCATCGAGCGCTACCTGCCGTAGGCAGTCGGGGCCGAAGACCGCCCCACGGCCCCCGCCCCACCCAGCCGCGGTCTTTCAGCCCCGCCGGCGCTTGAGGCGCGGGGCCCGGGGCGGAGCCCCGATCTTTCAGCCCCGCCGGCGCTTGAGGCGCGGGGTCCGGGGCGGAGCCGCGGCCGGGCGGCGGGCTAGGCCGCGGACCACGGCAGAGCGGGCCGCAGGCCCCCGGCCCTGCCCAACGCCTCCGCATGCGCACCCCGAGCCTGCGCCAGCACCTCCGCGGCCCGGGCGGCGGCCCGCCCGGCCGGGTGCCAGCCCAGCAGGTGCCGCCACACCAGCGGCGTCCCGGCCAGCGGCCGCGTGACCACCCCCGGGGTCGGCGGGAACGTCGCCCGGCACAGTCCGACCGCCCGCCCGACCTGGACCAGGTGCACGCACGACGCGGTGTCGGTCTCGTAGACGCAGGCGGGCGCGAACCCGGCCCGCACGCACGCCGCGGCGAAGCAGTCCCCGAAGCACCCGTCCCCCGGCACGTCCGCCCACGCCTCGGCGGCCAGCTCGGCCAGGTCGACCTCGTCGCGCGGGGCGAGGGCCAGCGGATGGTCCTCGGCCAGCATCACGTGCACCGGGTCCCGCGCCACCTCCATCCAGGCGAGCCGCCCCGGCTCGGGCGGCGCGCTCTCCCCGCAGACCCCGACCAGCGCGAAGTCCAGCCGCCCGTCGGCGACGCTGCCGGCGACCTCCCGCTCGGACCAGGAGGTGTACGTGGTCACCGGCACCCCGGGCTCCGCGCGCGCGAGCCGGTCCACGAGCCCGCCGAGCAGCGGACCGTGCGTCCCGCCGAGCCGGTGGCCGTGCGCCCCCTGCCGGGCGAACCGCCGGGCCTCCTCCTGGAGCTCGCACACGGCGGGCAGCAGCACCCGCGCCCGCTCCAGGACGAGCTCCCCGAGCGGGGTGGCGCGTACGCCCTCGCGCCCGCGCACGAACAGCGACCCGCCCAGCGCCCGCTCGATCCGCTTCAGCTGCGTGCTGAGGGCGGGCTGCGCGAGGCCGAGGGCGGTGGCGGCCCGGGTCAGACTCCCGGCGTCGGCGACGGCCCTGACGATCTTGAGGTGCCTCAGCTCCAGATCCATGCGACGAGCTTGGTCCAGACCTACAGGGGTGCGCTACGGGTCGTGCGCATCCAGAATCGTTAATGCTCGTTAGCCGCCAGGGGGCCACGACCCTAAGGACAGGTAAATGCACGCACTCGATGTCGACTGGGAACACCCCACGGACCCGCGACCCGGGCCACGGCTCGACCACGTCCGCGCGTACGTGACCACCGCGGGCGCCGACGGTCACCTGTGGCGCGGGGTGCCCACCCTGCTGCTCACCACTGTGGACCGCCGTACCGGCCGCACCGTCCGCACCCCGCTGATCTACGGCGAGGACGCGGGCCGTTTCGTCGTCCTGGCCGCGGGTCACGGCGCCCCGGAGCACCCCCACTGGTACCTGAACCTCACGGCCCACCCGGAGGTCCGCGTCCAGGTCGGCGCGGCCACCGTGAAGGCGGTGGCGCGCACGGCGACGCCGGAGGAGCGGGAGACGTACTGGGACATGATGACGGCCCTCTGGCCGCCGTTCGAGGACGACCAGCGGGCCGCCCGGCCCCGCGAGATCCCGCTGGTGATCCTGGAGGGGTAACTGCGTACGGATCCCCGCGCGGCGGGACCAGCGACACCTTCTCCAGAACGTCCAGCGGCTCATCACTCCGCCGGGGGGCCTTCCGGCTCCTCGCTCGCCGGGGCGTTCTCCGGCTCCTCCTGCGGCTGATCAGACTCCGCCGGAGTGGTCCCCGTCCCCCAGGTCGACACCGGGGGGCCCTCCGGCTCCTCGTTCGCCGGGGCGTTCTCCGGCTCCTCCTGCGGCTGATCAGACTCCGCCGGAGTGGTCCCCGTCCCCCAGGTCGACACCGGGGGGCCCTCCGGCTCCTC
>NZ_JBIAJH010000034.1:0-2479 GCF_042871845.1 Streptomyces sp. NPDC005533 | reverse complement strand
CCTCGTTCGCCGGGATGTTCTCCGGCTCCTCCTGCGGCTGATCAGACTCCGCCGGAGTGGTCCCCGTCCCCCAGGTCACCACCGGGGGGGCCTCGTAGGGGTTCGGCGGGGCCTTGTCCGGCCCGGAATGCGACGGAGGGGCGAAGGGGTCCACCTCGAACGACGCGGTGGTCACCTGTGTCGTCGGAGCCGCCATTGCCGTCGTGGCGGGGAGAACGACGCCTCCCGTGACCGCCGCCGCCACGATGGCCGCGACACCCAGGCGGACGGAGTTCTTCCGGATCCTGCGAGCCATGGTTTTCTCCCGTTGGCAGTGAAGAGGCGCCCACGTGGCGCCCCTCGCCTCGGTTCCAGTAGGCCGGAACCACCCCGGCGAGGTCATGCCCCAACATTTCGGGACTTGACACCACCGGGGACGGCCGTGACCCCGGTCTCCTCGCCTCACCCGCTGCCACCAGGACGGGCGGACGGCGGGCGAGACGAGGCCGTCGGGGCGGAGCCCCAGGCTTTGCGCCGCACGACGCTGGCCTCCGCCGCGCCAATTCAGCCCGCCGGCGATTGAGGCGCGGGGTCCGGGGCGGAGCCCCGATCTTTGAGCCGCACTCTCCGGCTGCGCCGCCAAATTCAGCCCCGCCGGCGTTTGAGGCGCGGGGTCCGGGGCGGAGCCCCGATCTTTGAGCCGCACGGCTCCGGCCCCGCCGCACACACCGGCCCGGCTAGGTGGTCGGCGTGGCGACCGCGTGGTACGTGCGGCCGCCGGCGACGTACTCGCCCAGCGGGACCATCCCGAGGCCCTCGACGTGCACCCTCCACGACGGCACGTTGCCCGCCTCGATGAACGCCACGACCGCGTCGGCCCGTTCCGAGGCCGCCGCCACGGCCATGGTGAACAGGGCCCGGGCCACCCCCCGCCCCCGGTACGCGGCGTCGACCACGACCGGCCCGTAGAGCAGCCACCGCGCCTCGCCGAGGGGGTGCCCGTCCCACTCCAGGGTGTCCTGCGCACGGAGCAGGCCTGCGACCGGCGGCGGGGGATCGGCCAGGTCCGCCGCCACCGACAGGGCGAGCAGGCCGGCGACCCGGCCGCGGTCGTCCGCGACCAGCAGCTCCCCGGCCCGGGCCATCGCCCCCAGGACTCCGGCGTCGAAGCGGCCCTGCACGAACCCCTGCTCCGCCCGCTGCCGCTCCGTCAGGGCGTCGTGGTGGTTGGCGGCGAAGAGCTCGGCCATGGCGGGCGCGTCGGCCTCGGTGGCGTACCGGTACTGCATGCCGCCGATCGTGCCACGCCCCCACCGCCCGCCGCCGTCCCCGACACCCCCGCTACGGGTGAAGGAGGGTCCGGGCCCGGGTGAGGTCGACCCGGGCGCCGCCGCCCACGGACAGGAAGCAGCCGGCCTGCCACGCCTGCGTCGCGCGGGCCTGCCGGCTCTCCACCGCGGTCCACGGCGGGTAGACCCGGAAGGCGCGTTTGCCGCCCGCCCCGGCCACGGACAGGACGCCGCGCTCGCGGAGCACCTCGCGGGAGAAGACGAACTGCCCGAAGCCGCCCGCGTCCCGGGTGCTGACGACGAGGAGGTCGATCGGGTCCGCCACGTCGAAGGGCCGGATCGGCCCCGCTTCGGACCGCTTCCACACCGTGACGAACTGCCCGGCCTTCGTCGGGGTGGTCCTCGCCGCGCGGAAGGTGACGCGCAGGCCGTCCAGCGTGAAGGCGTACGCCCCGTACTCGGCGCTCTCCGCCTCGGCGACCGGCCGGGAGCACGTGAACCCGCAGGGGTCGTAGACCAGCGCCTTCGCCGCGCGGAGATCCTCGTGGACCTCACCCGCGCCCGCCCAGGGCGCCGCGGACTCAGGCATGGTCGTACACCGTCACCTCGACGTCCCGCGCACACAGCGCGTCGGTGATCAGCGGCTCGATGCGGGACCACCTGCCGCCCGCGAGCCCGCACCCGATGCGCGGCATGTGGACGCCGGCCCCCAGCTCCTCGGCGTGCCCGGCCAGCGCGTCGAGGCAGCGCGCCACGGCGTCGTAGCGGATCGGCGGGCCCCCGCTCCCGGTGCGCATCCCGCGCTGCCCGACCATGTTGGCCACCCAGGTGTCGGGCTTCACCCGCACGACCTGCACGGCGCCCAGCCCGAAGTCGTTCCCGCCACGCCCCCGGTGCCAGCCCCGGTACGCGGCCTCCGGTTCGGGCCACCGCTTCGAGACGGCCAGCACGAAGCCCTTCCCCCAGCCGCCGAGGTCGTTGCAGAGGTGGGCGATGACCTTGGGCCCCTTGGCCTGGGGGCTCGTCGCGTCCCCGGCGATGATCCGTAGCGGCTTCATGCACCGAACGGTAGGCGAGGGCACCGACAGCGCGGGGGGGGGGGGGGGGGGGGGGGGGGGCCCCCCCCCCCCCCCCCCCCCCCCCCCCCCCCCCCCCCCCCCCCCCCCCCCCCCCCCCCCCCCCCCCCCCCCCCCCCCCCCCCCCCCCCCCCC
>NZ_JBIAJH010000033.1:0-73920 GCF_042871845.1 Streptomyces sp. NPDC005533 | reverse complement strand
CCGCGTTCAGCATCAGTCAGGTTCAGCGGCGCAAGCTTCGGACCAGGACGAGTCATACAGGAACTGTAAGCCAACCACTGACTCAGCACACTAGGGATGTTCCGGCGACCGACGGAGTGGACGTGCCCTCACTGCCGGATCTGCGGCAGCTCCATCGGTACGACCACGAGGCCGGCTTGACGGTACGCGGCACGGGTACGCCGAACACCGCGGCACGGGCCGCTGCCGTTCTGTGGGCCGCTCGGCGGCGGGTCCGGCGGCGGGTCCGGCGGCGGGTCCGGCGGCAACCTTTTCGCGTCCTGCGGCGACCAGGCAGTACACCTCGACTCGGATCTTCGAACGGACGGACATGCAGACTGCACGGCAGGCGGCGCGGCAGCGCAGGCGCAGACACAGGCTCATGAGGGGAACGGCGGTGGTGCTGACCGCCGCGGGCGCTCTCTTCTGCCTGGTGACGGCCATGCTCCCCGGCCCCGAGGACGAGACCGGGGCCCGGGCCCGGGCCGACAGGGCCGCCCCCGCCGCCACCCTCGCGGGAGCCACCGCCGCGGCCCCTACCAGCCCCGCGCCCCCGGTGGCCGGCTCGCATGACACGGCAACCCCCACGGCGGCCGTCGGGGCGACCACCGGCGCGACGCCACGGCCTTCGACGAAGGAAACCCCACCGGCGGCGTCCACTGCGCCACCGTCGGCAGGACGCATCCAGCCGGAGACCACCTACCAGGGCACAGCCACCGCCTACGCTGCCGGCGACGGCAACGGCGCCTGCCTGTTCGGCCCGAGCGACGACCTCATGATCGCGGCGATGAACAGCACCGACTACGAATCCGCCAGGGCGTGCGGCGCGTACGTACGCGTCCGCGCCGCGAGCGGCGCCTCGATCACGGTCCGGATCACCAACGAATGCCCGCTGCCCTGCGCGCCCGGGCAACTGGACCTCAGCGAACAGGCCTTCGCCGAACTCGCCGATCCCAAGCTCGGCCGCATCCCGATCACCTGGAGCCTGCTGAGCCCCCACACGTCCGGCGCGCTCTCCATCCGGTACAAGACCGGGTCCAGCCCCTACTGGTGCGGCATCCAGGTGATCGACCACCGGAATCCGGTCGCACGGCTGGAGGTACGCACCACCAAGGGGTGGCGGAGACTGCCCCGTACCGACTACAACTACTTCCTCGCCGCCGACGGCAGCGGGTGCGGCGGCGCGATGAGGATCACCGACATCTACGGAGAGCAGCTGACGGTCGACGGGACCGCGCTGCTGCCGGACGTCGCGCAACGGACCGGGGTCCAGTTCGCCCCGCACTGAAACCCGCACCGCGGCCGGTTGAGTGAATCCGCGTGCGGCGTACTGGAGCCCCCGGACCGATCGGGCACTGGTACGCTGCCGCCGGATGTTAACGCAAACATTTGTGAGGGGGCGACCGAGGGACATGGTCCTCGATGACGCGTCCGCGGAGTTCCACGACTTCTTCGAACGCCATTACGCGGAACTCGCCCGGTTCGCCCATCTCCTGACGGGCGAGGCGGACGGAGCGGACGATCTGGCCGCGGATGCCCTGATCGCGCTGTGGCAGCGCTGGGACCGGATGCGCCAGGCCGAGCACCCGCTCGCCTACGCACGTGGTGTGGTCGCCAACCTGGCACGGTCACGCATCCGCAGCGCGGTTCGCGAACGCCGCCGGATCGCCCTGTTCTGGTCCCGCGGGGCTGAGCCGTCGGGTGGCCCGGACGTGGCCGCCGTGGTGGACGTACGTACCGCGCTCGCCCGACTGCCGTTCCGGAAGCGGACGTGCGTGGTCCTGCGGCACGCCTTCGACCTGTCGGAGAAGGACACCGCTCTGGCGCTCGGAATATCGGTCGGTACGGTGAAGAGCCAGACCTCGAAGGGGATGGCCGAACTGGAACGGATGCTGGGCAGCACGGCAGCAGCCGGCGAACTGTTGGCGGGGAGGAGGAGCCGTTGAACGAGGAGCTCACCGGGCGGCTGCGCACAGCCGCCGAGGCCCACCAGCCTGACCGCGCCCGGATGCTGGCCCGCGTGGAACGCGGCATGTCCGGCGCCCCCGACCGCCACCGCGAGTCGTCCGGCGCGAGGCCCTGGCCCAGGGTGGCACTCGCCTCCCTCGCCGCGGCCGGCATCCTGGCGGGCGGTGGTTTCGCCGTCGCCGCCATCGTCCAGTCGCCGCCGGCCCGGCCGGACGTCCCGGCCACCCCCGCCGCGCCATCCGCCCCCTCCACGCCCTCCGCGCCCCGGACGCCCCAGGCGACACCGCCGGCGCCCACCAGCGGCGGCCCGAACACGCCGGACCGCTCGTCCTCGACGAGCCCCAGCCCCGAGCCGTCCGGAGGCACGGTCTCGGCCAGGCCCGGCAGCGCGCACGTCCAGGACGGGCCTCTATGGTCGGACGGCTCCTTGGACGCGGGCAGCAACACCTACTGGGCGCAGAGCAACATCACCCTCAAGACCACGCAGCCGCTCACCGCACTCACCGTGGAACTGCGCATCACGCAGACGGGCGGAGTGCAGAGCACCGGCAGCTGGCGGACGCTGCCCGCCGACGACTTCACCGTCACCGTGCAGCATGAAGGCGCAGCCGTGGTCTACCGCTGGGTCCTCAAGCCGGGCCGAACGGTCCCGGCCGGACAGCACGTCTTCGCCGGCCAGTACAACCACGCCGCCGGCCAGCGCGAGACCGAACACGACGGCTACCGCGTCGACGCAACCGGTCCGCGCGGCGCCCTCTCGGCCTGGGGCGGCTTCGCCCCGGCACGATGAGGCCGTGCCCGTAGCCTGGTCGACGCCACCGAGGTCATCCCCGTACACGTCGGGCCAGCCGCTGATGACGTTGCCGGCGGTCACGCACCGGTGCTGGTCGCCCATGCTCCGGGCCCGGGTGACGCCGCCGTCGAGGGAACAACAGAGAGGACTTGCCTGCGTCAGCATTCGTCCGACCAAACTTGGCGACAGCCTGCACCACGTGAGGCTCGACCCTCGGCGCCGGAGGCTCTCGCACCGTTTCGCCGACCTCCCCTGCGAAGTCAAGGCCGGAGGGCCGGGAGCGAGCGCCGCACCCGACCCTCGCCCCACCTGAACAAGCAGGTCAGCGCACCCTTCCCCTGGGCTTCAGGTGCGTCGGCGGGAGCTCGGGGGACGGAATCGGAGGGCCGTCGTAACCTTTCACCTCACCGAAGCGGGACCCGTTCATCCAGTCTTCGTGGGCCTGCGCGATGTCCTCGTGTGACCGTCCGATCCAGTTCCAGAACATCACGATCTCCTCCTCGAACGGCTCGCCGCCCAGGAGCATCAGGCTGGCGTCCGACGAGGCGCGCAGGGGGAGGTCCGTGCGGCCGCAGCCCAGGTAGAGCATCGAGCCCGGGAGGACCGGGACGTCGTCGACGTGGGCTTCGCCCGACATCGACAGGACCGCGTACTCGAAGTCCGGGTCGAGCGGGAGGCGGGTCTCGGTGCCCGCCGCGAGGGTCAGGTCCGCGCCCACGATCGGGCTGTACGCGGTACCGGGCGAGGTCGCCGTGTCCAGCGTGCCCAGGATGACCGTCGCCGTCAGGCCCGCGGCCGTGACGTGCGGGAGTTCCGGGTGGTGCTGGAAGTGCGGGTCCACGTTCCGGTGGGCGTCCGGCAGGGCCACCCACAGCTGGGCGCCGTGCAGGAAGCGGGCGTGCGGGCGCGGGCTCTCCTCGGAGTGGCTGATGCCGCGGCCCGAGGTCATCAGGCCCAGCTCGCGCGGGCGGATCATGGCGAGGCTGCCCTCGCTGTCGCGGTGGAGCACCTCGCCCTCGTGGAGCCAGCTCACGGTCTGCAGACCCGAGTGGGGATGGGGCGCAACCTGCATGCCGGGCTCGTCGGCGATGTCGTCCGGGCCGTAGTGGTCGACGAAGCACCAGGCGCCTACCATGCGGCGACCCAGGTTCGGCAGGAGTCGGCCGACCTCGGTGGACTCTCCGAGCTTGACCGTGCGCGGGCTGAGGAGCTCGCGCACCGGCTCGGCCACGACGAAGCCGCGGCCGCCGCAGGTGGAGAGGGCGGGCTGGCGATCGAGATTGCTCATGCGGACAACCTAGCCCCGAGGGGGTTGCTCCGGCGGGTGGAATGTTCCACCGCCCGGGCGTGTTGGTGGCACCGGACGGACCACCCGAACGGCGGAAGGGACACGATGAACGCGCCGGGGACGTACTTCGACCACGGAACGGCCGCCGAGCGCTGGGCGCGCGCCCAGCTCTTCTTCGACGCGAAGGAGTACGCGACGGCCGCACGCATCCTGGACGGGCTCGCGGGCGAGGTGCCCGAGCAGCTGGCGCCCCGGCTGCTGCTGGCCCGTGCCTACTACCACTCCGCCCAGCTGTCGCGCGCCGAGCAGGAGCTGCGCGCCATCCTGGAGCGCTGGCCGGTGGAGGACTACGCCCAGCTGATGCTCGGCCGCACCCTGGAACGCCAGGGCCGCGCCGCCGAGGCCCGCCCGTACCTGCGGGTGGCCGCGGCGATGGCCGGCGACTTCCCGGAGTAGCCGACCAGCCGGCCACGGCGGGGGGCCGGGCCCGTTCGTACGGACGGTCGGCTCCGCGCGCCCCCCGCGGATGAGGCCGCCGCTCCGCGCCTGAGCCGGGCGCCCCTGCCCGTACGGGCGAGCCGCCAGGGCCTGCCGCCAGACCCGCCGCGCGGGTGGCGGTCGGGCGGCTTCGGCTGTCGAGCGCCCGGCCGCGCGCACCGGCGGTCCCGCCCCCGTACTGCGCGGGTCACGCGCCCCCGCAGCGCGGCGGGCTCGGCGGGCCGGGGGCGGGGCGTTCGGGCGTTTCGCCCCGTGCGTGTGGGGTCCGGTGGTCGGCTCGGATAGCCTGGGGCCCATATGAACCGCCTGACCACACCCTTCGGCTCCTACGAGCTCACCCGCTTCCCCGAGGACCCGCGCGACCGGCTCCGTGCCTGGGACGCCGCCGACGAGTACCTGCTGCGCCACCTCGACTCCGGTACCGGGGAGCGCGGGCCGGTGGACCTGGCCTCCGCCGGCCAGATCACGGTGCTCGGGGACCGTTGGGGGACGCTGACGACGGCGCTCGCCGCGCACCACCCGACGCAGATCACCGACTCCGCCCTCTCCCGCTCCGCCACCGCGGCCAACCTGGACCGCAACGGGATCGGGACGGCCAAGTCCACGGTGACCCTGCTGACCACGCAGGATCCGCCGCCCGGGAAGATCGACGTCCTGCTGGTGCGCGTGCCCAAGAGCCTCGCGCTGCTGGAGGACCAGCTGTACCGGCTGGCCCCGCACGTGCACGCGGGCACCGTCGTGGTCGGCGCCGGCATGGTCAAGGAGATCCACACCTCGACGCTGCGGCTCTTCGAGAAGATCCTCGGCCCCACGAAGACCTCGCTCGCGGAGAAGAAGGCCCGGCTGATCTTCTGTACGCCGGGCACCCCCGGGGCGACCCGCCCCACGACCCCCGGGCCGTGGCCGCTGACGTACACGGTGGACGAGGACGCGGGCTCGGGCTCCGGCCTGACCGTGGTCAACCACGCCGGGATCTTCTGCGCCGACCGGCTCGACGTCGGCACCCGCTTCTTCCTGCAGAACCTGCCGACCAACACCGACGGGGCCCGGGTCGTCGACCTGGGCTGCGGCAACGGCGTCGTCGGCACGGCGGTCCAGGTCCACGACCCGGACGCCGAGGTCGTCTTCACCGACGAGTCGTACCAGGCGGTCGCCTCCGCGCAGGCCACGTACCGGGCGAACGTCCGCGAGGGCCGGCGTACGGCGGAGTTCTTCGTCGGCGACGGAGTGGCGATGCTGCCGTCCTCGTCCGTGGACCTGGTGCTGAGCAATCCGCCCTTCCACTCCCACCAGGCCACCACGGACGCGACGGCGCTGCGGATGTTCGCGCAGTCGCGCAAGGTGCTGCGTCCCGGCGGCGAGCTGTGGATCGTCGCGAACCGGCACATGGGCTACCACACCCATCTGCGCCGGCTGTTCGGCAACAGCGAAGTCGTCGCGAGCGAGCCGAAGTTCGTGGTCCTGCGGGCCGTCAAGCAGGATCGCCCGCGGCCTGCGTGACCTGCCCGTGTGACCCGCCGATGTGACCTGTCGGTAGCTCCTACACTCTGGCCCGTGAGCAGCCAGGTGGAGGACGGGAGCGGTGGCGGGCGCTACCGCCGGGAGGACGTGGCCCGGGCGGCCGGCGTCAAGGTGCGCAACCTGCGCTACTACCAGGAGCGCGGGCTGCTGCCGCCGCCGCGCCGGGAGGGCCGCATCGCCTGGTACTCCGACGACCACCTGACCCGGCTGCGCCTGATCAGCGATCTGCTGGGGCGCGGCTACACGGTCAACGGGATCACGGAGCTGCTCCAGGCGTGGGAGGAGGGCGGCGGCCTGTCCCGACTGCTGGGCCTGGAACGGGAGATGACCCGGGACTGGGTGCAGGAGGAGCCGGTGACGATGACCCGGGCCGAGTTGCGGGAGGTGTTCGGCCCCACGGCGACCGCGGCGGACACCCGGCGGGCGGCGGAGCTGGGTTATGTGACGGTCGACGGGGACCGGGTCACGCACCCGAGCCGCCGGCTGCTCGACGCGACGCTGACGCTGGTGCGCCTGGGGGTGCCGCTGGCGGAGATCCTGGACGTCGGGGCGTTCGTGCAGACACAGGCGGCGACGGTCGCGGACCGGTTCGTCGGGCTGTTCCGACGGCATGTGATCGGCGCGGAGGGCGCGGAGGGTCTGGAGCGGCTTTCGGCCACGCAGCTCCAGCACATCACGGCGGCGGTGGCGGCGCTGCGGCCGGTGGCCGGGGAGGTCGTGGCCACGGAGTTCTCGCGGGCGATGGCACGGCGGGTGGACGCGGAGGTCGCCGAACTGCTGCGTACGGAGCAGTAGGAGTCGGCTCAAAGGGTGCGCTCGCACAACCTTGCCAACCTCCATTGGCACTCTTACATTCAACTCGTCGGTAACAACGGTGCACAGCCGAAATAAGGGACGATCTCATGACCGGTTCCCCCCATTTATCCGACCATGTACCCGACGAGCGCAGTGGGTCCGGCCGTGTTCGCTGGCGGCGGTTCGCCGCCCTGACCGTCCCCGCCGTCGCCGTGACCGCCGGCCTCGGCATCGCCCTCGCGCAGGGCGCGCTGGCCGCCTCGTTCGCCGTCTCGGGCCAGCAGTTCAAGGTCTCCGCGAGCAGCCTGGAAGGCGACGGCTTCGCCCAGTACGGCAGCGTCGACGTCAACGCCCGCGAGGAACTCATCCCCGTGGCCGTCACCGCCATCCGGGAGGCCAAGCTCCACGACCTCTGCCAGTCCGTGGTCACCACGCTCCCCGTGGTCGGTGACATCTCGCTCAACCTCACCGCCGGCCGCGAGACCCCGGTGGAGGCGAGCAACCTGTTCGTCGACGCGACCCAGCTCGCCGGCGACGCCGTCTTCAGCAACATCGAGATCGGGCGGGACGCCTCCACCCTCGACAAGGGGCCGGCCGAAGCGCAGGGCATGCAGGACCTCTTCGCCCAGCAGGCCGACACGGTCCGCATCAGCGATCTGCAGCAGACGGCGTGGGCGACCAACGCCGGCACCTTCAAGCTCTCCGGGCTCAACATGAAGATCAGCAAGGGCAAGAAGGAATGCTTCTGAGCCGTCGGCGGCGGTGGCAACGGTGGCGGCGCAGCAGACCCTTCTGGGGCGGGCTGCTCGCGGTCGTCGCCGGGGCGTGGATCTGCGTCCTGCCGCTGGCGCCACTGAAGATCATGCTCCAGCAGGGGGTGGCGGGGATCCCGTCCGTCCTGATGGGCGTCGTGATGATCGTGCTCGGCCTCACCACCTGGTTCGCTCCCGCTCAGCGCACGCTCGCGGGCGTCCTCACCACCCTGATCGCCACGGCCGCCCTGGTCCTGTCGAACCTGGGCGGTTTCCTGATCGGCACCCTGCTCGGCATCCTCGGCGGCGGCCTCATGTTCGCCTGGCAGCCGTACGTCGCCCCGCGCGCGGCCCCGCGCGCCGGGGAGCCGGAGCCCCCGGCGCCGTCCGCGTCACCTACCGGGAACGCGGAGTCCGCCGTGGGCGCCCCGGCGACCGCCGCGCCCCCTCCCCCCACCTCGCACCACGATTCCCAAGGAGCACAGCCATGAGCCGTTCGCGCACCGCGCTCACCCTCGGGGCGGCCGCCGCCGGAGCCCTCGCGCTCGGCGCGGTCACCGCCCCGGTCACCGCCGCGCCCTTACCCGCGGCCGGGTCGACCACCGTCACCCCGGCCGGGCACGCCTTCCAGGCCACCCTCACCGGCAAGGCCACCCTCAAAGCCGGTTCCGTGACGGTGACTTGCACGGTCTCCGTCTCCACCGGCACGGTGCCGGCCGCCCCGGGCAACAGCAACCCGTCCGGGCCGGTGTCCTCGCCGATCTCCGCGCCGACGTACAGCTCCTGCACCTCCAGCATGCCGGGCGTGACGCCCACGGTCACGACCTCCGGTGCCTGGACCGTGTCGATGCAGGACGGTTCCCCGATCACCGCCACCATGGGCCTGCCGGTCGGCGGTCTGGTGGTCAAGACGACCGGGCTCGCCGCCTGTACGGTCACCGCCGCCCCCACCGCCCCGGCGGGCGTCGGCGGCACCTGGGCCAACGGCGCGCCGTCCACCCTGACCTTCACCAACGCCTCCGTACCGGTCAAGGTCACCGGCGGGTTCGGCTGCCCCACCAGCGCGACCTCGTCCACCTTCAACGCGGTCTACCGGGTCGCCGACAGCACCGATCCGGCGCAGCAGATCACCGTCGGTCCCTGACCCCGACCGAACGACCGACCGACCCACCGACCGACCTCCGCTCCGCTCGCACCCGCTCAGGCCCCGGCCCGTCCGTCCCGGTGAACTCCGGTGCCGGACGGGCCGGTTGCGTTCAGACTGCCGAGCAGGGAGAGCGCGTGGGAGCTGCGGCTGCCCGGTTCGGCGTGGTAGATCACCACCTGCTGGCCGGGGGCTCCCCGTACGTCGAAGGACTGGTAGGTGAGGGACAGGGCCCCCACGTCCGGGTGGACCAGAGCCTTGGCGTCGAGGGTCTTCCCGTAGACGGTGTGCGCGGACCAGAGCGCGGCGAACTCCTCACTCGTCCCCGTGAGCAGGCGCACCACTTCACGCAGGCGCGGGTAGTGCGGTACGAGGCCGGTGGACTGGCGCAGGGCGGCGACGACCGCCTCGGCCGCCCGGGGCCAGTGGGCGTGGAAGACCCGGCCCGCGGGGTCGAGGAAGGTCATGCGGGCGAGGTTGTCCGCCTTCTCGAACGGTGAGAAGAGCGCGTCCGCCAGGCTGTTGGCCGCGAGCACGTCCAGCGCCGGGTTGAGGACGAACGCCGGGGTGTTCGCGTACCCGTCGAGCAACTGGCGCAGCACCGGGCTGACCGTCTCCCTCGGCAGGGTGCGCTGCCCGTCCGGGAGGGTGCCCGCCAGCCGGAACAGGTGGTCGCGTGCCTCGTGGTCCATGCGCAGGGCGGCGCCGATCGCTTCGAGGATCTGTGGCGAGGGGCTCTGCTCGCGGCCTTGTTCGAGTCGGGCGTAGTAGTCGGAGTTCATGCCGGCGAGGACGGCGACCTCCTCCCGCCGCAGTCCGGCCACCCGGCGCGGGCCGTAGGAGGCCAGTCCCACGTCGGCGGGCCGCAGCCGTGCCCGGTGCGCGCGAAGGAAGTCCCCGAGGGCGTTGCCTGTCATCCCGCCAGACTAGACCGCTCCGCCGGCGCGTGCCGGGGTGCGTCGTACCCAGGCACGGCCCGTCCTGGTCCCTCCGTCCGCCGCCGCCCAGACTCCGCAGGACGGGGCGGCCGAAAGCCGTCCGCAGCGAGAGGGCCGTGCGGGAGAAGGCCGTTCATGCAAAGGCCTTGCCCGCAAAGGCCGTTCGACAAGAAGGAACAGACATGAAGCAGACCGTCATGACCGGGCCGAGGACCGTCGCCGTCACCGGTGCGAGCAGCGGTATCGGAGAGGCCACGGCACGCCGTCTGGCGGCGGACGGGCACCGGGTCCTGCTCGGCGCCCGCCGCAGCGGCCGGCTGGAGCGACTGGTCGAGGAGATCACCGCGGCGGGCGGCACCGCCGCCTGCCGGACGCTGGACGTCACCGACGCCGCGGACGTGCGCGCGTTCGTCGACGCCACGGTCCGCGCGTACGGCCGGATCGACGCCCTCGTGAACAACGCGGGCGTGATGCCCCTGTCGCCGCTGGCAGCGCTCAGGACCGACGAGTGGGACCACATGATCGACGTCAACGTACGGGGCGTCCTGCACGGGATCGCCGCCGCCCTGCCCGTGATGCGCGCCCAGGGCGGCGGGCACTTCGTCAACGTCGCCTCCATCGGCGCCTACGAGGTCTCCCCCACCGCCGCCGTCTACTGCGCCACCAAGTACGCCGTCCGTGCGATTTCCGAAGGCCTGCGGCAGGAGTCGGCCGGGGACATCCGGGTCACCCTCGTCTCCCCCGGCGTGACCGAGTCCGAGCTCGCGGACGGCATTTCCGATCCGGAGGCGAGGGAGGCGATGAAGGCCTACCGGGCCGTGGCGCTGCCGGCCTCGGCCATCGCGGACGCGATCGCCTACGCCGTTGCCCAGCCGCCGCAGGTCGACGTGAACGAGATCGTCGTCCGCCCCCTCGCGGGCGCCCGGTGACCCCCGCCGGGAGGGAGGGCGCCGAGGTGGCGCCCACGGATTCCGCCCACGACGGCCTGGTCCGCAGACTGCGGGACCTGGAGGACAAGGAGGCTCTGCGCACCCTGCTGGTCCGCGGCTGGCGGGCACTGGACCGCAAGGACTGGCAGACCTGGATCGACTGCTGGGCCGAGGACGCGGTGCTGGAGTTCGGGCCGTGGGGCGAGACGCACGGGAAGGAGGCGATCCGGGCGAGGGTGGAGGAGGCGGAAGCACCCTACCCGGGCATGCAACACCACATCCTGAACATGCAGTTCGAGGTGGCGGGAGACCGGGCGAGCGGCATCGGCTACATGTGGTTCGTCGCCGTCACCGCACCCGCGACGCCCTCCGCGACCTACTCCATGGGCGGCGCGTACGCGTGGGACTTCCGGCGCGGCCCGGAGGGCTGGCTCCTGGTCCGCCAACAGCTCGACGTCCGGTGGACGGGCGGTGAGGACTGCCTCGACGCCTTCGCACCGGAAACTGCGTTGCCCGTCGGGGTGCCGGAGGGGCAAGCTCGCCCTCATGTCTGAGAGCACCGAACATCAGCGACGGACCGCCCCGCGCGAGGAGCGACGGGACGTCGGCGACCTCTTCTCCGGCGGGCGGCTCCTCGTGATCCCGCGCAGGGCCGCCCGGCGCGAGCAGTTGCTCGTCCACCTGACGGAGACGCTCTTCACGGTGGACCGGGAGTACACGGAGCCCGAGGTGAACTCCGCGCTGCGCACCGTGCACGAGGACTGTTCGGCGCTGCGGAGGTACCTGATCACCTCGGGCCTGTTGACGCGGACCCGTGACGGACGCAGCTACCGGCGGTCCACGACCACCCGGTAGTGGGTCGTCAGCCGCCCGTCGTCGCCGATCAAGTGGAAGGCGACGGCGGGTGGTTCGTCGAGGTGGACGTGCTCGGAGGCGCCCGAGGGGTGCTCCCACGGGAGCCGCAGGGTGGAGACCACGCCCGGCGCCACCAGCACGGGTCGCCCCGCGAAGGTGGTGGCGGCCGCGGTGTGGGCGTGCCCGCACAGGAAGGCGGTGAGGTGCGGGTGCCGTGCGGCCAGGGCGGCGAGCCGCTCCTCCCCGAACTGGCGGATCTCGTCGACGTACGGGGTGTGCAGCGGGACGGGCGGGTGGTGGAAGGCCACGAGGACCGGGGTCTCCTGCGGAGTGTCGGTCAGTACGCCGTCCAGCCAGGCCAGGGTGGAATCCTCCAGGAGGCCGTGGTCGGCGCCGGGAACGGAGGAGTCGCACACGGCGAGCACGAAGCCGGGGCCGCGCAGCACCTGGTCGACCGGCGCCGCGGACGACGGGTCCCGCTCACCCAGCAGGCCCTGCCGGAAGGCGGTCCGCTCGTCGTGGTTGCCTGGGCAGACCACCAGCGGGTGCCGCGAGCGCAGCAGCTTGGCGGCCTCCTCGTACTCGGCGGGGGCGGCGTGGTCGGCTATGTCCCCGCTCACCAGCACCGCGTCCAGGTCGTACGGCAGACCGTCGAGGTACTCCATGACGGCGCGGGTGCGGTCGGCCGCCCGCGGGCCGCCGTCGAGATGGATGTCGCTGAGGTGGGCGATCACGATCACGAGCGGTGTCTCCTTCGCCTGGTCGAGAGATGCGTGCGACATCCATTCAACAGGGCGGCCCGCGGCGGTACTCCGGCGCTCTCCCCCGGATCCGGAGGAGGCGAGCGCACCGCCGGTGGGGGCCACGCGCCCGTACGGCCACCCGTACCGGCCCCCGCGCTCACCGAGGTGTACCGGGTCGGCCCGACCGGGGGTCGGGTGGCTTCGTGATGCGCACGGCCCCCCGCGTGGGAACACTGGGGCCATGACGAACAAGGCAGCCTTGGAGGGCGGCCCGGACGACCTGCCGGTCCGGATCGTCCCGATCGCCTCGCCCGGCGAGGACCTGAAGGTCCCGCACCGCGGTGGATACGAGCACTTCAAGCCCACCTCACGGCAGCAGGACGACCCGCAGGGGCGGCTCACGGTCTACGAGTGGTGGGAACGCACCGAGATCGCCGAATGAACGCCGGAACCGGCAACCGGCCGAGGGACGCGCCGCGCCCCCGGCCTCACCCCCGGTAGGCCTCCAGCAGCCGCAGCCAGATCTCGCTGATGGTCGGGAAGGCCGGAACCGCGTGCCACAGCCGCTCGATCGGGACCTCCCCCGCGACCGCGATGGTGGCCGCGTGGACCAGCTCGGCCGCGCCCGGGCCGACGAAGGTGGCTCCGAGGAGGACCTCGCGGTCGAGGTCGACGACCATCCGGGCGCGGCCGCGGTAGCCGTCGGCGTACAGGCCCGCGCCCGAGACCTTGGCCAGGTCGTAGTCGACGGCGCGCACCCGGTGCCCGGCCCGTTCGGCCTCGGCCAGGGTCAGGCCGACCGCCGCGGCCTCCGGGTCGGTGAAGACGGCCTGCGGGAGGGCGCGGGTGTCGGCGGCGGCCGTGTGCGCGCCCCAGGGGCCGGTGTCCAGCGGGGCGCCGGCCGCGCGGGCGGCGATCGCGGCGCCCGCGATCCGGCCCTGGTACTTGCCCTGGTGGGTGAGGAGCGCCCGGTGGTTGACGTCGCCGACGGCGTACAACCAGTCGTGGCCGGGCACCCGGAGGGTGTCGTCCACGTCGATCCACGTCCCGGCGGGCAGGCCCACCGTCTCCAGCCCGATGTCGTCGGTCCGCGGCGCCCGGCCCGTGGCCATCAGCAGTTCGTCGCCCTCCAGGGTCTCGCCGCCCTCCAGCACCACCCGGACGGGCCCCGTCGAGCCGTCCCGTACGACCGCCTCGACGGCCACGTCCGTACGGATCACCGCCCCGGCCTCGCGCAGCGCTTCGGCGACCAGCTCCCCCGCGAAGTCCTCCATGCGCGGCAGCAGCCCGGAGCCGCGCACCAGCATGGTGACCTGGGATCCGAGGCCCTGCCAGGCGGTGGCCATCTCGGCGGCCACCACCGAGCCGCCGACGATCAGCAGCCGGCCGGGGACCTCCTGCGCCGAGGTCGCCTCGCGGCTGGTCCACGGGCGGGCGCCGGCGATGCCGGGCAGGTCCGGGACGACGGCCCGGGTGCCGGTGGCGACGACCACGGCGTGCCGGGCCGACAGCACGTGGTGCTCGCCCTCGGGGCTGGTGACGGCGACCTTGCGGACCCCGTAGAGGCGGCCGTGGCCCCGGTAGAGGTGGGCGCCGATGGAGTCGAGCCAGTCGAGCTGGCCCTGGTCCTTCCAGTCGCCGGTCCAGTAGTTGCGGTGCGCGAGCACCGCCGCCGTGTCCAGGGGGCCCGCGACGGCCGCCGCCAGCCCCGGCACCCGGCGCGCGTCGGCCCGGGCCAGGACCGGGCGCAGCAGCGCCTTGCTGGGCACGCAGGCCCAGTACGAGCACTCGCCGCCCACGAGTTCGCTCTCGACGAGAGCCGTGCTCAGACCGGCGGCGGCGGTCCGGTCGACGATGTTCTCGCCGGCCGGTCCCCCACCGAGCACCACGACGTCGTACTCCACGGCTTCCGACATAGACACCTTCCAAGGGTTCCACAGGGTCCGCCAGGACCCACAGGAATCCCGGTCAGGGGCTCATAGCCCGCCACTGTACGTGTGCTCCGCGGGACATGCCCGAGATGCCGCGCGGAAGCGGCGTGGTGCGGCAACGGCCCGAGCAGGCCCGGTTCGAGGCCGCGCGGCGGCTGCGTCGGGGTCAGGCCTGAGCGGTGGGCCGGACGACGATCTCGCCGACGTCGACGCCGTCGGGCTGCTCGATGGCGTAGCCGATGGCGGACGCGACGGCGGAGGGCGGCATGGCGATCTCGTCGCGCTGCCGGGTCATCGCGGCCGCGACCTCGGGGCCGGCTCCCTTGCCCACGCCCTCGGTGTGGGTGAGGCCGGGCGAGACGAGGGTGACGCGCAGGTCCGGGCCCGATTCCTGGCGCAGCCCCTCGCTGAGTACCTTGACGGCCGTCTTCGTGGCCGCGTAGACGGCCTGGGGGGACTTGACGACGTGGGCCGCGGTGGAGCCGACGTTGACGAAGTGGCCGCTGCGCTGCCGGCGGAAGACGGGCAGTGCCGCCGCGATGCCGTTGAGCAGGCCGGTGACGTGGGTGGAGACCATGGCGTCCCAGTCGTCCTGGCGCAGGTCGTCGAAGGGCGAGACGGCCATCGTGCCGGCGTTGGAGACGAGGACGTCGAGGCGGCCGAACTGGTCGACGGCCGTGTCCGTCAGGCGCCGGAGGTCCTCGCGGCGCGTGACGTCGACGGCGACGCCGATGGCGGTGCCGCCCTTGGCCGTGATGCCGTCCACGACCGCGTTCAACCGGTCCTGCCTGCGGCCGCCGAGCACGAGCCGGGCGCCCCGCTCGGCGAGGTGGTTCGCGGTCGCCTCGCCGATGCCGCTGCCGGCTCCCGTGATCGCGATGACTTTCCCCTGGATGCCCGACATGGTCAGCTCCCGTTTCCTGGGTGTGCTCCGGTCACCACGGTGACCTACAGTGAAAGCGGGGATCCCCCCACTTACTTCAAGCTAAGTGGGGACGTCCCCACTTGGCAAGTTCCGGGCAGCCCAAGGGCACCCGAGAGGGGATGGCGAGCACTGATGGCCGACGGACCGAGCCGACCGATGCGGGCTGACGCACGGCGCAACCGGGAGAAGATCCTCACCGCCGCCGTGCGCGTGTTCACGACAGAGGGGCTGGACGCGCAGATGGAGCGCATCGCCAAGGAGGCGGGCGTGGGCAGCGCGACGCTGTACCGCAACTTCCCCACCCGGGAGGCCCTGGTCGAGGCGGTCTACCGCAACGAGCTGGCCCACCTGTGCGACGCGGTCCCCGCCCTGCTCGCGCGGCAGTCGCCCGTCGAGGCACTGCGCGCGTGGACCCGCCTCTTCCTTGACTACGTCACCGCCAAGTACGGCATGATCGACGCGCTGCGCGCCCTCGCCTCGGCGGGAGGCAACCCCTACGGGCAGAGCCGGGAGATGGTCCTGGCCGCCATCACCTCGCTCATGGACGCGTGCGTGGCCGCCGGGGCGATCCGTACCGACATCGGGCCCACCGACGTCGCCGCCGCCCTGGAGGGCATCGCCCTCACCTCGGCGGGCGCCGCACACCGACAGCAGGCCGAGCGCCTGCTCGACCTCACCCTGGACGGCCTTACGGTCCGCCCGTAGGACGCGCGCACGCACCCGGCCGGGGCGGCGGACCGCCCCGGCCCATGCTCCCTCGGACGTCGGACGTCAGACTTCGGACGTCAGACTCCAGGCTTCGGATTTCAGGCCTCCGACGTGCCGGGACCCTCGGTGCCGGGGGCCTGCGCGCCGCCCTGCTGCGCGGCGATCTTGGCGCGCACCTCGTCCATGTCCAGCGCGCGGGCCTGCTCGATGAGGTCGGTCAGCGCCGCCTCCGGCAGGGCGCCGGGCTGGGCGAAGATGGCCACCTGGTCCCTGACGATCATCAGGGTCGGGATCGAGGTGATCTCGAAGGCACCCGCCAGCTCCTGCTGCGCCTCGGTGTCCACCTTGGTGAAGAGCAGGTCGGGATGGGCCTCCGAGGCCCGCTCGTAGACCGGGGCGAACTGCAGGCACGGCCGGCACCAGCCCGCCCAGAAGTCGATCAGCACGAACGGGTTCTCGCTGACCGTCTGGTCGAAGTTTTCCTTGGTGAGCTCGACTGTAGCCACGGTGTCCAGACCTCCTGATTGAACCGACTGCTCCTTGAACGAACGACCCGCCCCGGGCATTCCGCCCGTTTCCGGAGTGAGCCTAGAAGGGGTGGGCGGCCGGGGTGCTGCGGGCCGTGGTCCAGCGCAGTTCCGTGAAGGCGTCCAGGTTCGCCTCGCCGCCGAACCGCGCGCCCGTGCCGGAAGCTCCGACTCCGCCGAACGGGGCGACGGCCTCGTCGTTGACCGTCTGGTCGTTGACGTGCGCGATCCCGGTGGGGATCCGTTCGGCCAGGTCGAGCCCGCGAGCCGCGTCCCGGGTCACGATCCCGAGGGAGAGGCCGTACGGGCCCGCCGAGGCCAGGGCGACCGCCTCGTCCTCCGTCACGAAGGAGCGTACGGGCGCCACCGGGCCGAAGACCTCCTCGGTGTAGGCGGGGGTGTCGTCGCCGACGCCCGCCAGTACGGTCGGCCGGTAGAAGAGGTCCCGGTGGGTACCGCCGGCGACGAGCTTGGCCCCGGCCCCGGTGCTGGCCTCCACGAGGGCGTGTACGCGTTCCACCTGGGCGCGGTCGATCAGCGGCCCCAGGTGGACCTGCTCGCGGTACGGGTCCCCCACGGCCAGTTCCTCGGCGCGCGCGGCGAGCCGCTCGACGTACTCGTCGTAGAGCGAGGCGTGTACGAGGTGCCGCCCGGCGGTCATGCAGATCTGACCCTGGTGGAAGAAGCTGCCCCAGGTGGCCTGGGCGACGGCGGCCTCGACGTCGGCGTCGTGGAGCACGACCAGGGCGGAGTTTCCGCCCAACTCCAGGTGCGCGCGCTTGAGGTGACGACCCGCCAGCTCACCAACGGTGCGTCCGGCCGACGTCGATCCGGTGAAGGACACGACCCGGACCCGCGGGTCGGCGACCACCGCGGCGCCCGTCTCGGCGCCGCCGGGCAGGACGTGCAGCAGCCCGGCCGGCAGGCCGGCGGCGGCGAACACCGCGGCGAGGGCGAGGCCGCCGCAGACGGCGGTCCGCCGGTCCGGCTTGAGCAGCACCGCGTTGCCGAGCGCCAGGGCCGGTGCGACCGAGCGGATCGCCAGGATCAGGGGGGCGTTGAAGGGGGCCACCACCCCGACCACCCCGGCCGGTACCCGCCGGGTGAAGGACAGGCGCGGCGCCTCGCTCGGCAGCACCTGCCCGACCGGGCGCGAGGCCAGCGCGGCGGCCTCGTAGCACTCCTGCGCGGCCACGTGCAGCTCGAAGTCGGCCTTGCCGGGTATCGAGCCCGATTCGCGGACCAGCCACTCGCGCAGCTCGTCCGCGTGGGCGGCGAACAGGTCCCCGGCGCGACGCAGCACGGCGGCCCGCTCCGGGTGGGTGGCGCGCGCCCAGTCCTGCTGCGCGGCTCGGGCCCGTACGGCGGCCTCCGCCACGTCGGCGGGCGCGGCGAGGTCGAGGGTGGCGAGGGTGCGGCCGGTGGCGGGTTCGACGACCGGGGCGGCGCCGCCGGTGAGGGTGGGTCCGTCCTGCCAGAGCGTCGGGTCGAGGAGCGGCATGGCGCGGGGCCTCCGGGTGGGGATGGGCGGGGTGCCGGGCGAGGGGGGGCGGCAGCACGCGTCATCGTGCCAGACAGGAGGCTCCACTTCTGTTCAGTTATTGGGCAGTTGGCGGCAGGCGCTGACCGGAAATGGTCGACGCCCTGGTGGTGACGGTGCACCACCAGGACGGGACACCACCAGGGCGGTGCCGGGGCGGGCTCAGCGCTCCAGGACGAGCGCGATGCCCTGCCCGACGCCGATGCACAGCGCCGCCATGCCGGTGCCGGAGCCGGCCGCCGCCAGCTGGTGGGCGACCGAACCGGCCAGGCGGGCGCCCGAGGCACCGAGCGGGTGGCCGATCGCGATGGCGCCGCCGCGCGGGTTGACGACGGCCGGGTCCAGCTCCGGCCAGGCCGCCAGGCAGCCCAAGGCCTGCGCGGCGAAAGCCTCGTTGAGTTCGAGGACGGAGAGGTCGGTCAGCCCGCGACCGGCCTTGCCGAGGGCCCGCTGCACCGCGTCCACCGGGCCCAGCCCGAAGAGCTGGGGCTCGATCCCCGTCACGGCGGAGGCGCTGATCCGGGCGAGCGGCTCCCGGCCGGTGGCGGCCAGGCCCGCCTCGTCGGTCAACAGCAGGGCCGCGGCGCCGTCGTTGAGCGGGGAGGCGTTGCCGGCCGTGACGGTGCCCCGGCCGTCCGTCCGGAAGGCCGGCTTCAGCCGGGCCAGCGCCTCGGGGGTGGAACCCTCGCGGATGCACTCGTCCCGTACGAGGTCCACGCCCTCGTACGGGACGACCTCGCCGTCGTAGAGTCCGGCGGCCCAGGCGGCCGCGGCCTTGCGGTGGCTCTCCAGGGCGAAGGCGTCCTGCGCCTCGCGGGTGACGGCGTACTTGTCGGCGACGAGTTCGGCGCCCTCGCCGAGCGAGCCGGTCCACTCCGCGGGCATCCGCGGGTTGGTCATCCGCCAGCCGAGGGTGGTGGACCACATCTGCTGGTGCCCGGCGGGGAAGGCCCGTTCGGGCTTCTGGACCACCCAGGGGGCGCGGCTCATCGATTCGACGCCGCCCGCGATGGCCACGGAGGCGTCGCCCAGCGCGATGGCGCGGGCGGCCTGGATCACGGCTTCGAGTCCGGATCCGCACAGCCGGTTGACGGTGACTCCGGGGACGCTCACCGGGAGGCCTGCCAGCAGGACGGCCATCCGGGCCACGTCGCGGTTGTCCTCGCCCGCGCCGTTGGCGTCGCCGAAGACGACGTCGTCGATACGGGCCGGATCGAGGTCGGGCGTACGGTCCACCAGCGCGCGCACGACGTGCGCGGCCAGGTCGTCCGGGCGGACCCCGGCGAGGGCCCCGCCGAACTTTCCGATCGGGGTGCGGACGGCGTCGACGACGTAGACGTCGCGGACGGTGCGGATGCTCATGGGGTCTCTCCTGGGCGGATCCGTACGGCGGCGGCGCACCGGCGCCGTGTGGGCGCCGATGCCGAGGTGGGCACGACGCCGGTGTGGGCACCGCGACACGCCGCCGGGCACGCCCGGTGGGGCGCGCCCGCAGTCTCCGTCCGCACGTCACCGCCTGTCAACGGCCCCCCGGCCCTCCGTCGACCCGGCCGGGACGGAACGGGCCGCGGTACGGGGTGCCGGACCGGGGCCGCGGACACGGCGCCGGACCGCGGGCCGCGGGCAAGGACGGCCGGGCGGCGGACCGGGGCCACGGACGAGTGCGGCCGGCGGGCCCGCGGACCGGGTGCCCCGCGTGGGGCGGCCGGCGGGCCCGCGGACCGGGTGCCCCGCGTGGGGCGGCCGGCGGGCCCGCGGACCGGGTGCCCGAGCGGGGCGGCGTCAGGTCGACTCGCGGTGCACGGCCGCGGCCGCCGTCAGGTCGTGCCGCTCCGTGACCTCCGACGGCTCCCGCACCGCGTGGTCCACCAGCGAGGCCAGGTGGTCACCCGTCGGCATCTCGAGGCGCACCGTGCTCAGCCGGGGCCGCAGCAGCCGCCCGATGAGGAGGTCGTCGGCGCCGATGACGGCGACGTCCTCGGGGACGCGCAGCCCCGCGTCCTGGAAGGCGCGCATCAGCAGCATCGCGTACTCGTCGTTGTACGCGAAGACCGCGTCCAGCCCGAGCCCGCGCCAGCGGGCCGCGAGCGCCGCCGCCGATTCCTCGGAGTACGCCATCGGAACGGGCTCGACCCGTACCGCCTGCGCGCCGGACTCCTCGGCGCCCGCCACGGAGCGGGCGCCCGCCAGCCGGGGCGCGGAGAACAGCTCCAGCCCCTCCTCCTCCGGGACGACCACACCGATCCGCCGCCGGCCCCGCTCGACGAGATGGGCCGCGGCGCGGGCGCCGACCTCCTGCTGGTCCATGACCAGTGCGTGCGCCCCGGGTACACCGGCCGGGCCCATGGTGATCACCGCGCGGGCCCCGGCCCGCTTCAGGGTGGCGACGTTGCGCGCGGAGAGGGTGATCTCGCCGAGGGATATCACCGCCACGGGACGCAGTTCCGCCCACGCCCGCACGGCCTCGTCCCCGCTGAGGCCGAGGCTGCCGTACTGGACCACCGTGTAGTCGAGCCGGCGCAGCGCCCACTGGAGTTCGTTGAGGAAGGCGCTGTACAGCGGGCCGATCGGCACGTTGGGGGTGGGCAGCAGCACGATCCGGGTGTGCCCGGCGCGCAGACTGCGGGCGGCGGCGTGCGGGACGTATCCCAGTTCCTCGGCGGCCTCGCGGACCTTGCGGCGGGTCGGCTCGCTGATGCGCACGGCTTCCGCGTTGTTCAGCACGTACGAGACCGTCGCGCGCGAGACCCCGGCGAGGCGGGCCACGTCGGCGCTGGTCGGAACGGGGGGTGTCGGCGTGGGCGATCCGGAGGCCGCCTGCGGCGGCTTCGCCGGCTTCGGCGACTTCGATGACTGAGACATTGCCGTGGCATCTTTCCAGACCGGTTGCGCCCAGGGGCTGGCGGATGGCCTGAAACGAATGCTAGACAGTGGTTACACGCGTCATTGACACGTGTAACCACTGGCGTGACATCCCCGTCGACGGACGTGCCGACGGATGTGTCATCGCACGTGCGCACGCACGTGCCCCGCCGTGCCGCCGCCCTGTCGCGCTCCGTCGCACCCCCGCCGTCGCGACCGGGCGGCGCGCACCCAGCCCCACCCCTCGCTCTCCCTCCGTCCGCCCGCGACCGCCCAGGAGGGCACCGTGGCCCTTTCCTCCCCCGACACCGGTTCCACCGCAGCCACCACCGGCGCGTCCGCCGACCCCGGTCCCCGTCCCAGCCCCGGCCCCGGCCCGGGACCCGCGCGTCGCGGCCTGCTCCCCCTCCTGCTCGTCGGGAACTCCGCCATGTACGCGCTCTACGTCGGCGTGGCCGGCGTCCTGCTCGCGCTCCAGGTCGAGGACATCGACCCGGCGAACAAGGTGGCGAACTTCGGCCTGATAGCGGGGGTCTCGGCGATCTTCGCCACGGTCTTCAACCCCGTCGCCGGCGCCCTGTCCGACCGCAGCGGACGGCGCAACCCTTGGATCCTCGGCGGCGGACTCGCCGCCGTCCCGGCGATGTTCCTGCTCGGCCTCGCCGACACGATCCTGCTGATCACGATCGCCTGGTGCCTCGGCCAGGCCGTCATGAACGTCTACCAGGCGGCCCTCACCTCCGTGGTCCCCCACCGGGTGCCGCTGAGCGCCCGCGGCAAGGCCTCCGCGGCCGTGGGCCTCGGACTGCCCTTCGGCTCCACCCTCGGTGCGCTGCTCGGCGCGGCCTTCTCCGACGACTACCGCACCGGGTATCTCGTGTTCGGCGCTCTCGTGGCCGGGGCCGCCGTCCTGTTCACCGCCTGCAGCCGCGAGGAACGCCTCCCGGCCCGCGCCCCGCTGCCGGTCAGGGCCCAGCTCGCCGCCTTCGCGAGCGCCCTGCGCCACCACGACTTCCGGTGGGCGTTCATCGGACGGGCGCTGCTCGTCCTCGGGTACTTCGCGGTCACCGGCTACCAGCTCTACATCCTCCAGGACCACACCGTGCTGCCCGACGGCATGGAACCGGAGGCCGCGGTGGCGGTGTTGCTGCCGCTGAGCAGTGTGGCGATGGTCGTCTCCACCGTCCTCGGCGGATATCTCTCCGACCGCTTCGACCGGCGCAAGCTCTTCGTCGGCGCCTCCGCCCTGCTGTCGGCCGTCGCGCTCGTCCTCCCGGCCGTGTCGGCCAGCTGGACCGCGATGCTGGCCTTCTCCCTGGTCAACGGGCTGGCGT
Organism: Streptomyces sp. NPDC005533; assembly: GCF_042871845.1. NCBI lineage: Bacteria > Bacillati > Actinomycetota > Actinomycetes > Kitasatosporales > Streptomycetaceae > Streptomyces > Streptomyces sp. NPDC005533. The sequence continues at coordinate 51,851 of NZ_JBIAJH010000033.1, read as the reverse complement.
TCGGCTGCTACATGGCGGTGGACACCGCGCTCGTGACGATGGTGCTCCCCCAGGCCGAGGACGCGGCCCGCGACATGGGCGTGCTCAACATCGCCAACGCCGGCCCGCAGATCGTCGCCCCGTTCATCGCCTCGGTGATCGTCTCGCTCAGCGGCGGGTACACCGCGCTGTTCGTCGTCGCGGCCGTGCTGGCGGTGGCGGGGGCGCTGGCGGTGAAGCCGATCCGCAGCGTGCGCTGACCGGGACGCCGCACCACCAGTCCCCCTCCACCACAACTCGCCGCTCCCCGAGCACAGTTCACACCCTCGAAACTCAAGAAGGGCACCACCGTGCAGCTGCACACCCAGACCTGGGGCGAGGGCGACCGCATCGCCCTCCTCATCCACGGCATCATGACCGACCACCGGACCTGGCGCCGGGTCGGCCCCGCCCTCGCCGACCGCGGCTACCGCGTCATCGCCGTGGACCTGCGGGGCCACGGGGCCAGCGGCCGTGGCGCGTACAGTCCGGAGCTCTACGCCGACGACGTGGTCGAGACGCTGCCGGCCGACGCCGAACTCGCCCTCGGCCACTCCCTCGGCGGCCTCACCCTGTCGCTCGCGGTGGACCGGCTGAAGCCGCGGCGGGCGGTGTACTCCGACCCCGGCTGGCACCTGGCCGCCCCCGCGGAGGACTTCGGCCCGGAGCTACTGGCCCGGTTCAAGTCGGCGACCTGGGAGGAGATCCGGGCGATGAGTCCGCGCTGGGAGGACGTGGACGTCGACATCGAGCTGGCGACCCTGGCGCTGTGGGACGAGCGGACGGCCCTGAGCCTCGCCCCGCTGCTCGGCGCCGACCTGATGCCGACGGCGCCGGTGGTGCCGTCGCTGGTCCAGCTCGCCGATCCGAGCCGGTTGATCTCGCCGGAGCGGGCGGAGCTGCTCAGGAGCCGCGGGTTCCACGTGCGTTCGGTCGCCGGGGCCGGACACACCATCCATCGCGACGACTTCGACGGGTTCATGGCCTCCCTGGAGGGCTGGATCTAGGCCGTCTCCTTCGCCTGCCGGCATCGGGCGCTCTCCAACGGCGGCGGGTTCGCCCGGTGTCAGTGGCGGTTGCCAGACTGGTGCCATGAGCGATGAGGTGGAGTACGACGGCCGGGTGGACCCGGGAGCCCTGCTGCTGCGCACGGACTGGAACGCCGTGGAGCACTGCTGCCCGGACGTGGCACCGGAGACGCCCGTGATCCTGCGGGAGCTGCTGGACGACGATCCGCGCGTCCAGGGGTACGCCCTTCGATGCCTGGCCGAAGCCCTCACCCGGGGGAACGTCTTCTACACCGCCACGGCGCCCGCGGCCCGGTACGTGGCGGCGGTCCTGGGCGACCCGCGGACCCTGGCGCAGGTCACCGACCGCAGCGAGTACGAGGTGTACGACCTGGGTCCGCAGGCCCCGTTCCCGCTGCGCGCCGGATTGATGACCTGGCTGGGGGAGTCGCTCGTCGACGCGATCGCCCAGCAGGGGCGGCCCTACGGCGACGAGGAGGACCTCGACGCGTTCCTCGACCTCGCCCCGGAGTTCCACACGGCCGTGCAGCCCTTCCTCACCGCAGGCTCCCCCGTCATACGCGAGGCGGCCCTCGGCGTGCTCCTGCCGCTGCTCCGGCTGCCCGCCCTGGCCGACCGGCGCCCCGGGCACCGTGACCTGGTCCTCGCCGCGGCCCTCGGTGACGGCCCCCACCGCTGGCGGGCCGTCGACACGCTCTCCTCCTGGGGCGAGGACGTCTCGGCCCTGCTCTGACCGCCCGCTCATCCCCAACGTCGGGGCCTGCACGGGTAGTCGTGCCCGGTGGGTCCCCCGTACCGTCTTCCTACCGAACGGTAACAGGGGGAGTGGTGCGCGATGTCGGAAGTGTCGGCCGGCCTGGTCGAGATGGCTACGGCGCTCGCAGAAGGCAGTGTGTCCGCACGGCAGTTGACCGAGGAGGCGCTGCGCCGGATCGCGGTGGCGCAGCCGGAGCTGAACGCCTTCCGGACCGTACGCGCCGACGCCGCGCTCGCCGAGGCGGACGCGGCGGACCGGCGGCTGGCCGCAGGCGAGCGGCTGCCCCTGCTGGGCGTACCGCTCGCGGTCAAGGACGACATGGACCTGGCCGGGGAGGCGACCGCCTTCGGCTGCGGCGGAGTCTTCGCCCCGAAGACCGCCGACAGCGAGGCGGTACGGAGGCTGCGCGCGGCCGGTGCGGTCATCGTGGGCAAGACCCAGACGCCGGAGCTCGGACAGTGGCCCTTCACCGAGGGCGAGGCCTTCGGTGCGACCCGCAATCCGTGGAACCCGGCCTACTCGCCCGGTGGGTCCTCGGGCGGCTCGGCGGCGGCCGTGGCGGCGGGCCTCATCCCGGCGGCGCTCGGCTCGGACGGTGCCGGTTCGGTCCGGATCCCGGCGGCCTGGACCCACCTGATCGGCGTGAAACCGCAGCGCGGGCGCATCTCCACCTGGCCGGAGCCGGAGTCCTTCCACGGGCTCACGGTCAACGGCGTACTGGCCCGTACGGTCGCCGACGCGGCGCTCCTGCTGGACGCCGCGAGCGGCCCGCACCCCGAGGACCTGCACCGCCCGGCCCGCATCTCGGCGGTCGAGGCGGCCCGGCGCACCCCGCGTCGGCTGCGGATCGCCCTCTCCTTCGGGATGCCCTTCACCGCGACATCCAAGTCACTCGACCCGCAGGTGCGTTCGGCGGTGGAGCGGCTGGCCGGGCGGCTGGAGGCGCTGGGGCACGAGGTGGTGGCGGAGGACCCGCGGTACGGCCCGATCGGCCTGACCTTCGTACCCCGGGCGACCAGCGGCGTACGGGACTGGGCGGCGCGGGTACCCGATCCGGCGCTGCTGGACCCGCGCACGCGCGAGGCGGTACGGACCGGCCGGATCCTGGGCGGGGCGGCCCTGCGGGTCTCCCGCCGGGCGGAGGCGGCGCTGGGGCGGCGGGTCGGTGAGATCTTCGGCCGTTTCGACGTGGTACTGACCCCGACGACGGCCACCCCGCCGCTGCGGATCGGAGCGCTGGCCGGTCTCGGTGCCATGGCCACGGACCGGGCGATGATCGCCGCCTGCCCGTACGCGTGGACGTGGAACGTCCTGGGCTGGCCGGGGGTGAACGTCCCGGCGGGGTTCACGGCCGAGGGGCTGCCGATGGGAGCCCAGTTGCTGGGTCCGGCGGACTCCGAGCCGCTGCTGCTGGCGCTCGCCGCGCAGGTGGAGGCGGCACAGGACTGGGCGGCGCGACGGCCGGATCCGGTGCGGACCGGCGTGTGAGGTGCGGCGCGTGAGATCCGGGGTGTGACAGCCGGCGGGCCGCCGGGCTCGGCGCCCGCCTGCCGTGGGGCCGGAGTGCCGACGATGAGCCTGCGTGACAGGCTGAACGGGGGGATCTCGCCGGTCCGGCCACCGCGCCGGCCTTGCAGCTGGGAGATCGACATGGTCAGTGACGCCAGCAGGCCCGAGGCAGTCCAAGGGCGACCGCGCCCCTGGCACGCGCCCACGTCCGGCACCACTCTCCTGGCGGGAGTGCTGATGGTCTTCGGAGGGGCGATGGCGTTCCTCGAAGGGATCGCTGCCGTCGCCAGCGACGACCTGTTCGTCGTGACGCGCCACTACGTGTTCGAGTTCAGCCTGACGGGCTGGGGCTGGATCCACCTCATCCTCGGCATCGCCCTCGTCGTCGCCGGTTGCGCCGTACTCGGCGGACTCCTGTGGGGGCGCTACTTCGGCATCGTGGTCGCCGGGCTGGGCGCGATCGCCAACTTCCTCTGGATCCCGTACTACCCCTGGTGGGCGCTGACCCTGGTCGTCGTCAACCTCTTCATCGTCTGGGCGCTGTGCACGGGCTCCCACCGGGAAGCGGACACGACCTGAGCGCCCGGACCCGGCCGCACGGGGGCGCGGGCGCGGGACCGGTAGCCTCGGCGGGATGACGGCACTTTCGCATCACGGCAACGGCCGCACCGACCAGCCCGGCCGCGACGGGAACACGGCGACCTCCGAGGCCGATCCCCGCGCCATCGGCCCCGTACGCACCGAGTACGCACCCGACCCCGACGGCGACCCCGATCCCGGCGAGATCGTGTGGACCTGGGTCCCGTACGAGGAGAACGACGGCCGCGGCAAGGACCGGCCGGTGCTGGTCGTCGCGCGGGAGGCGGGCGGGCGGACCCTGCTCGCCGTACAGCTGTCCAGCAAGCGGCACGACCACGACCACGAGTGGGTGCCGATCGGGACCGGACCCTGGGACAGCGCGGGCCGCGAGTCCTGGGTGGACGTCGACCGGGTGCTGCGGGTGCACGAGTCAGGGATGCGGCGCGAGGCCTGCGCGCTGGACCGGGGACGCTTCCGGCTGGTCGTCGAGCGGCTGCGCGAGCGCTACGGCTGGACGTAGGCCCGCGGCGGGACGGCAAGCCGCGGCCGGGCCCTCACCGTCCCGCCCCGCCCCTCGCCGTCCCGCTCCGCTCTTCAGGACCCGAAGCCCGTGAAGGCGCGTTCGAACGCCTCCCGCGTCTCGGGTTTGCGGTCCAGCACCCCGAACACCACCCGCTCGAACACCCCCGCGAACCGGGCCGCCAGCAGTCCCCGGAAGGCCTCGGCCACCTCCGCCGGGTCGTTCTGGAACACCCCGCAGCCCCACGCCCCGAGGACCAGTCGCCGGTAGCCGTGCAGCGCGGCGACTTCCAGCACGAGCTCCGCCCGTCGGGCCAGCGCCCCCGGGATCTCCGCCACCCGCTGCGGCTCCTGCCGCCGGATCGTGCCCGCGTTCGGGGCGGGAGAGGTCAGGAAGCCGACCAGGAACGGGGTCTCCAGGAGTTCGCCCCTGTCGTCGCGGAACACGGGCACCCCGGGCGAGTGAATCACCCGGTCGGTGTAGAAGGTGCTGCGCTCGGCTCGGTGGACCTCGTAGTACTCCGGGGCCTCCAGCAGGGTCTCGTACAGGGCCGAGGCCCGGCACAGCGCCTCCTCCTGGGCCTTGGCCCCACGGACGTAACCGCCCCCGGGATTGCGGGCCGAGGCGAAGTTCAGAGCCGCGACCGGGGCGGCCTCCGGGCCGTCCGGGCCGTCCGGGACGCCCGTCGCGAGCCTGCGGGCCGCGACCGTGGTGCTCTCGTCCGTGACCTCGACGGCCGTCGGTCCGCCTCCACGAACGACCCCTCCGTCTGGAACGACCCGGTTTGGTCCATATATCCTGGTTCCTGCCTTGGCCTCCGCCAGGGCGGCGGCCAGCGAGACCTGCCGTCCCGACCGCGTCCGGTAGCCACCGGCCGCCAGGATCTCCGCGTTCTCCCGCGCGATCTCGCGCAATCTGCTGCTCACGCCGCCATCCTCTGTACCCCGGCCATCGGCGGCAAAGGAATTTGTGCCCCAGGGAGGGGTAGGCACGGGTGATGTCACGGCCGACCACAGGAGACGAGGACCGGTATGCCCCAGGACTCACCCACTCCCCCACGCGCGACCGTCCCACCTCCCAACGCCTCCCTCAGCGAGACCGAGGCGGAGGAGCTGATTCACGGCATCTGCTTCAAGACCGGCCCGCCCCGCCTCGTCGGCGCGGAGCTCGAATGGCTGGTCCTGGATGCCGAACGGCCCGAACAGCACCTGTCCCCCGAGCGGCTGCGGGCCGCGCACGCCGCCGCCCGCGCGCTGCCCCTGAACTCGCGGCTGACCGTCGAACCCGGCGGCCAGCTCGAACTCAGCTCGGCCCCCGCCGCGTCCCTCAGCGAATGCGTGGACGGCCTCCAGGCCGACCTCACCGCCGTGCGCGCCGCCCTGCTGGCCCGCGGCCTGGTCCTGCGCGGCCTCGGCCGCGACCCACGGCGCCCGTACCGGCGGCTGCTGAACAGCCCGCGGTACGACGCGATGGAGGCCTACTTCGACCGCACCGGCCCGGCCGGGCGCGTCATGATGTGCGCCTCCGCCTCCGTGCAGGTCTGCGTGGACGCCGGGTACGAGGAGCCGGGCATGCTCGGTCACGGCCGGCGCTGGCGCCTCGCCCACCTGCTGGGCGCGGTGCTGGTGGCCGCCTTCGCCAACTCCCCCGCGTACGAGGGCCCGTACGCCGGCTGGCGCTGCGCCCGCCAGGGCGTCTGGGGCGACATCGACAGCCGCCGCGCCCTCGCGCCGCCGCTGGAGGCGGAGCCGCGGGCCGCGTGGACGCGGCAGGCGCTGGACACCGAGGTCATGTGCGTCCGCTCGTACGAGGGCGAACCGTGGGAGATGCCGCGGGGCACGACCTTCCGCGACTGGCTGCGTACGGCTGGTGACGGCGGGCGGACGGAGCGCTCCGGGCCCGCGGGCCGCCCCGCACTGCGGGCGCCCACCGCCGAGGACCTGGAGTACCACCTGACCACGCTGTTCCCGCCGGTGCGGCCACGCGGCCACCTGGAGCTGCGGATGATCGACGCGCAGCCGGGCGACGACGGCTGGCTGGTCCCGCTGGCGGTCGTGCACGCGCTGTTCGACGATCCGGAGGCGGCCGAGACCGCGTACCGGGCGACGAAGGCGCTGTCCGACGCGCACGGCCCGCGGCCCTCGCCCCGCAATCCGCTGTGGCGCTCCGCCGCCCGGGACGGCCTGGCCGATCCGGAGCTGCGGACGGCCGCGACGGCCTGTTTCCTCGCTGCGGCCGAGGCCCTGCCCCGGCTGGGCGCGAGCGAGCACGTCCAGGAGACGGTCGGGGCGTTCACGGAGCGCTTCGTGCTGCGCGGTCGCTGTCCGGCCGACGAACCGTCCCCCCTGCTCACCGGGAAGGAGGCCCGCCGGTGACCACGTCATACCCGTCCCGGGAAGCCCTGCGGGAGCGGGCGGCCGCCGCCCTGACCGCCGCGCGCGTGCGGACTGCCGGGCTCACCGACGCCGTGAGCGACGAGGACCTGACCGCCCAGCACTCGCTGCTGATGTCCCCGCTCGTCTGGGACCTCGCGCACATCGGGAACCAGGAGGAGCTCTGGCTGTTGCGCAACGTCGCCGGCCGCGAGTCGCTGCGCCCCGAGATCAACCCGCTCTACGACGCCTTCGAGCATCCCCGCGCCGAGCGGCCCAAGCTGCCGCTGCTCGGACCCGGGGAGGCCCGCCGGTACGCGGCCGAGGTGCGCGGCCGGGTCTTCGACCTGCTGGAGCGCACTCCCCTGGAGGGCAGTGCGCTCCTCGACGACGGCTTCGCCTTCGGGATGATCGCCCAGCACGAACAGCAGCACGACGAAACGATGCTGATCACCCATCAGCTGCGGCAGGGCGCGCCCGTGCTGACCGCGCCGGATCCGGACGCCCCCTACGATCCGCCGCTCTCCGCCGAAGTCCTCGTCCCCGGCGGCCCGTTCACCATGGGCACCTCGGCCGAGCCGTGGTCGCTGGACAACGAGCGGCCCGCGCACGTCCGGGACGTCGCAGCCTTCTGGATCGACACGGTACCGGTGACCAACGCCGCCTACCTGGCCTTCATCGCGGACGGCGGCTACCACGAGCCCCGCTGGTGGGCGCCGGCGGGCTGGCAGCAGATCCGCGAACACTCCGTGGAGGCGCCGCTGTTCTGGCACCGGGAGGCGGGGCAGTGGCTGCGCCGCCGCTTCGGGGTGACCGAGCCGGTGCCCGAGGACGAGCCGGTGCTGCACGTCAGCTGGTACGAGGCGGACGCCTATGCGCGCTGGGCGGGGCGGCGGCTGCCGACGGAGACGGAGTGGGAGAAGGCGGCCCGCTTCGATCCGGTGGCCGGCCGCTCGGCCCGCTACCCGTGGGGCGACGCGGACCCGACTCCGGCCCTGGCCAATCTGGGGCAACGCCATCTGCGCCCGGCCCGTGCGGGCAGCTACCCGGCCGGCGCCTCCCCGCTCGGGGTGCGCCAGCTGATCGGCGACGTCTGGGAGTGGACCGCGTCCGACTTCCTGCCCTACCCCGGCTTCCGGGCGTTCCCCTACCGGGAGTACTCGGAGGTGTTCTTCGGCCCGGAGCACAAGGTGCTGCGGGGCGGTTCCTTCGCGGTGGACCCGGTGGCCTGCCGGGGCACCTTCCGCAACTGGGACCTACCGGTGCGGCGGCAGATCTTCTCCGGCTTCCGCACCGCGAGGGACGTCTGATGTGCCGTCACCTCGCTTATCTGGGACCGGTGGTGGAACTGCGGCGGCTGCTGAGCGAGCCCGAGCACTCACTGGTGCGCCAGTCCTGGGAGCCGCGCCGGCAGCGCTCCGGCACGGTCAACGCCGACGGCTTCGGCATCGGCTGGTACGCGGAGGACGACCCGGTGCCCGCCCGCTACCGGCGGTCCGGGCCCGTCTGGTCCGACCTGACCTTCGCCGACCTCGCCCGGGTGGTGCGCAGCGGGGCCGTGCTGGCCGCCGTACGGGACGCCACCCTGCCCGGGGCCGACGGGGAGGCGGCGGCCGCGCCGTTCTCGGACGGTCCGTGGCTGTTCAGCCACAACGGCGCGATACGGGGCTGGCCGGACGCGGCGGCCCCGCTCGCGGCCGGGCTGCCGCCCGCGGAGCTGCTCCGGTTGGCCGCGCGCACGGATTCGGCGCTGGTCTGGGCGCTGGTCCTGCACCGGCTGCGGGCCGGGGACGACCTGGCCACGGCGCTCGCCGAGCCGGTCCGGGAGCTGGCCACGGCGGCTCCCGGCTCGCGGCTGAACCTGTTGGTGACGGACGGCGTCGCGATCGCCGCCACGGCGTGGGGGGATTCGCTCTGGTACCTGGCCGACGCGGGCGCCCGGCGCACCGTGGTGGCCTCCGAGCCGTACGACGACGACCCCCGGTGGTGCGAAGTGCCCGACCGGACCCTGCTGACCGCCACCCGCTCACGGGTCGAACTGACCCCGCTCAAGGAGAACTCCCCGTGACCAACTTCCAGTTGACCCGGACCCTCGACGAGCACGCGGCGGAGACCGCGCTGCGCACGGACGTGCTCCACGGGCTCACCCACCTCCCGAAGATGCTGCCGCCCAAGTGGTTCTACGACGCGCGGGGCAGTGAGCTCTTCGAGGAGATCACCCGGCTGCCCGAGTACTACCCGACCCGCGCGGAGCGGGAGATCCTGCTGGAGCGGGCCCGGGAGATCGCCTCGGAGAGCGGCGCCCGCACCCTGGTGGAGCTGGGTTCGGGCTCCTCGGAGAAGACCCGGCACCTGATCGAGGCGATGCCCGCGCTGGACACCTACGTACCGGTGGACGTGAGCGAGAGCGCCCTGCGGGGGGCGGCCGAGACGCTGCTCGCGGCACATCCGGGGCTGCGGGTGCACGCGCTGCTGGCCGACTTCACGCGCGCGCTGAAGCTGCCGGACTCTCCCGGACCCCGGCTGGTGGTGTTCCTGGGCGGCACGATCGGGAACCTGCTGCCGCCGGAGCGTGCGGTGTTCCTGGCGTCCGTACGGGCGATGCTGTCGCCCGGGGACGCGCTGCTGATGGGCACGGACCTGGTGAAGGACGAGGCGGTGCTGGTGTCGGCGTACGACGACTCGCGGGGGGTGACGGCCGAGTTCAACAAGAACGTGCTGGCGGTCGTCAACCGGGAGCTGGGCGCGGACTTCCACACCGCCGACTTCACGCACGTGGCGGTGTGGAACAAGGAGCAGGAGTGGATCGAGATGAGGCTGCGCGCCCGGGCGGATCTGGTGGTGAAGATCCGGGCGCTGGATCTGGTGGTGCCGTTCGCCGCGGGTGAGGAGATCCTGACGGAGGTCTCGGCGAAGTTCCGTCAGGAGGGCGTGCGGAAGGAGTTGGCGGCGGCGGGGCTGGAGCTGACCCAGTGGTGGACGGACGCGGCGGGCCGCTTCGCGCTGTCCTTGTCGGTCGTCGACGGCGCGGCCGGCTGAGCCGGTATGCCGGGGAGCAGGGCCGGGGCTGAGGCTCCGAGCACGGCCTGCTGAGCGGCTGCCGCGAGGTCCCGCCGGTGCGCGTACCGGCCCGGCGGGATCCGCGGCAGCAGCCTCACCTCGGCCCGTACGCCGCGGGCCCGGGCGATCCGCCACAGCGAGGCGGTCAGCGGGTCGTCCCCGACGAAGGCGGGCGCCCCGGCCGGGGTCCCGTCGCAGCGCAGGTACGCGAGCCGCACGGGCTGTACGGGGACCCGCGCGTCCAGCGCCGACTGGAAGGCGGCCCGGCGGAAGGTCCCGTGGGCGCGGCCGCACCACGTGGAGCCCTCGGGGAAGACGGTGACGCGGTCGCCGGCGAGCAGTGCGCCGGTGATGGTCTCGACGGTGGCGGGCAGGGCCCGGATCTTGTCGCGCTCGATGAACAGGGTCCCGGCGCGCCCGGCGAGGCGGCCGAGGACGGGCCAGTCGCGGATGTCGCTCTTGGCCAGCATCCGGCAGGGCACGGCGGCGGCGACGAGCGGGATGTCCAGCCAGGAGATGTGGTTGGGGACGAGGAGGCGGCCGCCGCCCGGGCCGGGGTTGCCGTGCACGGTGATCCGTATGCCGAAAACCCGTACCAGGGCGGCCGACCAGGCGCGGACGACCGTGTGCCGGGGGCCGGCCGGCAGCAGCCGGACCGGCGGGGCGCCCAGGATCCCCAGCAGGATCAGGACGACGGCGGCGGTGAGCCGGAGGACCGCCCGCGGGACGCTCGCGGTGCCCCCCTCAGGGCCCGCACAGGCCTCGGGGGTGCAGGGCGAGGTGGGGAGCCAGCCGTTCATGCGCCCGGCACGAGCGAGCGGAAGTGCTTCAGGTAGCGCGGGTTGGTGCGGCGCAGCGAGAGCAGCACGTACAGGTCGGCGCAGCCGAACTCGGCGTCGAGGGCGGGTTCGCCGCAGACCCAGGCGCCGAGGCGCAGGTAGCCGCGCAGCAGCGGGGGCAGCTCCATGCGGTCGGGGAAGGTGATGCCCTCGGGGTTCCAGGGGAGGTGCGGGGTGACGCGGTACTCCTCGGGGGCGAGGCTGCGGGTCAGGGCGGCCTCGCGGGTGGCGGCGGCCAGGACCCCGCCGTCGGCGAGCGGTATCGAGCAGCAGCCGGCGAGCCAGTTGTGCCCGGAGCGGTCCATGTAGTGGGCGAGGCCGGCCCAGATGAGGGCGATGACGGCGCCGTTGCGGTGGTCGGGGTGGACGCAGGAGCGGCCGACCTCGACCAGGTCGGGGCGGATGGGGGCGAGGGCGGAGAGGTCGAATTCGCCCTCGGAGTAGAGGCGGCCGGCGACGGCGGCGCGCTCGGGGGGCAGCAGCCGGTAGGTGCCGACGACCTGCTCGGTCTCCTCCTCGATGACGAGGAGGTGGTCGCAGTACGCGTCGAAGGCGTCGGAGTCGAGGCCGGGCTCGGGCCCGTCCAGGCGGGCGCCGAGCTCGCCGGCGAAGACCTGGTGGCGCAGGCGCTGGGCGGCACGCACCTCGGACTCGTCGCGGGCGAGGCGTACGGCGTAGTGGGGGCCGGCAGCCGGCGCGGCGGCCCGGGGTGCGGTGGGCGTGAGGGGGGCGGGGCCGGTGGGGACGGTGAGGGTGGAGGGGGGAGTCAGGGGGGACGGGGACAGGGGTGCGATGGTCATGGCGGCTCCTGATCCGGGCGCGGAGGGCCGGGCCCGCAGGTGCGTGGCCTGGCTCCTTTACTTCTTCCGTGACCGGCTGGATTCGACATGACCGCTCAGCGGCCCTCGGATGTGCGGACGCTGAACTCGGCGGTGAACGCGGCCCGGGCCCGGCAGCGAGCGCGGCCGGGGCCCGGTGGTGGGACGGCGGGGGGCCCGGCGGTGGCCGGGCGGTGGCCCGGCAGTGGCCCGCGGTGGCCGGGCTCAGCGGTCGGAGCTGAGGACCCTGCCGATCTCCTCGGAGGCCGCCCGGGCCGCCTGCTTGGGGTCCCGGCCGGTGAGGACGGCCGTCATGAAGGGCTTGATCGGGTTCTTGGCCTCGACCTCGGCCCAGCGGGCGGAGGTGGGGGTGGCCCGGCCCTGGGCGGCGCCGGGGGCCATGTTGGTGGCGCCCTCGTTGCCCTCGACCACGTGCGCGAGGGTGGTCTTGTTCGGTACGTAGCTCATCGTGCGGGCGAGTTCGGTCTGCCACTTCTCGCTGACCAGGGCCGTGATCACGTCGACGGCGTGCTTCCGCTGTCGGGTCCGCTCCGGGATGATCAGGTCTGAGCCGCCGGTGAAGACGGCGCCCGCCTTGTCGGAGGTCTTGCCGGGGATCGGGAAGAAGCCGAGCTTGCCCTTCAGGGAGGGGTTGGCGGCCTCGATCTCGGCGGCCTGCCCGGGCGGGGCGATGATCTGCGCGATCCGGCCGCCTGCGAAGACCTGCGACTGCGGGGGCGTCTCCTCGTCGGCGTCCTTGGGGCCGTCGCCGAGGGCCTGGAGCTGCCGGTAGAAGTCCATGCCGGCCAGGGCCTTCTCGTCGTCGAGGGTGCCGACCCACCGGCCGCCGGTCTCGACGGCGAGTTCACCGCCCTCGTCCCATACGAAGCCGGCGAGGACGTACCAGTTCTGGCCCGCGAGGTAGATGCCCTGCTGGTCGCCCTTGTCGAGCTTCTGGGTGGCCTGGATCCACTCCTGGCGGTTCTTGGGCGGGGTCTTGATCCCGGCGTTCGCGAAGAGGTCCTTCCGGTAGATGACCACCCGGTTGGCGGCGTACCAGGGGACGCCGTACTGGGCGCCGTTGACGCTGCCCGGATCGGCGAGGCCCTTGAGCCAGTCCTTGCTGCCCCACTCGCGCAGGCCTTCGAGGGTGAGCTCGGAGAGGCCGCCCTTCTCGATGTACTGGGCGACCTGGGTGTTGCCGACCTCGATGACGTCGGCGGTCTCCTTGCTGGTGCCGTCGAGCACGGCGTTCACCTTGTCGCCGATCCCCGTCCACTCCTGGATCCTGACGTCCAGGTCGACGCCGGGGTGTTCCCGCTCGAACGACGCGGTGAACGTGTCGATGAAGTCCTCCGAGGCGCTGCCCTTCATCAGCCAGAGCGTCACCTTCTGCGGTCCTGAGGCCGATTCGGCCAGCCGGCTGCAACCCGTGAGGGCGGTCACGGCCGCGAGGGCGGTGCACAGGGCGGGGAAGCGCATCTTCAAGAGGGTCACCTTCTGGGGGCTCGATCTCAGATGGCTCGAAATTGGCATAGACCAATGGGCCGGTCAAGGGCCTTTCACTCCGGATTGTTCGCGCAAAGTTCGCGGAGCCGGACTTACTGGGGCACCGTAGAACCAGGCAAAAGCCACCCACTGTCGGGAGACCCCATGTCCAATCACACGTACCGGGTGACCGAGATCGTCGGCACCTCCCACGAGGGCATCGATCAGGCCATCCGCAACGGGATCGCCCGGGCGGGCCAGACCGTGCGGAACCTGGACTGGTTCGAGGTGGTCCAGGTACGCGGCCACATCGAGAACGGGGAGATCGCCCACTACCAGGTGGGCCTCAAGGTCGGCTTCCGCCTCGACGGCGAGGACTGAGACCCGCCGGGCGCCCCGGCGGGGCGGCCCGGCCCGCCGCCCGCGGGTCAGGTCCGACCCTCGACCTCCTGCGCGGATTCGAGCTCCGGCGCGTCCGCCGCCCAGTCGGCCTGCACCACCCGGAAACCGGCGGCCCGTGCCGCCCGGCAGACGAGCTCGTCGTCGTCCACGAGCATGCGCACCTCCCGGCCGCGCGCGATCCGGCCCAGCACCTCCAGCTTGGTCGTGCGGGCCGGCCGCCGGTCCTGGTTCCCGCGCATCCACAGCCGCCCCTCGGGCAGCCCGTGGCGGGCGAGCCAGTCGAGTGTGTCGGCCCGGCAGCGCTCGGGGCGCCCGGTCAGGTACACCACTTCGCAATCGGCCGCGCTCTCCACCGCGAGCGCCACCCCGCGCGCGAGCGGCGGATCGGCCGGGGCCGCCCCGAAGAAGCCGGTCCAGTCGCGGGGGCGCCGCTCCAGGAAGTGCTGGCGATGGCCGGTGTCCGCCAGCGTGTTGTCGATGTCGAAGACGGCCAGCGGCCGAGGAGTGCTCTTCTCGCTCATCCGGTCAGCCTAGGGCCGGGCACGGACACGGGCGCCGCCCCGGCCACCGGGGTGGGGGGAATCCCGTCGGCCCCCGGACGTTGACACCTGTGTGATCCGAAAACTCTCGATACTCGACCGGTCCCGCACCCGCGAGGGCCACCCGGCCCCGCAGGCCCTGCGCGACACCGTGGAGCTGGCCCGGGCGGCCGAGGAGCTCGGCTACCACCGCTTCTGGGTGTCCGAGCACCACAGCGTGCCCGGGGTCGCCGGTTCGGCGCCGACCGTGCTGGCCGCGGCCGTCGCCGGCGCGACGCACCGCATCCGCGTCGGCACGGGCGGGGTGATGCTGCCCAACCACCAGCCGCTGGTGGTCGCCGAGCAGTTCGGGGTGCTGGAGTCGCTCTTCCCCGGCCGGATCGACATGGGACTGGGCCGCTCGGTCGGCTTCACCAACGGCATCCGGCGCGCGCTGGGCCGGGACACCGGGGACGCCGACCGCTTCGAGGAGCAGCTGGCCGAGCTGCTGGGCTGGCTCGACGGCACCCAGCAGGCACACACCGAGGTGCACGCCCGCCCGGCCGAGGGGCTGCGCATACCGGCGTATGTCCTGGCCACCGGCGAGGGGGCCGGGATCGCCGCGCGGGCCGGGCTGCCGCTGGTGGTGGGCGATCTACGGGCGCGCGGCCGGGTCGCCGAGATCGTGGCGGCGTACCGAGAGCAGTTCCGCCCCTCCGCTCGGGGCACGGAGCCGTACGTGGTCGTCTCCGGGACGGTGGCGGTCGCCGCCACGGCGGAGGAGGCCCGCCGCATCCTGCTCCCGGAGGCCTGGTCCGTCGCGTACTCCCGCACCCGGGGCAGCTTCCCGCCGCTGCGCCCGGCGGAGGAGATCGAGGCCCTGGAGATGACCCCGAAGGAGCGGGAACTGTACGAGGGCGCCCTCGCCGGCCACGTCCACGGCACCGAGGACCAGGTCGCGGCGCAGCTCTCCGAGGTCGCCGCCCAGACCGGCGCGGACGAACTCCTGGTCACCACCTCCACGTACGACCGCACGGCCCTCCTGGACTCGTACGCCCGCCTGGCCCGCATCGCGGGCCTCCAGGACCCTGCGGTGGGAAGCGCGGGAATCGGGTAGCGTCGGTGAGCCGCACCGTGCGCGGTGGCGGCACGGCGTCAACCGAACTGTGCGAGGGGCGTGTTGAGCGGGACGACGGAGGGCCGGGGCCCGACCGGTCCCGCGGTGCGGTCGATCCGGCGGTGGCCGGGGCCGTCACGGCCGTCCGGCACTGACCTCGCACGGTCCGCGAGGCCCTAAAATGGGGTGAATGCACCAGTTCACCGATCCTCAGGCCCCTCGCGACCCCTTCGTACGGGTCCGGGGAGCGCGGGAGCACAATCTGCGCGGCGTCGACGTGGACATCCCGCGCGACGCGCTGACCGTGTTCACCGGGGTGTCCGGGTCCGGCAAGAGTTCGCTCGCCTTCGGCACGCTCTACGCCGAGGCCCAGCGCCGGTACTTCGAGTCGGTGGCCCCCTACGCCCGCCGGCTCATCCACCAGATCGGCGCCCCGAAGGTGGACTCGGTCACCGGACTGCCGCCGGCCGTATCGCTGGAGCAGCGCCGCTCCTCCCCCGGCTCCCGCTCCTCCGTCGGCACGGTGACCCTGCTGTCCAACTCGCTGCGGATGCTCTACTCCCGGGCCGGCACCTACCCGCCGGGCGCCCCGCGGATGGACTCCGACGCCTTCTCGCCCAACACCGCCGTCGGCGCCTGCCCTGCGTGCCACGGGCTCGGCAGGATCCACCACACCAGCGAGGAACTCCTCGTCCCCGACCCGGACCTGTCGATCCGTCAAGGTGCCATCGCCGCCTGGCCCGGCGCCTGGCAGGGCAAGAACCTGCGGGACATCCTGGAGACGCTCGGCCACGACGTGGATCGGCCGTGGCGGGAGCTGCCCGCGAAGGACCGCGAGTGGATCCTCTTCACCGAGGAGCAGCCGGTGGTGACCGTGCACCCGGTGCGGGAGGCCGATCGGATCCAACGGCCTTACCAGGGCACGTACATGAGCGCCCACCGCTACGTCATGCGGACCTTCGCCGACAGCAAGAGCGCCACGCTGCGGGCGCGCGCCGAGCGGTTCCTCACCGATGCGCCGTGTCCGGCGTGCGGGGGGCGGCGGCTGCGTCCGGAGGCGCTGGCCGTGACCTTCGCCGGGTACGGCATCGCGGAGCTGGCCGCGATGGCGCTGACCGACCTGGACGCCGTACTCGCCGGCGCCACCCTGGACGGGGAGGCCGCCCGGGTGCTCGCCGAGGACCTGCGTTCCCGGATCGGGCCGGTCACGGAGCTGGGGCTGGGGTATCTGAGCCTGGACCGCACCGCGCCGAGCCTCTCCGCGGGCGAGCTGCAGCGGCTGCGGCTGGCGACGCAGCTGCGGTCGGGGCTGTTCGGGGTGGTGTACGTGCTGGACGAGCCGTCGGCGGGGCTGCACCCGGCCGACACCGAGGCGCTGCTCGGCGTACTGGACCGGCTGAAGGAGGCCGGGAACACCGTCTTCGTCGTGGAGCACCAGCTGGACGTGGTGCGGCACGCGGACTGGCTGGTGGACGTGGGTCCGCTGGCCGGGGAGCACGGCGGGCAGGTCCTGCACAGCGGGCCGCCCGCGGCCCTGGCGGGTGTGGCGGAGTCGGCGACGGCCCGGCACCTGTTCGCGCCGCGGGAGGCCGCCGGGGCGCCCCGGCGGGTGCGCACGGAGACCGGCGCGGTGCGGCTGACCGGGGTGGACCTGAACAACCTGCGGGGCCTGGACGCGCGCTTCCCGCTGGGGGTGTTCACGGCCGTCACCGGGGTGTCGGGTTCGGGGAAGTCCACGCTGGTGGGGCAGGCGCTGGCCCGGGAGGTCGGCGAGCGGCTCGCGGAGCCGGACTTTCCCGTACGGCGGCTCGTGGAGGTGGACCAGAAGCCGATCGGCCGGACCCCGCGGTCCAACCTGGCGACGTACACGGGCCTGTTCGACGTGGTGCGGCGGCTCTTCACGGCGGCGCCGGAAGCCAAGGCGCGCGGCTGGAAGGCGGGCCGGTTCTCCTTCAACGTGGCGGGCGGCCGGTGCGAGACCTGCCAGGGCGAGGGCTTCGTCTCGGTGGAGCTGCTGTTCCTGCCGAGTACGTACGCCCCGTGCCCCGAGTGCGCCGGCGCCCGGTACAACGCCGAGACCCTGGAGGTCCGCTACGCCGGCCTGAACATCGCGGAGGTGCTCGCGCTGACGGTGGAGTCCGCGTCCGGGTTCTTCGCGCAGGTCCCGGCGGCGGCGCGGAGCCTGCGCGCGCTGGAGGACATCGGGCTGGGCTACCTGCGGCTGGGGCAACCGGCCACCGAGCTGTCGGGCGGCGAGGCACAGCGGATCAAGCTGGCCACGGAGCTGCAGCGGCTGCGCCGGGACCACACGCTGTACCTGCTGGACGAGCCGACGACGGGGTTGCACCCGGCTGACGTGCAGGTGCTGCTGCGGCAGTTGCACGGGCTGGTCGACGCCGGGCACTCGGTGGTGGTCGTGGAGCACGACATGGAGGTGGTGGCGGGCGCCGACTGGGTGATCGACATGGGTCCGGGCGGCGGCACGGCGGGCGGCCGGGTCGTCGCGGAGGGCACCCCGGCGCAGGTCGCGGCGGCGGGCGGGGGCCCCACCGCGGCGTACCTGGCGCGGGCGCTCGGCGGCCCGGAGAGGGCCTAGGGGTGCCGGTCAGTCGGCGGTGGCCGAGACGCGCAGCCGGCTGTGGTCCGAGACCGCCGTGTCGAGGGGGAGGGCGTCGGCGCTCGCGGCCCGGAAGTGCGGGGCGCTGAGAAAGAGGTAGTCGAGTTTCTTCGCGCCGAAGGTCGTCTCGCCCGATCGGCACGCGGAGGTGGTGGCGGGAGGGCAGACGGCGGGGTCGAAGAACTCCGGGTCGCTCTCGTCGGCCTCGGTGAAGTCGCCGTGGCCGCCGTCCCCGCGTTCCGGCAGGTAGAAGCGGGACAGCGTGGCGGTGCGCGGGGAGTGGTTGAAGTCCCCGCCGAGGACGACGGCGAATCCGTCGTCCAGCCACCGGCGGGCCTGCTCGGCCAGCCGGTCGGCTTCGGGGACGGCGAGGGCGCCGTCGTCCCAGTAGAGGTGGACCGAGCAGGACCAGGTGGGCCGGTCCGCCAGGGAGGCCAGGGCGCAGGGCACGGTGATCGGTTCGCGTTCGCCGCCCACCGTCAGGTCGAGGTCGGCCGTGTCCGAGACCGGGCCGCGGACCAGGACGGCGTTGCCGTACGCGTGGCCCTCGCAGATGGCCGCGTTCCCGGCGGGCAGGGTGGCGGAGTGGAAACCGGCGTAGCCGAGCGGGCCGAGGCGGTCGAGGAGCGCGCGGTACTGGTGCTCGCACACCTCCTGGAGGAAGAGCTGGTCGGCGCCCCAGCCCCCGGGGGCGGCCTCGGCGGCGACTTGCGCGAGCCGGCGCTCCGCGTCGTACGGGGGGCCGGAGCACATGTTGCCGCAGATGTTGTAGCTGGTCAGCCGGACCGTGCCGGCAAGGCGGGTCTCGGTGGCCGGGGCTGGGGCCGGGGCCGCGGCCGCGGTCGGTCCGGGCGCGACGAGGAGGTGGACGGCGGCGGTGGTGAGGGTGACGACGAGGACGGCCAGGGCGGCAGGGGTTCGGCGCACACCCGTAATGCTGCCCGCGGGCGCCGCCGCCAGCCCAACACCGGTTGAACAAACGGTGGATGCTCCCCACCGACATCCCGTGCGGAACCACCGGCGCCCCCAGGACGTCCCGAGGTCTACGCGTCCCCCGGCAGCAGGTGCTGCGGCAGTTCGCGGAAGCTCCACTGGCCGCGGCGGCGGGTGAACATCCAGACGAGGTCGTACCGGTCGGGCCAGGTCGCGGGGGTGCCGGGGGCCTGGTGGGCGCCGAGGGCCCGGATCAGGCGGGGGACGCCGGTGTGGTCCCAACAGACCAGTACGGGCATGGGAGCGGCCAACACGGCCTGTACGAGCGCCGGTTCGGCGCCGAGGGCGAACTCCCGGCGGACGGGGGTGCGCAGCGCGGTGGCCAGCGCCGCGACGGTCTGCCTGCACCGCGCGGGGGCGCCGTCCTTGCCGCCGGCCGCGAAGACGGCGGCGGGCCGGGGCAGCGAGGAGCCCTTGGCGGGCGGGAAGAGGCGCGGGAGCTCTTCGGCCCGGCGCCAGCCGCGGCCGGCCAGCGAGCCGGGGTCGTCCTCGCCCTCCTCGTCCCAGCCGGAGTCGCCGGCGTACGGCTTCTCCGCGTGCCGGATCACCATGATCAGGGCGTCCTTGGCTCCGGCCTGCGGGCCGGGGGCGGGGGTGGGGTCTTCCCCGCCGGCGCAGCCGGCCGCGGTCAGCGGGGCGAGGGCGGCGGCCAGTACGGCTCGGCGGCGCGGTCCGGACCCGGCGGGGGCTTCTGGCATGGGGCCCACTGTCCCCCATGGCCCGGGCGCCTCCGGGGCGCGGCGCGGGGTGGGCCGCGCCGGTCAGCCGATCGGCGCAGGGCCGGAAGCCGGCTCGTGCCCCGGCCCGCAGGGTCGGGCGGGGCGTACGGCCCGTACGGGCGCCCGGCCGGCGGACGGGGGCGGCCGATCGGGCCGGGACGGGGACCCGGTCCGACGGCGGCACCCGGCCGGGGGGCGCCCGTACGGGGGTTGGTGACGCGGCGGCGGGGCCGGGCCCCGCGCCGCGTGCGGGGACGGGCGGGTGCGCCGCGCGGTCAGCGGGGGCCCTTGCGCACCGCCCGCAGCCACTCCTTGTTCATCGCGGCGATCGACGGCAGCGGGATCCCCTTCGGGCAGGCCGTGGCGCACTCCCCCGTCAGGGTGCAGCCTCCGAAGCCCTCCTCGTCCATCCGGGCCACCATGTCCAGCACCCGGGTCTCCCGTTCCGGCGAGCCCTGCGGGAGCACGTTCAGGTGGTTGACCTTGGCGGAGGTGAAGAGCATCGCGGAGCCGTTGGGACAGGCAGCCACGCACGCGCCGCAGCCGATGCACTCGGCGTGCTCGAAGGCGAAGTCGGCGTCGGCCTTGGGCACGGCGGTGGCGTGCGCGTCGGGGGCGGCGCCGGTGGGGGCGGTGATGTAGCCGCCGGCCTGGATGATGCGGTCGAAGGCGCCGCGGTCGACGACGAGGTCCTTGACCACCGGGAAGGCGGCGGCCCGCCAGGGCTCGACGTCGATGGTGTCGCCGTCGGTGAAGGACCGCATGTGCAGCTGGCAGGTGGTGGTGCGCTCGGGGCCGTGGGCATCGCCGTTGATGACGAGGCTGCACGCGCCGCAGATGCCCTCGCGGCAGTCGTGGTCGAAGGCGACCGGGTCCTCACCGCGCAGGATGAGGTCCTCGTTGAGGGAGTCGAGCATCTCCAGGAAGGACATGTCCTCGGAGATCCCGTCGACCTCGTACGAGGCCATGTGGCCGGGGGCGTCGGCGCCGCGCTGGCGCCAGACGCGCAGGGTGAGCTTCATGCGTAGCTCCGCTGGGTGGGGTGGACGTACTCGAAGACGAGGTCTTCCTTGTGCAGGACGGGGGCGGCGCCGGTGCCCTGGTACTCCCAGGCGGCGGCGTAGGCGAACTCCTCGTCGCGGCGGGCGGCCTCGCCGTCCGGCGTCTGGGACTCCTCGCGGAAGTGGCCGCCGCAGGATTCGGCGCGGTGGAGGGCGTCGAGGCACATGAGCTCTGCGAGTTCGAGGTAGTCGACGATGCGGTTGGCCTTCTCCAGCGACTGGTTGAACTCCTCTCCGCTGCCGGGGACCTTGATGCGCCGCCAGAACTCCTCGCGGATCTCCGGGATCCGGGCGAGGGCCTTGCGCAGCCCTTCCTCGCTGCGGGACATGCCGCAGTACTCCCACATGAGCTCGCCGATCTCGCGGTGGAAGGAGTCCGGGGTGCGGTCGCCGTCGACGGCGAGAAGCTTGGCGAGGCAGTCGCGGACCTCCCGTACGGCGGCGGCGGCCTCGGGGTGGGTGTCGTCGACGGCGTCCTGGTGCGGGTGGCGGGCCAGGTAGTCGTTGATGGTGGAGGGGAGCACGAAGTAGCCGTCGCCGAGTCCCTGCATCAGGGCGGAGGCGCCGAGGCGGTTGGCGCCGTGGTCGGAGAAGTTGGCCTCGCCGATCGCGAACAGACCGGGGACGGTGGTCTGGAGGTCGTAGTCGACCCACAGTCCGCCCATCGTGTAGTGCACGGCGGGGTAGATCCGCATGGGGACCTCGTAGGGGTTCTCCGCGGTGATCCGCTCGTACATCTCGAAGAGGTTGCCGTACTTCTCGGCGACCTTGTCGCGGCCCATGCGGCGGATGGCGTCGGCGAAGTCGAGGTAGACGCCTTGGCCGCCGGGGCCGACGCCGCGGCCCTCGTCACAGACGTTCTTGGCTGCGCGGGAGGCGATGTCGCGGGGGACGAGGTTGCCGAAGGAGGGGTAGATCCGCTCCAGGTAGTAGTCGCGTTCCGCCTCGGGGATCTCGGCGGCGGGGCGGGTGTCGCCCTTGGCCTTGGGGACCCAGATGCGGCCGTCGTTGCGCAGGGACTCGCTCATCAGGGTGAGCTTGGACTGGTGGTCGCCGGTGCGCGGGATGCAGGTGGGGTGGATCTGGGTGAAGCAGGGGTTGGCGAAGTACGCGCCGCGCCGGTGCGCCCGCCAGACGGCGGTCGCGTTGGAGTTCATGGCGTTGGTGGAGAGGTAGAAGACGTTGCCGTAGCCGCCGCTCGCCAGGACCACCGCGTCCGCGTAGTGGGTGGAGATCTCGCCGGTGATCAGGTCGCGGGCCACGATGCCGCGGGCCACGCCGTCGACGACGACCAGGTCCAGCATCTCGGTACGGGCGTGCATCTCGACGTTGCCCGCGGCGATCTGCCGGGACAGCGCCTGGTAGGCGCCGAGGAGGAGCTGCTGGCCGGTCTGGCCGCGGGCGTAGAAGGTGCGGGACACCTGGACGCCGCCGAAGGAGCGGGTGTCGAGGAGGCCGCCGTACTCGCGGGCGAAGGGGACGCCCTGGGCGACGCACTGGTCGATGATCTCGACGGAGATCTGGGCGAGGCGGTGCACGTTGGACTCGCGGGCGCGGAAGTCGCCGCCCTTGACGGTGTCGTAGAAGAGGCGGTGCACCGAGTCGCCGTCGTTGCGGTAGTTCTTGGCGGCGTTGATCCCGCCCTGGGCGGCGATGGAGTGGGCGCGGCGCGGGGAATCGGAGTAACAGAACTGGACGACGTGGTAGCCCTGTTCGGCGAGGGTGGCGCCGGCCGCACCGCCCGCGAGGCCGGTGCCGACGACGATGACGGTGTGCTTGCGGCGGTTGGCCGGGTTGACGAGCTTGGCCTCGAAGCGGCGGCGGTCCCAGCGGTCGGCGATCGGGCCTTCGGGGGCCTTGGTGTCGGCGACGGGCTCGCCTTCGGCGTAGTGGGCGTAGTCGTTGCTCATGGTCAGCTCACCACTCCGGTCATGACGGCGACGGGCACGGAGACGAAGCCCGCGAAGAGGACGAGGGCCAGGGCGTTGGCCAGGGACTTCAGCGCCCGGTCGCGCCGGGCGTTGCCGGCCCCGAGGGTCTGGGCGGCGCTCCAGAACCCGTGCCGGACGTGCAGGCCGAGGGCCGCCATGGCCACGATGTAGAGGGTGTTCCCGTACCAGGTGGAGAAGGTCGCGAGGACGTTCTCGTACGGATGGCCCGCCCAGGCGCGCTCGTTGACGGTGAGCGTGGTGAGGTCGAGCAGGTGCCAGACGATGAAGAGGCCGAGGATGATGCCGCCCCAGCGCATGGTGCGGGTCGCGTAGCTCGCGCGGCGACGCTTGTGGGCGTACTTCACCGGGCGGGACTTGATGTCGCGGCGGCTGAGCTGGTACGCGGACACGGCGTGGCCGACGACGGCGGCGAGGAGCACCACGCGCACGATCCACAGGGCCCACTCGTGGTGGAGGAAGGGCGAGCCGAGGGTGCGCAGCCAGTGGGCGTAGCCGTTGAACTCGTCCGCCCCGAAGAAGATCTTGAGGTTGCCGAGCATGTGCACGACGAGGTAGCCGAGCATGATCAGGCCGGAGACGGCCATCACGGACTTCTTGCCGACGGAGGAGTCCCAGAGTGTGCGCGTGGTGGACGGCCGTCGACCCGTCCGCGTTGCCAGAGCCATGCATCCGACGGTAGGGACCGAGGTCCCGAAAGGTCCAAGACATGAAGGAGCTCAAATCGATAGGGATTCTCTATGTGGGGCGTTACGCTGGGCTTATGCAGTTCCAGCAGCTCCTGTACTTCGTGGCCGTCGCGGAGACCCGGCACTTCACCCGGGCCGCGGAGCGGGTGCACGTGGCCCAGCCCTCGCTCTCCCAGCAGATCAAGGCGCTCGAACGGGAATTGGGCGCCGAGCTCTTCAGCCGGGCCCGGGGCAACATCACCCTCACCGACGCGGGCGAGACGCTGCTGCCGCTGGCCCGGCGGATCCTGGCGGACGCGGACACCGCGCGGCTGGAGGTGCAGGAGCTGGCGCAGCTGCGGCGGGGGCGGGTCCGGCTGGGTGCGACCCCGAGCGTGTGCACGGGCCTGCTGCCGGAGGTGCTGCGCGCTTTCCATGCCGCGCATCCGGGGATCGAGCTGCTGATCGAGGAGAGCGGTTCGCTGGACCTCGTACGAGAACTGGCGCGCGGGGCCCTGGACCTCGCCCTGATCGCGCTGCCGCTGCCGCCCGCGGCTCCGGCCCTGACCACGGTGGAACTGCTGACGGAGGACCTGGTGGTGGTCTCGTCGACGGAGCGGCCGGCTCCCGGCGGGGGCGGTGAGCTGACCATTCGGGGCCTGCGCGACGAGCCGATGGTGATGTTCCGGCACGGCTACGACCTGCGGGAGCTGACGGTGACGGCGTGCCGCGCGGAGGGCTTCGAGCCGGTCTTCACGGTGGAGGGCGGCGAGATGGACGCAGTCCTCGGCTTCGTACGGGCGGGGCTCGGTATCGCGGTGGTCCCGGCGATGGTGGTGGACCGCGCCGGCCCCGGTCTGCGGGCGACCCCGCTGGCCGGCTCCCCACTGCGGCGCACGGTGGCCCTGGCCCACCGCACGGACGTGGCTCCCCCACGCGCGGCCCGCGAGCTGAAGCGCATGCTGGTGGGCTGACGACGCGAGGGCCGGCGCTTGGCCCGGGCCGGGCCGGGGCGGCGGGGGCGCGGCGATGGGCGCGGGCGCGGCTGCGGCCGGGGCGCGGCGCGCGGGCGTGGGCCGGGCTACGGCCGGGGTATGGACAGGGCCTTGTCGAGGCCTTCGGCGAGCATCCCGAAAGCCTGGTCGGCATCGGCCACGGCGGCCGGGTGGGCCTCATCGGCGCTCTGACCGGCTTCGATCCGCTGCCAGTTCACCCGGCCGAGCTCATGGCGGACCGCCACCAGATGCGTCGCGGCCAGGCGAGCGACGAGCGGGGGCACCGCCTCCGCCTCCAGTCCGGTCGTGAGCAGTTCCACCTCACGGTCGGTGTAGAGGGCCATCCGGCTCTTCAGGCTGGCGGTGCTGTACATCAGCTGCTGGAAAGCCATCACGTTCGGGTGGTCGCACAGCCCGGTGATCGGGTCCCGCTCGGCCAGGGCCGTCAGGAAGTGCGCGTGCACCGCGCCCACCGGCGTGCGGCCGGGGGGCCGCTCACGCACGATGCGCGCCACCTCGTCCTGATGGTCGGCGAAGCGGTCGAGCAGCAGGTCCTCCTTGCTCGGGAAGTACCGGAAGAGGGTGGGCTTGGAGACCTCGGCCGCCGCGGCGACATCCGCCACCGACACGGCATCGAAGCCCCGTTCCAGGAAGAGCTCCAACGCCGTCGCCGCCAGTCGGTGACGCGTACGGAGCTTCTTGTTCTCGCGCAGACCCGTCGTGTTCTCCATGCACACAGCGTAGCACGGATTCGTGACCGAGTTAATTTTGTAACCGGGTTGCTTTTTTGGGCGGGAGCCGCTTTCCTTGAGACATCGACGAGGAGAGGACCTCCCATGACGGACGTACTGATCGCCGGATCCGGCCCCACCGGGCTGACGCTCGCCTGCGACCTCGCACTGCGCGGATTCGCCGTGCGTGTCATCGACCGGCGCACCGCACCGCACCACGAGTCCCGGGGCAAGGGGCTGCTGCCGGGCAGCCTCGACGTCTTCCGGGAGCTCGGCGTGCTCGACACCCTGGCCGCCACCGGCCTCGAGAGCGTCGTGCTGCGCAAGTACTTCGACGGGGAACACATCAACGACACCCCCACCGACACCGGTCTGCTGATCGGGCAGTGGCAGATCGAGGCGGCCCTGCGCGACCGACTGGCCGGCCTGGGGGTGCGCGTCGAGTACGGATCGGAGCTCACCGGCATCACCCAGGACGGGTCCGGGGTGCGCGCCGAGCTGGCGGACGGCACCGTGATAGGAGCCCGCTACCTCGCCGGGTGCGACGGCGGGCGCAGCACCACCCGCAAGCTGCTCGGCATCCCCTTCGAGGGCAGCGGCCAGGAGGAGCCCGCGATGGTCATCGGGGACGTCCGGGCACCCGGGCTCAGCCGGGACGTGTGGCACCAGTGGTTCACCTCGGACGGCGAGGGAATGCTGCTCTGCCCGATGCCGGGGACGGACAGCTTCCAGGTACAGGCCTCGCCCGAGCGGGACGAGCGGGGCGAGCCGTTGCCGCCCTCCCTGGAGGGCTTCCAGCGGATCTTCGACCGTCATGCCCGGGTGCCCGGCATCCGGCTCGTCGATGCCACCTGGATCTCGGATTGGCGGGTCAACATCCGAATGGCCACCCGGATGAGGGAGGGCCGGGTGTTCCTCGCCGGGGACGCCGCGCACGTGCAGCCCATAGCCGGCGGGCTGGGCATGAACACCGGCATCCAGGACGCGGCCGCCCTCGGCCGGACGCTGGCCGCGGCGCTCACCCCGCCCTGCGGTGAGGAGGTGCTCGACGCGTACGAGGCGGAGCGGCTGCCGGTGGCGGCCGACGTCCTGGCCGACACGGCGGAGCGGTACGAGCGGGTCATGGAGGCTGTCCGGACCCCCGGCCGCGGGACGGAGGTCGGCATGAACCGGAACCAGCCGCCCACCGGAGCCTGAGCCGTCCCCGGCCGCCCCGGTCCGGAAACCCGCTCCTTGGCCGGCTCGCGGTCCATGGCCCGGCTCCGGGCCCCGGGTCGGCTCCCGTCTCGGACATGCGAGGCCCGGGCCCCCGGCCCGCGGCCGGCTCCCGGCCCGCGGCAGGCTCCCGTCTCGGACGCGCGAGGCCCGGGCCCCCGGTCCAGGGCCGGCTCCCGTCCCGGTGATGCGAGGCCCGGCTCCCCGGTCCTCCCGGCCGCGCGGGCCGCCCGGCGGCACGTGGAGGTGGCTTCAGGAAGGTGTGGGCACCGCGTCCGAGAGGGAGAGGGCATGGATGCGGTCGGGGGCCCCGGGGCGGGCGTAGTACCAGCCCTGGGCGGTATCGCAGCCGAGGGCGCGCAGCTGGGCGGCCTGGGCTCCGGTCTCCACGCCCTCGACCGTGACCGCGAGTTCGAGGCTGTGGGCGAGGGCGACGATCCCCTCCACGATCTTGACGTCGACCGGGTTGGCGGGCTGCTGCTGCATCCCCTGGGTGAAGGAGCGGTCGAGCTTGAGGACGCTGACCGGCAGGCGCCTCAGGTTGGCGAGGTTCGAGTAGCCGGTGCCGAAGTCGTCGAGGGCGATGTCCACGCCCAGAGCGGCGAGCCGGCGCAGGGGCTCCAGGAGTTCGTCGTCGGCCCCTATCAGGGCGGATTCGGTGACCTCCAGGCACAGGGCGCCCGGGGCGAGCCCGGACTTCTCCAGCACCGCGACGGTGTCGGCGACGAGTCCCGGATGGTGCAGCTGGGTCGGCGAGAGGTTGACGTTGACCCGCAGGGCCGAGCCGCCGTTCTGGCACTGCCAGATCCGGGCCTGGCGGACGGATTCCTCCAGCACCCAGCGGCCGAGGGGGACGATCAGCCCGGTGCGTTCGGCGAGCGGGATGAAGCGGTCCGGGCCGAGCACCCCGTACTGCGGGTGCGACCAGCGCACCAGGGCCTCGGCGCCGCGCACGGTTCCGTCGCGCATGTGGACCAGCGGCTGGTACTCGATGAAGAACTCGCCGCGTTCCAGCGCCGCAGGCAGGGCGTTGGTCAGGCCGTGGCGGGTGATCGCGCGGGCGTCGGCCTCGGCGTCGGCGAACTCGAAGCGGTTGCCGCCGGCCGCCTTGGCCCGGTACATCGTGATGTCGGCGCTGCGCAGCACCTCCGCCGGGGTGCGTTCCTTGGCCGGGCCCTCGACGATCCCGATGCTGCCCCGGACCGTCAGTTCCCGGCCCTCCAGCCGGATCGGCGTGGACAGGGCGGAGAGGATGCGGACGGCGAGGTCGGTCACCTTCTGCTCGGTGTCGGGGCCGGTGGTCAGGGCGACGAACTCGTCGCCGCCGAGCCGGGCGACGACCTCGCCGGGGCCGGTCGCGCAGCTCTGCAGCCGGTCGGCGACCTCCACCAGCAGCCGGTCTCCTGCCGAGTGCCCGAGGCTGTCGTTGACCGTCTTGAAGCCGTCGAGGTCCAGGTAGCACAGGCCGTAGCGGCTGCCGCCGGCGCCGCTGAGGGCTTTTTCGAGCCGCTCGAAGAACAGCGTCCGGTTGGGCAGTCCGGTGAGGGCGTCGTGGGTGGCCTCGTAGCGCAGGCGCAGGTTCAGCAGCCGGCGTTCGGTGGTGTCCTCCATCAGCGCCAGCTGGTACTGCGGCTTCCCGTCGGCGTCGCGCAGCAGCGACACCGTGAGGTTGGTCCAGAGGACGGTTCCGTCGTGCCGGTAGTACGGCTTCTCCACGCGGTAGCTCTCGCGCTCGCCGCGCACGAGTTCGCCGTACATCCGCCAGACGTGCGGGGTGTCGTCGGGGTGGCCCCACTCGCTGACGTTGCGGCTGCGGACGTGGCCCTCCAGGCCGCCGAACATCTGCAGGAGCGTGTCGTTGACCTCCAGGACGTTCCCGTCGAGGTCGGCGATGCCGATGCCGACGGCAGCGCCCTCGAAGACGGCCCGGAAGCGCTCCTCGCTCGCGTGCAGGGCCTGTTGGGCATCGGAGCGGGCGGTCAGCGCGGAGCGTGCGATGGCCTCCTGCTCCCGGAGGGTGCGCTCGCGCAGGGCTCGGGCGTATCCCGCCGCCATGGCGTGCTGGAGCCGGGCGCAGCGCGCGTGGTACTCGGCGGTGGCCTCCACGCCGGAGCCTTCGAGTCCGTCCGGTCCGCAGTAGAGCACCAGGTACGACTCGATCACGCCGAGGGTGCCGGCCAGGGCCTCGGGGTCGGTGCAGTGCACGGCGACGAGTTCCGCGCCGACGCGGTGCGCGACGGTGGCGTCGAAGGGCCGGGCGTGCAGGGCCTCGGTGAGCGTCCGGGTGAGCGGCAGCAGGTGCCGTTCGAACTCGGTGCGGGTGAGCGACGTCGCCGTGACCGGGAAGATCGCCCGGCCCCAGATGGTCGCGAAGCGGGCGATCCGGTCCTCGATGCCGCCGCGCGACGTCGCGGCGGGACCCGCGGCGGGGCCGGCGGCCGGTGCCGCGGCGGGTGTGGCGGCGGGCGCCGCGGCCGGTGGGGCGGCGGGCGCCGCGACGGCGTCCGGTGCGCCCGCGGTCTGTGCCGGAAGTCTCACGCCTTGCGTCCCACTCCGCCGAAGCCCGAAAAGGCATAGGGGTCTTCCGGTGACGCGTCCTCCGCCTCGCCGTCGGATCCGTCCGGCCGCCAGTCGGGCATGGAGACCAGTCCGGGCTCCAGGAGCTCGAAGCCGTCGAAGAAGCGGCCGATCTGCTCGCCGGTGCGCATGACGAGCGGGTTGCGGATGTTCCGGTAGACGTCGACGACGCCGCCCGCGACCTCCTCCGTGAGCGGGATCCCCTCGTACGAGGCGTGCGTGAGGATCAGGAGGCTGCCCGGGGCCAGCGCGTCGCGCAGTCCGGCGACGGCGGCGTACGGGTCGTCGGCGTCCTCCAGGAAGTGCAGGACGGCGACGAGCAGGAGGGCGACCGGGCGGTCGAGGTCGATCAGCCGGCCGACCTCGGGGGCGGCCAGGATCTCGTTCGGCTTGCGCAGGTCGGCGGCGACGATGTCGGTGCGCTCGTCCTCGCCGAGCACGGCGCGGCTGTGCGCGACGGCCACCGGGTCGTGGTCGACGTAGACCACGCGCGCCTCACCACTGGCGGCCTGGGCGACCTCGTGGACATTGCCGAAGGTGGGGATGCCGGAGCCGATGTCGAGGAACTGCGTGACGCCCTCGGCGACTGCGTGCCGGACTGCGCGGCGCATGAATGCCCGGTTGGCCTGCATGATCTTGGGCAGTCCCGGCATGAATTCCATGGCGCGTCGGGCCGCCTGGCGGTCGACCTCGAAATTGTGGGACCCGCCCAGGTAGTAATCGTAGATGCGGGACACGCTCGGCACCGATATGTCGATGCCTGGCGGGGCCCAGGCCGGGCGCTCCATCGAGGTCTCCAAGCGTTGTTCCTGCGGCGGTCCGTCCGAGGTCGGACTCCTGTCCGAGCCGAATGTACTGATCATTGCCCAACAGGGCGAGCAAAAGCGGAAATTGGCGATCCGTTCTTCGTCACACACCAAAGGGGCCCGCCACGCTCCGCGGGCCGAATGACCGGTACCGACAAATCCCTTTTGGGAATTGATCGGCGCGTGATCGGGATCGCCTCAGGAGCGGCCCACAACTGGCTCAAACCTCTCGGGTCACGGCTCCACCCGTTCAGGCGAACCGGGGGCCGAGCCTCGCGTGCGCGGGCGCGCGCGGGCCCATGCTCCCCGGGTGAACAGAGCCTGTGCCCAGCGCCTGCTGGCGGTCCCGGTCCTGCTGTGGGCGGCCTTGTCGGCCACGCCGGCCGTGGCTGATAGCTGCGCCTACGCGACCACCTGCTCAGGGGACGGCGCGACCGCCACCGCGGTGTTCGCGGTGGCCGGCGGCAGCGGCCGCGGAGGCGGCCCGGGTGGCGGACATCACGGCGACGACCGCGGCGACCACCGCGAAAACGACCGCGGCTCCGGCCACGGAAGGGGCCGTGGCGGGGACCACGAAGGAGGCCGCCACGGCGGCCCCCATTGCCCGCCGCCGCCACCGCCCCCACCACCCTGCCCGCCGAAGCCACCGCCGCCTCCGCCGCCGCCACCACCACCGCCGCCCCCTCCTCCGCCACCGCCGCCACCGCCCAAGCCCACGCCGGCCCCGCCCCCGAAGCCCGCGCCGGCGCCTCCGCCGCCCAAGCCGGCGCCCCCACCCGTAGCCAAGCCCGTCCTGCCCCCACCGCCCCCGCCGAAACCGGCGCCCCGCGCGGTCACGGTGCCCGCACCGCCCCCACCCGCCCCCGTGGTGACACCGCCGCCGCCGAAGGCGGTGGCCCGCCCGATCTACCACGCACCGGCCCGCAAGCCGGCCGAGCACCACATCTCACCGGTGACCTTCACCCTGCTGACCGCGGCTCCCGCGGTGCTCGCGATCGTCGCGCTGCGCCCGCGTTGACCCGCCCCACCTGAAACCGATCGGGAGTCATCTTGTCGGAATGGCTCGTCCTGTCCCTCGCGATGGCCGCGGCCTGTGCCGTGGTGCTGTCCATCGCCTTCTTCAACCACCGCAGGATCGGCGAGGACGACGATCCGAACGAAACCCCGGACGTCATCGAGTACATGACGATGATGATCGGCGTGATCTACGCGATCGTGCTGGGCCTGGCGATCGCCGGTGTCTGGGAGGGCCGCGGCGCCGCCCAGGAGTACGTGCGCCAGGAGGCGCAGGCCCTGCACGAGATCAGTGTCCGCTCCGAGGTCTACCCGGCCGACGTGCGCAGGAAGATCCGCTCCGACGTCGACGCGTACGTGACGTACGTGGTGGACACCGAGTGGAAGGAGATGGCCGACCACGGCGACCTCACGGACCACGGCGGGGAGCTGCTGGAACGCATCCGCCGGGACGTCACCGACTACGAGCCGCGGACCGACCACGAGGGGCAGGCGTACCAGCCGCTGGTCGACCAGGTCGGTGTGGTGGACGACGCGCGCAGTGCGCGCGGCCAGAGCGCCGGGGCCACCATGCCGGGGGTGGTGTGGTTCGGGCTGATCGCGGGCGCCCTGGTGACGGTGGGGCTGATCTTCACGCTGCAGATCAGGCGCTCGTTCCGGGAGTTGCTGCTGGCCGGCCTGTTCAGTGCGCTGATCGCGTTCCTGCTGTTCCTGATCTGGGACTTCGACGCGCCCTTCGGGCGGGGCATCGCGGCCACCGCCGAGCCCTTCCTCGCACAGTTCCCGCACCTGGACCTCGGAGGCTGACCGCCGCCCGGCAAACCGGGGACGGGCCCCCCGTCCCCGGTTCGGCCTAGGGCCATGCCCCATTCGCCCGTTCCTGATCGCGGGCGCCCGTCGCCGGACCTAGCGTGGCGGACATCGAGGCGCACGCCCCCCACGTGCGGAAACCGTTCCGCGGCTGCTCCTCGGGGATCCGGAGACTCAAGCATGGGTGCGATACGCAGCTCCGCCACCGTCCTGCTCAGCGCCGGCGCAACGGCCGCCGTAGTCGCGCTCGGCGCACTCGGCGCGTCCGCCGCGGCCCCGGCCGGGGCGGGGGCCCGCCAGATCACCTCGTTCGGCTTCACGCTCACCCCCTCCACCGTGGCCCCGGGCGGCCAGACGGTGCTCGCGGTCAGCGGCTGCGACTCCGCCTACGCCACCGCGTCCTCCGGGGTCTTCGACACCGTGAGCATCGCGCGCGGCCAGACCGCGCGGGTCACCGTGGACCGGGACGCCCGGCGCGGGGCCGTCTACTCCGTCTCCTTCACGTGCAACGGGGAGACCGGCTCGGCCGATCTGACCATCGCCGGCGGCACCACCCGGCCCACCACCAGTTCCACGCGGACCACCACCGCCACGCGGGCCGCCACCCCCACGAACGCAACAGTCGCCGGTTCCGCCCGCGGTGTCCGCGGCGGCCTCGGCGGCAGTGTCGCCGGCATGGATCCCGTGGAGTTCGGCGCGGGCGCCGGCCTCTTCCTCACCGCCGCGGGCGGCGCCGCGTACGCCCTGCGCCGCAAGGGCTCCGGTCGCGGCCACTGAGGAGCCCGCCCGTGTTCCCCGCTGCCGCCGCTCGCCCCGGGCCCGGGCGAGGGCTGGGGGCGAGCGGCGGCAGCGGGGAACACGGGCGGGGCACTCACCCGGCCGGAAGGGCGTCCGGTCAGGCCCTGCTGCGGAGCGGACGGCGGCGGCGCACCACGTGGGCCCCCGCGCCGAGCGCCGCGGCGCCGACGAGGCCCGCGCCGATGGCGGTCTCGGCGGCGGACGGGCCGAAGGATCCGCCGAGGCCGCCCTGCGAGGGGTTGCCTTCGAGGATCGTGAAGCGGTGCGTGGCGACCAGGCTGCTGTCGTTGCACCGGACCGACAGCGTGTGGTGGCCGGGCGAGGCGTGGTTGAAGATCCGGACGTTCGCGAAGCCGATCGACCCGGCGGACAGGTTGGCCGGCGGAAAGTTCCCCGGCGAGGAGACGGTACCGCCGTGTCCGCAGCCCGACGCGCTCACCTGCATCGTGGATCCCTGGTGCACGGAGTACGGGTTGACCGAGATGTTGCTGGGACCGCCGTTCCCGCCCTGACCACCACCGGGGTTCTGGTTCGCGGAGGCGAACGGGACACTGAGGCCGATCGCGGCGCAGGCTGCCGCCGTCACGGTAAGAGCGCGCAAGACACGCATGGTGGAACCTCCAGCGGGAAGCGCCCCGGAGCGTCGGCCCCGGATGATCGACGAGAACGCCTCCCACGTCGAACCCTCCGATCGCCCCGCAAGCTCCGCATTTCCGGCTTTGGGCCGCCCGGTTGAGCGACACGCCGAAGCGCGGACGGTGCGGCTGACGGATCCGCAGGTCACGACCCGTCAGGCATTTATGTGACGATTACCTGGATGGACGCACCCCTTCCGGCCCCCTCCGGGCCGCGGCCACCCGTTCGCACCTCCCCCCTCGCCGTCCCGCCCGGTCGCCCTTAGCGTGCGTGAAGTAGGGCGTACAGGGGTGGGACAGGAACGCGGGTCGGGACCCCCGCGTCGGGAAGGGAGAACGATGGGCGAGGACGAGACCGGGCAGTCACGCAAACGCTCACCGTGGGGCGTGCTCGCCCTGGTCATGCTCACCGGCCTCGCCATGGTGCGGAACGGCGTGGACATCGACGGCGGACCGCCCCAGCCCACCGCGGCCTCGGCGGTGGCGGTGACGGCCGACCAGCTGCCGGCGAACCCTCCGGTGGCGCCCGCGGGCATGGATGTGCTGGAGCACTCGTCGGTGCAGCGCATCCGGATCCCCACGATCAACGTGGACGCGCCGGTGATGACGGTCGGGCTGGACGCGGAGGGCTGGATCGACGCCCCGCCGCCGCAGGACCGCAATCTCGCGGGCTGGTACCTCAACGGCATCTCGCCGGGCCAGCGCGGTTCGGCGGTGATCGTGGGGCACGTGGACAACGCGCAGGGACCGGCGGTCTTCTACGGCCTGGGCTCGGTCAAGCCCGGCAACCGCATCGAGGTGCAGCGGTACGACGGGCGCACGGCCGTGTTCGAGGTCTACGGCGTCGAGGTGTTCTCCAAGGAGGCCTTCCCGGGAGCCCGGGTGTACGGGGACACCGGGCACCCGGAGCTCCGGGTGATCACGTGCGGCGGTGGGTACTCGAAGGCCCGCGGCTACGACGGCAACGTGGTCGTCTTCGCCCGCATGGTGGAGGCGCGCTGAGCATCCGCCCGCATGCCGGCGGCCCGCCGGGCGTAAGCGCGCCGGGGAGCGGGCCGCTCAGCGGGGCGGCAGCGTCGGAAGGGTCATCCGGTAGCCGCGCGCCAGCAGTTGGGGCAGGTAGGAGGAGACCGCCTGGACGCTCTGCGAGCGGTTGCCGCCCGCGTCGTGCGACAGGACGATCACGCCGGGGCCCGCGCCGCCGAGGACCCGGGAGATGATCGTGCCCGTCCCGGGCTCCTTCCAGTCCAGGGTGTCCACGGTCCAGGCGAGCGGCTCCATGCCCAGCTCGGCCCCGATCTCGAAGGCGGCCCGGTTCCACGCCCCGTACGGCGCCCGGAACCACACCGGTGCCTCGCCGACGGTCTGCTGCACGACCTCGCTCGTGCGGCCGATCTCGGAGGTGAGGGCGGGCCGGCTGAGCTTGGGGATGAGCGGGTGGGTCCAGGTGTGGTTGCCGATGACGTGCCCTTCGGCGACCATCCGGCGCAGCAGGTTCGGGTTCTCCGCGGCCATCTCCCCGCAGACGAAGAACATGGCGCGTACGCCGTACCGGGCGAGGGTGTCGAGGATGCCCGGCGTGTAGCGGGGGTCGGGGCCGTCGTCGAAGGTGAGCACCATGGCGCTCGCGGTCCTCGCGTCGGCCGGGAGCTCCAGGATGGGCCGGGTCCGGACGGCCGGCTTCAGGGCGGCGGGCCGTACGGGGGCGTCGGCGGTCATGGGGCGCAGCCGGTAGGCCTTTTCGGGCAGTCCCTGGGGGAAGGCGGCCCCGGGTGCTCCGGCCGCCGGGTTCGGTCCGGGCCCGGCGGCGCCCGCCGCACCGCCCGCACCACCCGCCCCGGGGACACCGGGCGTTGCGCCCTCGCCGCCCGAGGAGACCAGTCCGGCGGCGGCCGCGACTCCGAGGAAGACGGCGGTGCGCAGGAGCGCGCGCCGCCCTACTGTCGGCTCGTCATTTTTCATTCTTACTACGTATCAACGACGTCACCGCAGATGTCGAGAGGCGCGGACGCGCCCCGTCCCCGTCACCCGCCCGGACCAGCCGGGCGGCCGGTCAGCCGCGCCGCACCAGGGGGAACGGGAGCGTCTCGCGGATCGTCAGGCCCGTGAGGAACATGACCAGGCGGTCCACGCCGATGCCCAGGCCTCCGGTCGGCGGCATCGCGTACTCCAGCGCGTCCAGGAAGTCGTTGTCGAGCTCCATGGCCTCCGGGTCGCCTCCCGCCGCGAGCAGGGACTGGGCGGTGAGCCGGCGCCGCTGCTCGACGGGGTCGGTCAGTTCCGAGTACGCGGTGCCCAGTTCGGTTCCGAAGGCGACCAGGTCCCAGCGCTCGGCGAGCCGCGGGTCCTTGCGGTGCTGGCGGGTGAGCGGGGAGACGTCGGTGGGGAAGTCCTTGTAGAAGGTGGGCAGTCCGGTCTTCTCCTCGACCAGTCGTTCGTACATCTCCAGGACGACGTCGCCGCGGGTGTCCTCGGGGGCGTGCGGCACTCCGGCCCGGTCGCACAGTCTGCGCAGTACGGGTTCCCCGGTGTCGGCGTCGACCTCCTCGCCCAGGGCCTCGCTGATGGCCCCGTACATGGTCTTGACCGGCCAGGTCCCGGAGATGTCGTGGACGACGAGCTTCCCGTCCGGTCCGGCCTTGTGGGCGATAGGCGAGCCGAAGGCGGCGGTGGCGGCGCCCTGGATCAGTTCGCGCGTGAGGTCGAGCATCACGTCGTAGTCGGCGAAGGCCTGGTAGGCCTCCAGCATCGTGAACTCGGGGTTGTGCTTGTAGGAGACGCCTTCGTTGCGGAAGGTGCGGCCCATCTCGAAGACCTTCTCCATGCCGCCGACACAGAGCCGCTTGAGGTACAGCTCGGGGGCGATGCGCAGGTACAGGTCGAGGTCGTAGGCGTTGATGTGGGTGCGGAAGGGGCGGGCGTTGGCACCGCCGTGGATCTGCTGGAGCATCGGGGTCTCGACCTCCAGGTAGCCGCGCTCCAGCAGCCCCTGGCGCAGGGCCTGGACGGCGCTGGAGCGGGCCCGTACGACGTCGCGTGCCTCGGGGCTCGCGACGAGGTCGAGGTAGCGGCGCCGGACCCGGGCCTCGGGGTCGGCGAGTCCCTTGCGCTTGTCGGGCAGGGGGCGCAGGCACTTGC
Source organism: Streptomyces sp. NPDC005533 (assembly GCF_042871845.1). Classification (NCBI taxonomy): domain Bacteria; kingdom Bacillati; phylum Actinomycetota; class Actinomycetes; order Kitasatosporales; family Streptomycetaceae; genus Streptomyces; species Streptomyces sp. NPDC005533. The sequence continues at coordinate 16,100 of NZ_JBIAJH010000033.1, read as the reverse complement.
CCGTGAGCTGCCAGGACCGGACCAGGAGGGAGGGCTCGCCGGCCTTGCTGGCCGCGGCCTCGCCGCTGACCAGGACGTGGTCGCCGAAGTCGACCTGGGAGGTGAAGGAGTCCAGCACCTCGCTCCCCGACTCGTCGCGGGTGAGCATCAGCTGCAGGTCGCCCGACCAGTCGCGCAGGACGGCGAAGACCACACCGCCGAGGTCGCGTACGAGCATCACGCGCCCGGCGAGGGTGGCCGGCTCGCCCGACCGGGCGCCGGGCGCGAGGTCGGGGAGGGCGGCCCTCAGCTGGGCGACGGTGTGGGTGCGGGGTCGGATTCCCACCGGGTAGGGGTCGGTGCCGGCCGCCCGGAGGCGTTCCAGTTTGGCGTGGCGGACACGGACTTGCTCGGGCAGCCGCTCGGCGGGGGCGAGGCCCTCGCCCTCCTCCCCCACGGCGTCCAGGCCCAGGGAGTCGATGGAGGGCAGCCCCTCGGTGGTGGCGGGGTTGGTGAGTCCTCTGGGGTGGCCGTTGCCCCACAGGGTGCGCAGGCTGGGTACGGAGACGAAGCCCTCGGCGATGCCGGAGGCGAGGCTGACCCGGGCGAGCGAGCCGGCGTCCTGGTAGCAGAGGAACCGCGGGTACCACTCGGGGCCGTACTTGACGTTCGAGCGGTAGAGCGCCTCCAGCTGCCACCAGCGGGAGAAGAACAGGAGCAGCCTGCGCCACAGCTTGAGGACGGGTCCGGCGCCGATCCGGCCGCCCTCCTCGAAGGCGGAGCGGAAGACGGCGAAGTTCAGGGAGATCCGCCGCACGCCCAGGCCGGGGGCCGCTGCGCACAGCTGGGAGACCATGAACTCCATGACCCCGTTCGGGGCGGCGCGGTCGCGGCGCATGAGGTCGAGGGAGATGCCGTCCCTGCCCCAGGGGACGAAGGAGAGCAGGGCGATCAGCTCGCCCTGCGCGTCGAAGGCCTCGACCAGCAGGCAGTCCCCGTCGGCGCGGTCGCCGAGCCGGTCCAGGGCCATGGAGAAGCCGCGTTCGGTCTCGGTGTCCCGCCAGCGGTCGGCGCGGTCGACGATGGTCTGCATCTCGTCCTCGGAGAGGGCCGAGTGACGGCGGATGAGGGTGGTGGCGCCGGTCCGCTTGACCCGGTTGACGGCCTGGCGCGTCACGCGCATGTCCCGGCCGTCGAGGTCGAAGTGGGCGACGTGCAGGATGGCCTCGTCGCCGAGCTGGAGGGCGCTGAGTCCGGAGCGGGCGTAGGCGGTGGCGCCGTCCTCGGAGGCGCCCATGACGGCGGGCTGCCAGCCGTGGCGGCGGGCCACGGCCAGCCAGGCGTCGACGGCCGGGGTCCAGGCGGCGGGGTCGCCGACCGGGTCGCCGCTGGCGAGGCAGACTCCGGCCTCGACGCGGTAGGTGACGGCGGCCTTGCCGTTGGGGGCGAAGACCACGGCCTTGTCCCGCCGGGTGGCGAAGTAGCCGAGGGAGTCGCCCCGCCCGTAGGCGCCGAGGAGGGCGCGGATGCGTGCCTCCTCGTCCCCGTGCAGGGCGGCGGTCAGCCGTTGGGAGCGGAAGAGGGTGGCGGCGGCGTTCAGCAGGGCGAGGGCGCCGAAGAGGCCGAGCAGGAAGTACAGCGGGCGGGGCGGGCTGCCGTCGAACTGGCGGGCCGAGAAGAGACCGCCGAAAACCTCCTTGGCGGCCCAGTCCAGCCACTGGCCCTTGGGGAGCGTGCCGGGGAAGAGGGCGACGAGCCCCCAGCCGACGAGGACGGCGGCGAGGAGCCCGAGGCCCAGCACGAGCAGGGCGTGCCACAGGGCCCCGGGGCGGGAGGCGGCGTAGAACTCGTCGCGGGCGGCGATCAGCACGGCCGTCGCGGCGACGGCGATGGCCATGGAGGGGACGCCGATCCAGTAGTCGCCGACGGCCATGTCCAGTACGTCGTCGAGCATCAGCAGGGCCAGATAGGTGATGACGATCCACCAGGCGACCTTCTTGCGGGTGCCGAGCGCCGCGGCGAGGAGGAAGAGGAACACGGCGTAGGCGAGGTTCGCGCTGACCGGGACGACGATCAGGTCGAGGAAGCGCACGACGTGGCGCAGGAGCCGGCGCAGCGTCGGGGAGAGCGAGAGCAGCGCGCACAGCAGGCCGAGCGCTCCGAAGAACGCGCCGAACCCGTCGGGCACCCGGTTCAGGAAGCGGTTCCGGGTCCCGCGCGTCTCCTCCACGGTGGCACTCATGGTTCGCACTGTAGGGAGGGCCGGGCGGGTGCGCGCGCCGAGGGGAACGGGGCATCGCCTAACCTCGGCAGGGTGACGGAGCACGTGAACACGGGATTCGAACGCGGTACCGACGGACCGAAGGTGATCCTCGCCGGGGTCGACGGGTCCGACTCCTCGCTGCGGGCGGCGGCCTACGCGGCGGGGCTGGCCCGGCGGCAGAACGCGCTGCTGGCGCTGGTGTACGTCCAGCCGGTGATCTCGGCCGGGGCCGCCCTGGGGGCGCCGGTGGCCGACACCACCGGGGAGATCGCGGAGGGCCTGGTGGCCGAGATCCGCGAGTCCGCGGAGCGGCTCAGGGGCATCTACGAGGTGCGCTGGCAGTTCCACACCTTCCGCGGCGACCCGTACGCCGGGCTGGTGAGCGCGGCGGAGGAGCTGATGGCGGACGCGGTGGTGGTCGGCGCGTCCGAGCAGGCGGGCCACCGCATCGTGGGCTCGGTGGCGATCCGACTGGTCAGGGCGGGCCGCTGGCCGGTGACCGTCGTCCCGTAGCACCGAGGGGGCCCGTGCGGACGGGCGTCCCGTCCGGCCCGGGGCCTACTGGGCGAGGGTGAGGCCGTCCTTGGCGGCGCCGCGGCTGAGGACGGCCTCGATGATCTCGTCCCGGGCGCTCTCGTGGTCGTCGCGGTCGGAGGGCCGTGCGAGGTCGACGACCCGGCCGGCGGACAGGTCCATCATCTGCGGTACGAACTCGGCCTTGGTGACCTGCCAGCGCTGCCCCTCGGCGGCCGGCGGGGCGAAGGTGAAGCGGCCGATCGAGCCGTAGTTGCCCCGCATGTCCCGGGCGCCCGAGTAGTTGAACATCTCGCCCGCGACCTGGTCGCCCATGCCGTAGATGATCCAGGTCCCGTTGACCCTCTCGTAGGGCTGCGGGATGTGCGCGTGCGTGCCCAGGATCAGGTCGATGTCCGGCCGGCCGCCGGTCTGTGAGGCGGTCAGCGCCTTGCCGAGCGAGAGTTGGGTCTCGTCCGGCTCGGTCTGCCATTCCGTGCCCCAGTGCACGCTCACCAGCACCACGTCCGCGCCCGCCTTCCGGGCGGCCCGCGCGTCCGCGATGATCTTGTCCTGCTTCATCAGGTTGACCGCCCAGGGCTGGCCCTCGGGCAGCGGGTAGCCGTTGGTGTCGTAGGTGTACGCGAGGTGCGCGACCTTCGCCGAGCCCGCCGTGTACGTGGTCACCGTGGCCGCCTCGGCCGCCGTACGGGCCGAGCCGGCGTGCTTCAGCCCGACCTTGTCGAAGCGGTCCAGGGTGCGGCGCAGCCCCGCGGCCCCGTCGTCGAGGGTGTGGTTCGAGGCCGTGGAGCAGCCGTCGTACCCGGCGTCCTTCAGCCCGTCGGCGACCTCCGGCGGGGACTTGAAGGCCGGGTAGCCGGAGAACGGGCCGCCCTCCTCGCCGTAGATGGTCTCCATGTGGCAGAGGGCCAGGTCGGCCGCGGAGACCACGGGCTTGACGCCGGAGAACATCGGCCTGAAGTCGTACCCGTCACCGTCGGCGTCGTTCGACGCGCGCTGGATGACGGAGGTGTGCGGCAGTACGTCTCCGCTCGCGACGAGGGTGAAGCCCTTGCCGGCCGGGGCACCGGCGGCGCTGGAGGGGACGCGTCCGGCACTCTCGCCGAGGCGGGCGGGTGCGGGGTCGCCGGTGCCCGAGCATCCGGCGGCCGCGGACAGGAGGAGCGCCGACAGGAGGGCGACCGCCCGGGGCCGGGTGCGCTTGGTCATCTGCCCAGCTCTCGTTAGTACCACTATCTGATATCCGATCACCTGTAATCCATAGAAACAGACGCTCCAAGTCAAGGAACGGATCCGCGCGCGGACACCGGACCCACCCCAACGGCGGACACCTGCGACGCTCCTGCCGTTCGCCGCGCCGTTCGACCGTTCACCGCTCGGCGGGGCCGCCCGGCGGACCACCCGGGTGCTTGGGCGCATCGCCCCGGCGGGACGGTTCCCGGCGGGCTCTGCGCAGGTCAGGGTGAACGAAACGCCTCCGCCACGGACCCCGCACGGACCCCGTACCGACCCCGGTCGGACCGCCACGCACCTCGGAAGGAGCCCCTCGTGCCGCTCTCCCCCGCCCTCCCGCACACGGACCCCGAGGCACTGGCCGAACTCCAGCGCGACCACGGGCGGGCCCTGTTCGGATTCCTGCTCGGTCTCACCGCCGGCGACGCCCAGCGCGCGGAGGACCTCGTACAGGAGACCCTCGTACGGGTCTGGCAGCACCCGGAGGCCCTGGCGAGCGGGCACGACTCGATGCGGCCGTGGTTGTTCACGGTGGCCCGGCGGCTCGCCATCGACGCCCGCCGGGCCCGGCTGTCACGGCCGCTGGAGGTGGACGCGGAGGGGCTGGAGCAGGCGCCGGCTCCCGAGGACGCGGTGGCCGGCTCGGTCACGGCGATCGACGTCCGACGGGCCGTGGGATCCCTGGGGCAGGAGCACCGCGAGGTGCTGATGCAGGTCTACTTCCGGGACCGGTCGGTGGCAGAGGCCGCCGCCGAGCTCGGCATCCCGGCCGGTACCGTCAAGTCCCGTACCCACTACGCCCTTCGCGCCCTCCGCAAGGGCCTCCAGGGGTACGGCTACGGCCTCGGAGCCTGAGCTTCCGGCACGCGGGGCACCAGGGCGATGGATCCGGGATCGTCGTGAAGGGGCGCGGACCGGACAAAAAACGCACAGAATCGGGCATCAGAGCGCCCAAGTTGCGTAAACATCCCCCGCCCGGCGAGCCGCGCGGTGAAGGCTCGGGCTGACGACGACGGGATGCTCGACGTGTGGGAGAAGGTGGAACGGTGCAGCCCGAGGGGACGAACGGCACCAGTGACGGCGGGCTCGCGGTGCCCATGGCCTGGCTGTACGCCGAGTACATCGCGGACGAACTGCTGCGTACCGGCCGGCTGATCCCGGTCAGCACCCTGGAGTTCCGGGCCGGGCGCGACACGCTCGCCCTGACGATCTACCTCTCGGACGCCGCCGGCGAACTCTCCGGGATCCGGGTGGTCTCGCAGCTCGACGAGTGGATGTCACTGACGGCGTACGGCCACCCCTGGCGCGACTGGGTGCACACGCGGTTCCTCGCGCTGGGCGAGGAGGCCAGGGAGCGCGGCCGCGACGAGGACCCCGACCTGGAGCTGGCCCGGGCGGCGTGGCGCTGGCTGGACCGCACCGAGCTCTTCGCCACCAACCTCGACCCCGGGCGGCACGGCCACGCCGACACCCCGCCCGGACTGGACGAGAACGCGCGGGTGTGGACCCCCGCCTGGCAGCTCGGACTGCCGCTGGGCCACCTGGCGATGCACCTGTTCTGACGCCCCTACGAGGACCGTTCGGCCGGATCGGTCACCAGGCCGGTGAAATCGGCCTCGTTGCGCTCCGCCCGGGTGACGTACCACCGGGCGATCAGCCACATCACCGGATACACCAGCAGCCCGAGCGCCACCCACACCAGCGGCCCCGACGCGGCCGCCGACAGCGCGAACAGCAGCGGCAGCGTCCCGACCAGCACCACGAGCGCGGCCAGCGCCCCCAGTCCGGCGCGCAGCTGACTGCGCATCAGTGCCCGTACGTAGGTGGCCCCGAGGGTGGTGTGCTCGGAGATCTCCGAACGGGCCGGGGCGTGCGCGGGCGGCCGGCGACGGGCGCCCCGGGGCACCCCGGTGACGATCTCGCGCCGGGGCGGCGACTGCTGCTGCTCCTCGGCCATGGCGTGGGAGTCTACGCAGCGCCCGGCTACTTGAGGAGCCGCGACAGCCGCCGGTCGGCCAGCGGCTTGCCGCCCGTCTGGCAGGTGGGGCAGTACTGGAGCGAGGAGTCCGCGAAGGACACCGAGCGCACGGTGTCCCCGCAGACCGGGCACGGCTCACCGTCCCGGCCGTGCACGCGCAGCCCGGACTTCTTCTCGGCCTTGAGCGCACCGGCGGCCACGCCGTGCGCCCGGGCGACGGCCTCGCCCAGGGTGGTGCGCACGGCCTCGTAGAGGTGGGTCACCTGGTCCTCGTCGAACGAGGCGGCCAGTTTGAAGGGGGAGACCTTCGCCGCGTGCAGGATCTCGTCGCTGTAGGCGTTGCCGATGCCCGCGATGACGCTCTGGTCGCGCAGCACGCCCTTGATCTGGCGCCGTTCCCCGGCGAGCAGGGCGGCGAAGGCGTCCCGGTCGAAGTCCTCGGCGAGCGGGTCGGGGCCGAGCCGGGCGATGCCGGGGACCTCCTGGGGGTCGCGGACCACGTACACGGCGAGGCGTTTCTGGGTCCCGGCCTCGGTGAGGTCGAAGCCGCCGCCGTCCTCCAGGGCGACCCGCAGCGCGAGCGGCCCCTTGCCGGGGCGCGGCGGCTGCGCGGGCAGGGTGTCCTGCCAGCGCAGCCAGCCGGCCCGGGCCAGGTGGGTGACGAGGTGGAGCCCGCCGATCGGCAGGGCCAGGAACTTGCCGTACCGGGCGGTGGCGCCGGCCGTCTGGCCTTCGAGGGCGGACAGCGGCGGATCGTACGTCTTGAGCACGCTGACGGCGAGCGGGAGGACGCGCTCGACCACCCGCCCGGTGAGGTGCTCGTCGAGGTACTCCCGCAGGGCCTCGACCTCGGGCAGTTCCGGCATGGGTCCAGCCTGCCGCCGTCTCAGGCGAAACGCGAGCCGGGCACGGGGCCCGGTGACGCGACCCGGTCGCGGGGCGCCGAGAGCCAGCCGGTGCGGACCGCCGTCACGAACGCCCGGAAGGCCTCGTCCGGGTCGGCCGGGGTCGCGCCGTCGCCGCCGTCCGGGGCCGGGTCGGCCGTCGCGATCTCACGGGCGATCTCATCCTCGGGCCGGTCGTCGTCCTGCCACGGCGGGGCGACGTACTGGCAGAGCAGCGCGCTGGAGTCGGCGCTGACCGCGGGCGGATCGGTCCAGCAGGTGGCGTGCTCGTGGAGGATCTGGCCGTCGGCGCGCTCGCGCAGGGTGCGGACGAGATCCTGGTCGGCCGCGTTCAGGTCGTAGGCGACGACGAGGGTGTCCGCGCGGTCCGGTTCATACGGGACGACGGGCAGCCCGAGCACCCGGGCCGCGGCGAGCCCGAGGATCCGGTCCGAGCGGCCGGGCAGCGGGGAGACGGTCGCGGGGGCGCGTCCGGCGGCCTCCAGGGCGAGGGCGAGCCGGGCCAGGCCGCGGCGGCACTGCTCGGGGCTGTCGCCGAGGTAGGCGTACCGGCCCGTCATCCCGGCGTCCCAGCCGTACGGGGAGAGGGTGCCGAGGATGCCGCCGGTGAGGCCGTAGTGCCAGCCGCGCAGGTCGGCCGGGCCGAGCGGGTCGGGGTGTCCCGCCGTCTCCTGGGCCCTGCGGGACTGGCCGCTGCGCAGCACCTGGCGCGCCTGGCGCTCGCGCGCTGCCGACCACTGCGGGTCCTCGGGGGCGGGGAGGCCGAGCAGCAGCCCCTGGGCGGCGTCCAGGTCCCCGGCGAGCAGCGTGTGGTGGACCAGCAGGTACGTCTCGGGCCAGGCGGGCAGCCGGTCGCCGCGGCCGGAGAGCAGCGCGGCGGCCTCCGCGTGCCGGTGCTCGTCCTCCAGCGCGGAGACCAGCTCGGCGAGGAGCGGCCGCGAGTCGGGGAGCAGCCGGAGCGCCTCGCGCAGCGGCGCGACGGCGAGGAAGGCGACGCCCCGCTCCACGCAGGCGTAGCCGAAGTCGTAGAGGGCCTGTGGTTCGTCGGCCCGCTCGGCGGCGGCCCGGGCGGCCGCGGCGAGGTCCTCGAAGCCGGCGGTCTCGGCCAAGGCCGCGGTGGCCTGGGCGAGTTCGGCGACGGGGAGGGTCTCCGCGCGGGGGCGCAGCGAACGTACGGCTCCGGGCAGATCGCCCGCCTTGAGCAGCCGGCGGACGTCATCCATGGCGATAGTCATCGCCGTCGATCCTCACGGACCGGGCGCCGCCCCGCAACGCACTTTTCCCGCCCGCCCGGCCCCACCGCCCGCCGCGCCGCGCCCGGCCGCGCCCCGCCCCAGCCCGCCTGCCGCGTCACCAACCTGTCCGGACAAGCTGTCCGGCCACCACGCCTAGCCCATGACGAACTCGCACCACACGCATTTGCCGCCGCCGCGCGGTTCCACTCCCCAGACGTCCGCCAGCCGGTCCACCAGCATCAGGCCCCGTCCCGAGACCCCCGCCTCCCCCGCCTCGCGCCGCCGCGGCAGCGCGCTGGAGCGGTCCTCGACCTCCACCCGCAGCCTGCGCTCGTGTCCCGCCAGGACCCGCAGGGTGACGATCGCCGGGCCGTCGGTGTGCATCAGGGCGTTCACGATCAGCTCGTCCGCGACCAGCTCGATCTCGTCGGACCGCTCCCGCGCGCCCCACGCCCGCACCGCCGCCCCGATCATGTGGCGGGCCGCCACCAGGGCCTCGGGGTCGCCGGGTGCCACGTGCTGCTGCAGGCGGCTGCCGGCCTGCGGGGCGGCCGCCACCTCGCGGCGCAGCAGGAGCAGCGCCATGTCGTCGTTCCCGCCCCGGTCGTCGGCGACCTCGCAGAGCCGGTCCGCCAGGAACTGCAGGTCCGCCGGGCCGCTGCGGACCTGGGAGGCCAGCAGCCGGATGCCGTCGTCGAGGTCGGCGCCGGGCTGTTCCACCAGGCCGTCGGTGCAGAGCAGGAGCGTTTCTCCCGGGTCCAGCTCCACCGTGGTCACCGGGTACTCCAGCCGCCCGAACTCGGCCGACAGGCCGAGCGGCATCCCCCCTTCCACCGGGAGCCGGCGGCAGTCCCCGTCGCGGGTGCGCAGCAGGGGGTCGATGTGGCCGGCCCGTACCAGCTGGAGGACGCCGGTGGAGAGGTCGACCTCCGCGTAGGTGCAGGTGGCGAAGCGGTCCGTGTCCAGCTCGTGCAGGAAGACGGAGGCCCGCGCCATGACCGTGCCCGGCGAGTGCCCCTCGGCCGCGTAGGCGCGCAGCACGATCCGCAGCTGGCCCATGACCGCGGCCGCGTGCGTGTCGTGGCCCTGCACGTCCCCGATGACGGCGCCGACCCGGCCGCCCGGCAGCGGGATGACGTCGTACCAGTCGCCGCCGATGTCCCGGCCCATCCGGGCGGAGCGGTACCGTACGGCGATCTCCCCGCCGGGCACCGAGGGGATCCGCCTCGGCAGCATGGCCTGCTGCAGGCCTTCGGCGAGGTCGTGCTCCTGCTCCAGCAGCATGGCCCGCTGGAGGCTCTGGGCGATGCTGCTGCCGAGCGCGACGAGCAGGTTGCGTTCCTCCTGGGTGAAGCCGTCCTTGTCCTGGTAGAGCAGTCCGATCGCGCCGATGGGGCGGGCCTGGGCGATGAGGGGCAGGTAGGCGGCCGCCGAGATCCGCATGTACGAGATCTTCGCCCAGAGCTCGGGATAGCCCTCGGCGAACTCCTCCGCCGAGTGGAGGAAGCGCGGCTGGAGCGAGCGGACGACCTCGCTCATCGGGTACTGCTCGTCGACGCGGGTGTAGCGGGTGCCGGGGACGAAACTGTCCTGGGGGCCTTCGGCCACGAGGTGGATGCGCCCGGCCTCGACGAGGCCCATCACCATGCCCATGGAGCCGAGCCGCTCCAGGCCGTGGGCGTCGCCGATCACGTCGATGACGTCCCGTACGGTCCGGGCGTGTGCGAGGGCGGCGGTCGTGGACTCGACGACGGACGTCTGGCGGCGCCGTTCCTCGTCCAGGCCCTGGCGCTCCGCCGAGTGACTGAGCTCGTCGGTCGCGTCGCGGACGATGCCGATGATCCGGTAGGGCCGCCCGTCCGGGCCCCGCATGACGCGGCCCTGGGTGTGCGTCCAGCGCAGCCGCCCGTCGCGGCAGCGGATGCGGAAGTAGGCGCCGTAGCTGTCCTCCTTGCTCTTGAGCGCGGAGGAGACGAGGGCGTCGAGGCGTGTGGACTCGGTGGCGGGGACGCGCGGGGAGAGGGACTCGGGTCGGCCGTCGTACTCGTCGGGGGTCGTGTCGAAGACGTCCAGGGCCGCTTCGTCCATGTGCATGAGACCGGTCACGAGGTCCCAGTCGAAACTGCCCATGCGGTTCAGCGAGAGCGACCGGTCCGGGTGCGCGGGCCAGTCGTCCGGCAGCGATACGGCGGTCGGCACCGATCCACCATGACACACCGGCCGGTCAGGCGCTCTCCAGCGAGTGGCTCCCGTCCGAGGTCCCGTCCGAGGGCTGCGGCTGCTGGTTCGGGTCGAAGTACGGCTCCGTGCGCGGGTCGGCGTAGGGGTCCCCGGACGGTTCGGTGTACGGGTCCAGCGGGGGCGGCACCGATCCGTCGGGCTCGGGCACGAGACCCGGGTCGCTGGGGTTCGGCTGCGTCAGGTCGAACGGGATGTCCGAGGGCATGTCACCGCCCGGCACGTCGGAGGGGACGTCCGAGGGAGCATCCGGGCGCGGCTGCTGCGGGCGGGGGACGGCGTCCGACGGCGAGCCCGGGTTCTGCGGGACGCCGGGACTCTGCGGCCGGTTCTCGCCCGGGGGGTTCTGCTGGTCCTGCGGGGCCGATCCGGTCGGTTGGCAGTCCGGCGCGCCGCCGGCCTGGTCGCTGCGGCACGGCTGGTCCGAGGCGGGCCCGGACGGGGCGAGGGGCCCCGTCGGGATGCCGTCGGCGGGGTCGTACTGGGGCAGCGCGCGCGGGGGCCGGTCCTGGGCCCCGTCGTCGCCCCGCTTGCGTTCGATCCAGGTGTTGTCGGCGATGTTGACGATCACCAGGTTGTTGATCACCTGGGCGGCGGGTTCGACGACGACGACCTGGTTGGGCTGGTAGCCGCTCCACGGGTCGCCCTTGTGCACCGGGGACCCCTTGGCGGCGAGCGGGGAGCCCAGCGGGTTCCCGCAGCCGCAGCGCACCCGGGGCATGCCGTGTTCGTCGACGAGGACGGCGGTGCCGGCCTGCAGGACGGACTGGAAGCCGTCGGCCCGGCCGTCGCGGAAGGCGTGGTTGGTGACCCGGGTGTCGGCGCGCAGCACGACGGGGGTCAGGCCGCGCAGGAACTCCGGGATGCTCGCCTGTTCGATGTCGGCGGCCTGGGCGAAGGCGCGGGCCTTCGCATTGTCGGTGCTCAGGAAGCCGACCTGCTGTTCCACATCGCAGCTGCCGAGCCGCTGGGTGCCGCCGTACAGGCCGGGGGTGGCCGCGTTGATCGTGCGGATGCCCTGTCCGGTCGGGTTGGGCAGTGGGGGCTGGAGGGGGGCGGACTCGCCGGTGGCGGAGGAGGCGGTGAAGGGGTCGGGGCCGGCGGAGGCCACGGGCTGGAGATAGACCTCCTGGCTCTCGGGTCCGGGGGCGCTCTTGGGCTCCTCGGCTCCGCCGCAGCCCGCGGCGAACAGCCCGAGGAGGGCCAAGAGGGCGGCGCCGGCCGGTAGGTGACGGCCCGACGTCTGACGAGGTGTCGGAACTGACGGTGCGTGCACGTGGATCTCCCTTTTCGCCCCGGTTGCTCCCTCCTGTCTGCCGCATGTGCGCGGGTGCCGCAACCGGAGGACGTGTTGAACATGTTCAAGGAAGCCCGTAAGGTCATCACCGTGAGTTGAACGCGTTCAAGGCGTTCGGCCGCAGCGTTGGGGGGAGTCCAGGGTGGCGGTACTGGTGAACGTGATCGTCACCCTGGGCATGCTCTACGTCGTCCCGGCGGGCCTGCTCCTGATCGACCCGGCCGGGCTCCGCCGGACCGCCCGCCGCTGGCCGCTGCTCGCCGCTCCCGGGGCGCTCTGCCTCTGGCTGCCGCGCGGGCTGCCCGCCACGGCGCTCGCCGCGCTCTACGCGACGGCCTGCCTGGCCCTCGCGGCCCGGGCCCCGGCCCGGCTGCTGCGGGGCCGTCCCACGGACCGTCCCACGGGCCGGGAACCGGGCCGGGAACCGGGCCGTGGGAGGGCCCGTACAGCGGACCCGTCCGGGATCGCCGTCGCCACCGCGCTGGTCTCACCCTCGATCGCCGGGACCGCGCTGGTCGCCGAGCGCGCCGGGTACCGGCTCTTCGGCTTCGACCTCGACATCCTGGCGCTCACCGTGCCGCACTTCCACTTCGCCGGGTTCGCGGCGGCGCTGGTCGCGGGCCTCGTGTGCCGGGCCGTCCGGGACCGGCCCGCGACGGGGCTCTCGCGCTGGGCGGCGTACAGCGTCCCGGCCGGCACCCTGCTCGTGCTCCTCGGCTACTTCGTCGACGACTGGGCCGAGCTGGTGGGCGCGGTGGTGCTGACCGGCGGGATGTGGGCCGTGGCCCTGCTGACCTGGCGGGACATCCGGCCCGCGGCCCAGGACCGGTGCACGCGGGCGCTGCTCGCCACCTCGGCGGCCGTGCTGGTGGCCACCATGTTGCTCGCCCTGTGGTGGGCGGCCGGCGAGGCCACCGGGATCGTGCACCCCACACTGACCTGGATGGCCGCGACCCACGGCCTCGGGAACGCCCTCGGATTCGCCCTCTGCTCGGTGCTGGCCTGGCGCCGGCTCACCACCGACCACCCCTCTCCCGCCTCGCCCGCCGACGGCGACCAGCGGCTCACGGCCGACCGCCGTCCGTCGGCCGCCCACCTGTGACCATCCCCCACCGACTGGAGACCTCGCCATGACCCGCCTCATCAGCGCCGGCCGGGACACCGTCAACTACCCCGACAAGGGCGCGACGGCCCGCCGGCCCCTGCCCGCCGGGTACCACCACCTCGACCACCGCACCCGCCTCGGACACGGCCGGGCCGTCTTCGAGGCGGCCGGCACCGCCGTGACCACCTTCCAGGCGCACCGGGCCTCCGGGATGCGGGTACGGGCCGATGCCGGAGCGGTCCGGCCCGGCAGCCGCGTGGTCGTCGGCATCGGCTTCGGGCCGTTGCGCGTCGACGCCCCGTGCCAGGTGATCTGGACGGCGTACGAGCCCCACCGCATCGGCTTCGCCTACGGGACCCGGCCCGGCCACCCCGAGTGCGGGGAGGAGTCCTTCCTCGTGGAGATGGACCCCGACGGCACGGTGTGGTTCACCGTGACCGCCTTCAGCCGCCCGAACAGCTGGTACACCCGCCTCGCCGGCCCGGTGGTCCCCTTCCTCCAGCTGCGCTACGCCCGCTGGCTGGGCCACCGCCTGCGCAGGCTGGCCACGGCCGCCTGACCGGTCCGATACTGGAGGCGATGGACTGGTTCACGGCGCCCGGATACTGGCTCGCCCGGCTGGTCTTCCAGCGGGCCCTGGCCGGGATCTACCTCGTCGCCTTCGTCGGGGCCGCCCTGCAGTTCCGGGCCCTGATCGGGGCGCACGGCATGCTGCCCGTGCCGCAGTACGTGCGGTACGTGCCCTTCCGGCGCGCCCCGAGCCTGTTCCAACTGCACTATTCGGACCGCTTCTTCGCCGGCTGCGCCTGGACCGGCGCGGCGCTCGCCGCGGCGCTGGCCGCCGGGGCCGGGGACGAGGTGCCGTTGGGCGCCGCCATGGCGATGTGGGCCCTGCTGTGGCTGCTCTACCTCTCCGTCGTGAACGTGGGACAGACCTGGTACTCCTTCGGCTGGGAGACGCTGCTGCTGGAGGTGGGCTTCCTCGCCGTGTTCCTCGGCAACGCCCGGGCCGGGCCGCCGGTGCTGGTGCTGTGGCTGCTGCGCTGGGTGGTCTTCCGCGTGGAGTTCGGGGCCGGGCTGATCAAGATGCGCGGGGACTCCTGCTGGCGCGAGCTGACCTGCCTCTACTACCACCACGAGACGCAGCCGATGGCCGGGCCGCTGAGCTGGTTCTTCCACCACCTGCCGAAGCCGCTGCACCGGGTGGAGTGCGCCGCCAACCACGTGACCCAACTGGTCGTCCCGGTCCTGCTGTTCACCCCGCAGCCGGTGGCCTCGTACGCCGCCGGGATCATCGTCGCGACGCAGCTGTGGCTGGTGCTGTCCGGGAACTTCGCCTGGCTGAACTGGCTGACGATCACCCTGGCCCTCTCGGCCGTGGACTTCACCGGGCTCGCGGGCGCGCCTCCCGCCGCCGCCTCGCAGGGCGCTCCCGTGTGGTTCGTGGTCCTGGTCTGCGCGGTGACCGTCCTCGTGCTGTTCCTCAGCCGTCGCCCGGTGCTCAACATGATCTCGCGCCGGCAGGTGATGAACCGCTCCTTCGACGCCCTGCACCTGGTCAACACCTACGGGGCCTTCGGCTCGGTCGGCCGGGTCCGCATGGAGGTGGTGGTGGAGGGCACCGCGGACCGGGTGCCGCACGAGGACGGCGCCGCCTGGCGGGAGTACGGCTTCCGCGGCAAGCCGACCGAACTGCGCAGGCTTCCGCGCCAGTTCGCCCCGTACCACCTGCGGCTGGACTGGCTGATGTGGTTCGCGGCGATCTCCCCGGGCTACGCGCGGGACTGGTTCGGGCCGTTCGTGGAGCGGCTGCTGGCGGGCGACCGGGACACGCTGCGGCTGCTGCGCCACAACCCGTTCCCGGACGCGCCGCCCGTCTACGTCCGGGCCCTGCTCTACCGCTACCGGTTCACCACCTGGCGGGAGCTGCGCGAGACGGGGGCCTGGTGGCACCGCACGCTCGTGCGCGAGTACCTCCCTCCGACCCGTCTCGCCGGCGGCCGGCTCTCAGAGCCCGAGTAGCGCGGCCTCCCGCTCGGGGGAGATGCCGAGGACCGGCCGGTCGGGCCGCTGCGGGGCGACTCCGCCGAGCGTCCGCAGCCAGGCCCACGTGTCGGCGACGGTCTCCTCGACCGGCCGGCACTCCAGTCCGGCCGCCAACGCCTTCCCGACGTCCGCGCCGAACACGTGCTCGCGCGAAGGCCCCTCCGGAATCCAGACGGGCAGCTCGGTCCACGGCTCGACGCCGGCCTCCAGGAGCCGGTCCGGGGCGGTCCAGCGCAGCTCGGCACGGCCCCCGGTGACGGCGGCGCAGGCGTCGAGGAGAGCGCCCATGGTGGCGTGCCCGGGCGGGGAGACCAGGTCGTACGCGCCGCCGCGGCCCGCGGCGGCGGCGTCCAGGGTCCAGCGCGCGAGGTCGCGCACGTCGACGTACCGGACGGGGAGTTCGCGGGGGCCGGGGGCGAGCACCGGACCGCCGCGGGCGGTGCGGTTCAGCCACCACGGCAGCCGGCCGATGTTCTCGTACGGGCCGAGGACGAGTCCGGCGCGCACCAGCAGGGCGTGGTCGGCGAAGGCGGCCAGGGAGGCGAGTTCACCGCCGCGCTTGTCCTCGGCGTAGGCGGTCGGGCCGGCGTCCGGCGAGCCCTCGACGAGCGGGCCGTCCTCGCCCTGCCCGGCGGAGGCGGGGTAGGCGTACACGGAGCGGCTGGAGACGTACGCGTACCCGCCGGCCCGCTCCCGCAGCAGGCGCGCGCTGTCGCGCACCGCGGTGGGGGCGCCGCTCCAGGTGTCGACGACGAGGTCCCACTCCCCCGCGGCGAGTGCGGCCAGGCCGTCCGGGGCGGTGCGGTCCCCGTGCAGGGCCGCGGCGCCCGGCGGGGGCGCGTGGTGTCCGCGGTGGAAGACGGTCACCTGCCAGCCCCGGTCGAGGGCGTCCTCGGTGACCGCGCGTCCGACGAATTCCGTACCACCCAGCATCAGCAGCTTCATGCCGACCAGCCTGCCCCCGGCGGGCGGGGCGGGGGAAGCGGTGATCGCCCTCCGCGATGACGCTCAGGGCGTAGCCGTTCGGGGAACCTTGTCGGGGAACCGGGCCGGGCCCGGACGTGCCCCGGCGGACAGGGCAGCGCCCCCGGCGCGTGGGCACGAGGGGGCGCGTGGCACCGCTCTGGCGGCTAGGCCGTCTCTTCCGGATCTTGCCTCGCCCGCGCCGCCCGGCAAGATCCGAAAGAGACGACCTAGTGACCTGAGTCAGAGATTCGGTGGCAGTAGGCGGCGACTCTGTCGAGGATCTCGTCGGCTGTCTTTGTCCAGACGAAGGGCCTGGGTTGG
>NZ_JBIAJH010000032.1:0-84346 GCF_042871845.1 Streptomyces sp. NPDC005533 | reverse complement strand
AACAGCGGCTACCCCATGCCAGCCACACCCGACTCCCCTGGGTGTCCCGATCTTACGAATGACCCGAATCAACCCACGAAGAAAGGTATGGATCCACCCATGCCCGCACGCCGCCGTACCGTGACGCTGACCCGTATCGCCTCCGCCGGTTTCGCCCCGCTGGCGCTGGCCGCCTACGCCGCCGCTCCCGCGGTCGCGCACGGTTCGATGACGGACCCGGTCAGCCGGGTGGCGGCCTGCTACGCGGAGGGCCCGGAAGCGCCGAAGTCGGCGGCCTGCAAGGCGGCCGTGGCGTCCAGCGGGGCGCAGGCGTTCTACGACTGGAACGCCGTGAACATCGCCAACGCCGCCGGGAACCACCGGGCGTTGATCCCGAACGGCCAGCTGTGCTCCGCCGGAAACGACAAGTACCAGGGGCTCGACCTGGCCCGGGCCGACTGGCCGGCCAGCCCGATGACCGCCGGTGCGCACACCTTCCGCTACAAGGGCACGGCCCCGCACAAGGGTTCCTTCGAGCTGTACGTGACGAAGGACGGGTACGACCCGACGAAGCCGCTGAAGTGGTCCGACCTGGAGCCCGCGCCGTTCGCCGAGGCCACGGACCCCGGCATGCAGAACGGCGACTACGTCTTCTCGGGGACGGTCCCGAACAAGTCCGGCCGCCACCTGATCTACAGCATCTGGCAGCGTTCGGACAGCCCGGAGGCCTTCTACACCTGTTCGGACGTGGTCTTCGGCAAGGACAACGGCGGCGCCGGGACCACGCCGAGCACCAAGCCCGGCACGGGGGCGTCGGCGAGTGCCAAGCCGAGCACCGGTACGGGCACCGGCACCGTCACCGGGTCCAAGCCGTCCGACAAGCCGTCCGACAAGCCGTCGGCCCCGACGGACCAGCAGATCGCCGCGGGCGCGGACAAGTCCACGGTGGAGCACGACGGCCACGGCGACAACGACCCGAAGACCAACGGCAGCACCGCCGCCGCCGTCCCGGTCCCCTCGCAGTCCGCGGCCGGCCGCAACCTCGCGGAGACCGGCGGCAACGGCGCCACCCCGGCGATCGCGATCGCCGGGGCCGGCGCCCTGGCCGTCGGCGCGGCCGTGCTGTTCGGGGTGGCCCGCCGCCGTGCGACGACGGCAGGCCGCCACGGCCGCTAGTCCAGCGGGGTGACCGTGAACCGCTGAACCGGTTCGCGCCGCGGACCGCCCGCGCCGCCCGTCAGTCGAAGACGGAGGCGCAGGTGGTCCGTTCGGCGTGGGCCGGGTCGAGGGCGTTGACCGCCTCGTGCCAGGCGATCCGGTCGGTGAGCCCGATGGCGACGTGCTCCGAGAGGTCCAGCGCGCACAGGTCCTGGAGTACGACGTTGCGCACGTTGGGCCCGTTCAGGAACCCGCTCCGGTACGGCGTGACCACCTCGTCGTACTGGGTGGCGATCACCGTGTACTTCACCCCGGGCACGGTGTCCCCGCCCGCGTTCAGCTTCTGCTGGAAGGCGGATCCGGCGATCTGGTCGGCGAGGCCCGGGGTCGCGGTGCTGACCAGGTCCTCGGCCCCGGGGAAGTAGGGGAGCAGCTTGGTGAAGCCCAGCAGGGTGGTGCCGTGGTTGTCGGGGGCGAGTCCGACCAGCGCGTTGACCTTCTCGGCGCCGCCGAGGAACTTCAGGTAGTAGCGCGGCATCATGCCGCCCTGCGAGTGGCCGATGATGTCGGTCTTGGCGGAGCCGGTGGCGGCGAGCACCTTGTCGACGAAGACGTCGAGCTGGCCGGCGGACTTGTCGATGGGGCCGAGCCCGTTGAAGAAGGGCACGCCGGGCAGCTGCCCGTAGTCGAGGGAGTAGACGCAGTACCCGCGGTGCACGAGGTACGGCGCGAGTCCGAGCCAGTTGTCGACGGAGTTGCCGAAGGTGCCGTGCACGAGGACGACGGGGCGCGGGTGCGCGGCGGACGGCTTGCACGACCAGTTGTTCCAGCCACTGCTGGGGGCGGACGCGGCCTGCGCTGCGCCGGTGGGGGCGACGAGTGCGGCGGCGGTGAGGGTGAGGACGGCCAGCGGGCGGAGCAGACGTCTCCAGGGCAGCATCGTGTGATCTCCTTGCGTTCGACTCAAGGGGATGGGGCGTGGGGGTTCGTCCCGTGATCCGGATCACAAGGGGGCGCTGCTGCCGCTAAATTACGGGTGAGTAGCAACACAGGGAAGTTACGCGTCGGTAAAAACTCGCGTGTCGTCCGATCGACCGTCAGGCGGCCAGTGAGCCACGGGCGATGGCCTGCGGCCCGAAGCGCGCGCGGACCCGGTCCGTGACGGCTTCCAGCCGGCGGGCCTTCTCGTCCTCGGGGTCGAAACTGAGCTGCCGCACGGCCCGTTCTGCGGAGGTCAGGCCCTCGGCCCGCAGGGACAGCGCGCGGACCCGGGCCCGTTGCAGGCCGAGGCCCTCGTAGAGGGCGTACGCCGCGGCGGTCAGGGCGGTCGAGTGCGCGGTGGGTTCGGCCAGGGTGCGGGTGCGGGTGAGCGTGGTGCGGTCGGCGCAGCGGACGGTGAGCGAGAGGGCCCGGCAGACCTGTCCCCCGCCCGGTCCTTGTGTACGAAGCCTCGCGCCGAGCTCCTCCGTCAGCGAGAGCAGGGCACGCCGGTGCCGTACGGGGTCCAGCTCGTCCCGGTCGAAGAGCCGCTCGGCGGCGATGGTGCGGGCGGCGGCGCCCGGGCGCACGGGGGTCCGGTCGACGCCGAGGGCGCGTTCGTGCACTTCGCGGCCGAGCCGGGCGCCGAGGATCCGCCGCAGGGCGGCGGGCGGGGCGTCGGCGACCCGGCCGACGGAGTCGAGGCCGTAGGAGCACAGGGTGCGGGCGGCCCTGGGACCGACCCCGTCGAGGACGGTGACGGGCTTGCCCGCCAGGAACTCCCGTACGGCGACGGGCTCGTCGGGGATCACCAGGGTGCCCCCGGGCCGGACCTCGCGGGCCGCCGCCCGGGCCAGCATGGGGTTGCCGGCCACGCCGACGGCGGCGTCCACGCCGTACAGGGCGAGGGACCGGACCCGGACCACGGCGGCCAGCCGGCGGGCGTCGCAGCCGAAGTAGCGCAGCGCGCCCCGGACATCGGCGAGGGCGCTGTCCGGCGCCAGGGCCTGCACGGCCGGGGTGATCCCGCCGAGCAGCGCGAGCACCCCGGCGTACGCCTCGGCGCCGAGCGGTCCGCCGCCGGCGGGGCTCAGCCGCAGGCACATCACGGTGCTCATCCCGCGCTCCCCGGGCTGGAGTGCCACAGCTTGCGGCCGGTCGCGGGGCCGGTGCCCGGGGGCTGGAGGTCGGCCCACGGGTTCATCTCGTACCCCGTGGCCATGCGGATCCGGCGCTCGGGGACCTGTTCCCGCTCCCCCGCCGCACCGTCGCCGCGACCACGACCGTCACCGTGACCACGCCCGTCACCGCCGCCACGACCGTCACTGTCACCACGACCGTCACCGCCGTCACCGCCGGAGACGGCCGGCTCGGCCGCCAGCCGGGCCGCCACCGCGTCCAGACCGCCCGCCGCCCGCAGTTCCACCAGCTCCGCCAGGTTCCACGCCGCGGCCCCGACCACGCTCAGGCTCTGCGGGCCCCGCCGCTGCACGACACCGCGTACCAGCAGCAGGAAGGAGTGGAAGACGGTGTGCGCGCAGCGCTCGTGGCTGTCGTCGAAGAAGGCCAGGTCGACCAGGCCGGTCCCGTCGTCCAGAGTGGTGAAGATGACCCGCCTCCCGGACCGGATCGGCGGGGTCTGGGTGGCCGCCTTGGCCCCCGCGACCAGCACGGTCTGTCCGTGCGCGGTCTCCCGCAGCCGGTGCGCCGGGACCACTCCGAGCTCGGCCAGGAAGGCCTGGTGGTCCCCCATCAGGTGCCGCGAGGCGTCCATGCCGAGGACGCCCAGCTCGGCACTGAGCCGTTCCGCCTCGGTGAGGTCGGGCAGCCCGACGGAGGCCGTGGACCGGCCGCCCTCCAGCGGGAGTTGGGGGCCGCGCACCCCGGCCGCCCGCTGGGCGCCGTGCAGCTCGGTCAAGTGCAGCAGCAGGTCACGCCGGTTGGCGCCGAAGGAGTCCAACGCCCCGACCTGGGCCAGCCGTTCGGCCACCGGGCGGCCCGGGTGCGCCCGGTCCCAGAAGTCGCGCAGGGAGGCGTACGGCTGTCCGTCCTCGATCCGGGCGGCCTCGGCCCCGCTGATGCCGTGGACGTCGGACAGGCCCAGGCGCAGCCCCCACACCGCCCGGACAGCGTCATCGGACACCAGTTCGATACGAGGGGCGGCCGCCGACCGGTTCACGTCCAGCGGCAGCACCGGCACGCCCCGCCGCCGCGCGTCCGCCAGCAGCAGCCGCTTCGGGTACATCCCCGGATCGTGGGTCAGCAGCCCGGCGTAGAAGGCCGCCGGGTGGTGCGCCTTCAGCCACGCCGACTGGTACGTGGGCACGGCGAAGGCCACCGCGTGCGCCTTGCAGAAGCCGTAACTGCCGAAGGCCTCCACGATCTCCCAGGTCCGCGCGATCACCTCCGCCGAGTAGCCCCGTTCGCCCGCCTTCGCCGCGAACCACACCCTGATCCGCGCCTGCGATTCCGGGTCGGACAGCCCGCGCCGCACGCGGTCGGCCTCGTCCCGCCCGCAGCCGGTCATGACGTGCACGATCTCGATGACCTGCTCGTGGAAGACCACCACCCCGTACGTCTCGCGCAGCGCGTCCGCCAGGTCCGGGTGCGGGAAGCGGACCGGCGCCCGCCCGTGCCGGGCCTCGATGAAGGGCCGCACCATGTCGGCGGCCACCGGCCCCGGCCGGAAGAGGGAGATGTCGACGACCAGGTCGTGGAAGGTCGACGGTTGCAGGCGCCCCACGAGGTCGCGCTGGCCCGGCGATTCGATCTGGAAGCAGCCCAGGGTCTCGGCCGAGCGGATCAGCTCGTACGTGGCCCGGTCGCCCGGCGGCACCTGCGCCGGGTCGTCCAGGTCGAGCTCCTCCCCCGTGCCGCGCCGGACCTCCGCGACGGCGTGCGCCATCGCGGACTGCATCCGTACGCCCAGCACGTCCAGCTTGAGCAGCCCGAGCTCCTCCACGTCGTCCTTGTCGAACTGGGACATGGGGAAGCCCTCGCCGCTGGTGGGGACGACGGGCGTACGGGCGAGCAGGGAGGCGTCGGAGAGCAGCACCCCGCACGGGTGCATGGCGATCCCGCGCGGCAGCGCGTCGAGCGATTCGACGAGCTCCCACAGCCGTCCGTACGACTCCCCCCGTACGTCACGCAGTTCGGGGAGTTCCGCCAGCGCGGCGCGGGCGTCGCGGGCCCGGATGTGCGGGAAGGACTTGGCGAGCCGGTCGATGACGGCCGGGTCCATGGACAGGGCGGCGCCGACGTCGCGGACGGCGTGCCGGACCCGGTAGGTCTCGGGCATGGAGACGGTGGCGACGCGCTCGGTGCCGAACCGGTCCATGATCCGCCGGTAGACCTCCAGCCGGCGGGCGGACTCCACGTCGATGTCGATGTCGGGCAGGACGCGCCGGCGCTTGGACAGGAAGCG
The DNA here is from genome assembly GCF_042871845.1 of Streptomyces sp. NPDC005533. NCBI lineage: Bacteria > Bacillati > Actinomycetota > Actinomycetes > Kitasatosporales > Streptomycetaceae > Streptomyces > Streptomyces sp. NPDC005533. The sequence goes on along the minus strand of NZ_JBIAJH010000032.1, from coordinate 78,807 downwards.
CTCCATCAGCAGGCCGTGCGCGACGGGGTCGGCGTGCGCGATGCCGATCAGGTGGTTGACCAGGGAGCCGGCTCCGGAGCCCCGGGCGGCCACGCGGATCCCCATCTCCCTGACGTCGTCCACTACTTGAGCGACCGTCAGGAAGTACGAGGCGAAGCCGTGGTAGGCGATGATGTCGAGCTCGTGGTGCATCCGCTCCCAGTACGCGCGGTCGTCCGCGTACCCGCGCAGCACCATGCCCGCCGAGGCCCGGGAGGCGAGGACGCGCTGGGCGCTGCGGTGGGCGGCGCCGACGAGCCGGGCCTCGGGGAAGTGCACGGAGCCCATGCCGAGGTCGTCCTCGGGGTCCACGGCGCAGGCCCCGGCGGTACGGGAGGTCTCCGCGAGCAGGCGCCTGGCGTCGGCGGGGCGCAGCCCGGCCGCCTGCGCGATGCGGTCGGCGGCCTCGGCCATGGCGGCGGGGGCCTTGAGCCAGCGTTCGCCGGTGTCGAGGGGGCCGCGGGGGTCGATGGGGACCAGGCGGCGGGCCGCGTCGAGGATGTCGGCGACCGGCCCCTGGCCGGGGTCGGCGTAGCGGACGGCGTTCGTGAGCACGGCCGGTACGCCCTGTTCGGCGGCGAAGCCGACGGTACGGGCGGCCAGCCGCAGCGAGCCGGGGCCGGTGCCGGTGCGGCCGTGGTGGACGGCCTCCAGGCGCAGGGAGTCGCCGTAGATCTCCCGCCAGGGCGCGAGCAGCCGGGCGGCCCGGTCGGGGCGGCCCGCGGCGAGCGCGCGGCCCACTTCGGAGCCGGGCCCGAGGAGGACGAAGACGCCGTCCCCGCGCAGGGCCGACCAGGGCAGCACCGGCTGCCCGCCGGCCACCCGCGGGGACGCGGCGGCGTCGGCACCGGTGGGGGCGGCGCCGGCGTGGGCGGCGGTGACCATCCGGCACAGCTCGGCCCATCCGGCGGCGCCGTCCCGGGCCAGGAAGACGGCCCGCGCGGCGGACTCGTCGACGAAGGCCCCGCCCTTGACGGGGGTGCGGCGGCGGTACGAGGCCTCGGCGGAGCCCGCCCGGCCGGCGGATCCGGGACCGCGGAGGCCCGTACGCGCGCCGCCCGCGCCGCCCGCGGCGGAGCCGGTCGAGCCCCCCGACCCGGCCGACCCCACCGCGGACGACACGGCCAGGTCCACCCCGAACAACGGCCGGATGCCCGCCTTCGCGCACGCCTTCGCGAACCGCACCGCGCCCGCGAGGGTGTCGCGGTCGGTCAGGGCGAGGGCGTCCATGCCCCGCTCGGCGGCACGTTCCGCCAGCCGTTCGGGGTGCGAGCCTCCGTAGCGCATGGAGAACCCCGAAACGGTGTGCAGATGCGTAAAACCAGGCACCCGCGGCCTCCTGCTTCGCTCGTTGAACACCTCCTCCCCCATCCCCACCATAGAGCAATTCGAATATCCGTGCGAAACACTTGTTCGATCCTCTGAGGTCATCCCTGGAGGTCATCCATTCGGTCCTCCCCTGCTGCGCCCCGCCCCCGGTACGCCGAGCGTGTGGAACATGACCCACCCCACCGAGAGCACCGACGCGGGGCCGCCCGCAGGCTTCCTCGCCGAGGTCAAGGACGCCGTGACCACCCGGGCAGCCCTGCTGGTCCTGGGGGTGCTGGTCCTCCAGCTCGCCTTCATCACCTCCTACATCGGGGCCTTCCACCATCCGAAGCCCAGCGAGATCCCCATCGCCGTGACCGCCCCCCTCGCGCAGGTGGCCGACCAGACGGCGAAACAGCTCGACGCCCTGCCCGGCGAACCGCTCCACACCAGCGTGGTCAAGAACGAGGCCACGGCCCTCGACCAGGTCAGGAACCGGGACGTCGACGCCGCGCTGATCGTCGACCCGGGCGGCACGACCGACCGGCTCCTGGTCGCCTCCGGCGCCGGGGCCTCGCTGTCCCAGGCCGTGGAAGAGGTCGTCACCTTCGTCGAGAAGACCCAGGGCCGGACCCTGCGGGTCACCGACGTGGCCCCGGCCGGCAAGGGCGACAGCCGCGGCCTGAGCTCCTTCTACCTGGTCATCGGCTGGTGCGTGGGCGGCTACCTGTGCGCCGCGATCCTCGCGATCAGCGCCGGCGCCCGGCCCGCCAACGGACACCGCGCCGTCATCCGGCTCGGGGCGCTGCTCTCGTACGCGATCGCCGCCGGGCTGCTCGGCACGGTCATCGCGGGCCCGATCCTGGGCGCGCTGCCCGGCAACATCATGGGCCTGTGGGGGCTGGGCACCCTGGTCGTCTTCGCGGTCGGCGCGATCACCCTCGCCTTCCAGGGACTGGCGGGCGTGATCGGCATCGGCCTGGCGATCCTGCTGGTGGTGGTGCTCGGCAACCCGAGCGCCGGCGGCGCGTACCCGTACCCGCTGCTGCCGCCGTTCTGGAGCGCGATCGGCCCGGCCCTGCCGCCGGGCGCCGGTACGTACGCCGCGCGCTCCATCACGTACTTCCGCGGGAACGGCGCGGGCGGCCCGATGCTGGTACTCGCCGCCTGGGCACTGGCCGGCTCGGCGATCACCCTGGCCTGCGCGCTGTCCCGCAAGGACCACCCGGGCCCGGCGGTGGGCAGCGGCCTCCGGGACTAGGCCCTTGCGGGCGGCTCGGCAGTACGGGGCGGCTGCCCTGGCCCTGCGGGCGGCTCGGCAGGACTTCGGGCGGGTTTGTCGGCGGGGGCCGGCCGGAGCGCGGTTGCCCGGCGGGCGGCTCGGCAGACTTCCGGCGGGCTGGGTCCATAGGCGCGAGTTGCCCCGCGGGCGGCTCGGCAGGCTTGTCGGCGGGGGGCGGCCGGAGCGCGGTTGCCCTGCGGGCGGCAGGGCGAGGTTTGCGGCCGAGCTGGGTCCGTAGCGCGGGTTGCCCTGCGGGCGGCAGGGCGGGTCTCCGGCGGGTCGGCGGGGGGCGGCCGGAGCGCGGTTGCCCTGCGGGCGGCTCGGCAGGCTGGGTCCGTGGCGCGGGTTGCCTTGCGGGCGGCAGGGCGGGGTTTCCGGCGGGTTTGTCGGTGGGGGTCGGTCCGTGGCGCCGCGCCGGGATGTCTCCTCGGCTCGCGCCTGCGGGCATGTCACGGCCGCTGAGGGCGGTTGCACGCTCGTCCTGCGGGGACACCCCGACACGTCCCCACTCCCCTCCGGCTCCCGAAGCCCGGGCGTGGGGCGGGGACACGCAGGAGGGTCCCCGCAGGACGAGCGCGCAACCCAGGCCGCACAACCGGACCACCGCCGCAGGCGCGAGCCGAGGAGATCCTCGTGCGGGGCACCGACCCACCCCACCCTTCCGGGCCTCGCCGCACCAAACCCAGCCCCGCCGGCGATTGAGGCGCGGGGCCCGGGGCGGAGCCCCGATCTTTGAGCCGCCCGCCGGGCCGAGCCGCACCCATCCAGCCCCGCCGGCGAGGCGGGCGGCGTCAGCGTGTCGCGTGGACCACCTCGCCCGCCACCACCACCGTCTCGGCCACCGTGCCCGGGATCTCGTCGGCCGGGACGGCGAGGATGTCCCGGGACAGGATCACGAAGTCCGCCGCCTTGCCCACGGTGAGCGAACCGCGTTCCCCGTCCAGGAAGTTGGCGTGGGCGGAGCCCATCGTGTAGCCGTACACGGCCGTCGCCACGTCCACTGTCTCGGCCGGCTGCCAGGCCGGCCCGGCGCCGGACAGCGGGCGGCGCGTCACGGCCGTGTAGATGCCGACCATCGGGTCCATCTCCGCCACGTTCCAGTCGCTGGAGAACGCCAGCACCGCACCGGCCTCGTGCAGGCTCCGCATCGGCCACGCCTTGTGCCAGCGGTCCTCGCCCACGTTCTGCGCCCAGTCCTGGCCGGGGCCCGCGATCTCCGGTGCGCAGTGCCGGGGCTGCATGCACGCGACCACGCCCAGCTCCGCGAAGCGCGACACGTCCGCCGGGTCCAGGCACTCCACGTGGACCACCTGGTGGCGGGCGTCGCGCGGGCCGTTGGCCGACCGGGCGTGCTCCACCGCGTCCAGGACGGTGCGGATGCCCCTGTCGCCGGTGGCGTGGACGAAGCACTGGAAGCCGCGCGCGTCCAGCCTCGCCAGCAGCTCCGCGAACTCCTCGGCCGGGTAGAAGGTCTCGCCCCGGTGGTGGCCGCAGCCCGCGTACGGCTCCAGCAGCGCGGCCGTGCGCGGCTCCACCACGTCGTCGATGTAGAGCTTGAGGGGGCCGACCCGCAGCCGGTCCCCCGCGTACGTGCGGGCGGCCGCCGCGAAGGCGTCGAGTTCCTCCTCGGTGGTGCCCCGCGGGTGGAACAAGGCGGCGACGATCCGCGAGCGCAGCCGGCCCTCCGCCCGGGCCCGTTCGTAGAGCGCGAGGTCGTCGAGGGAGTTCTGCGGTTCCACCACCGTGGTGATGCCGAAGCCGATCGCGTCGTCGAGGCTCTTGGCGAGCCGCCCGTACTGCCGGTCCGGCGAGGCCCACGGGACGCCCAGGTCGCGCAGCGCCCGGTGGCCGTCGCGCGAGAGTCCCTTGATGGCGAAGTCCTTGACGAAGCCGGTGGGTTCGCCGGTCCGCGGGTCCACCGCCGCCGTGCCGAAGGGGAGGTCCGTGCGGTCGCGCGAGACGCCGAGCCGCCGCATGGCCGCCGTGTTCAGCCAGGCCGTGTGCACGTCGTACGAGAGCGCGATCGCGGGGGTGTCCCCGGTGACGGGGTCCAGGTCCGCGGCGCACGGCATCCGGCCGTCCGGGATCGCGGAGTAGTCGAAGGCCTCGGCCTCGATCCACTCCGCGTCGGGGTGTGCCTCCCGCCAGGCCAGGATCCGCTCGTGGATGCCCTCCAGGGTCCGCACCCCGGCGAGCTGCACGCAGGCGTCGTCGGAGCCGAGCCGGACGTGGTTGTGCGCGTCGATGAAGCCGGGGAGCACCAGCTTCCCGCCCGCGTCGAGCCGCTCGGTGTCCGGGCCGGCCCAGGCGGCGGCCTCGTGGTCCGGGCCGAGCCAGACGATCCGGCCGTCGTGCACGGCGAGGGCCTCGGCCTCGGGCAGGTGCGGGTCCACGGTGTGGATGCGGGCTCCGGTGAGCAGCAGGTCGGCGGGGAAGGGGTGGCGTGCCATGTGGGGTTGCTCCATTGCGTGTGACGTGTCGTACGGGCGGCCGAGCAGGGCGACTGCCGTCAGGCGGCCGGGGCGTACGCCGGCAGCCTGCGCCGGGTGAGGGCCCAGTAGGCGAGCCCGGAGACGACCGACCCGAGGAGGGTGAGGTCGGCGCCGCCGAGCGGGGCCACCAGCGGCCCGGTCCACAGCTCGGAGTCGCAGGTCAGGGCGGCGAAGGCCATGCCGGCGAGCAGGGCGGCCATGCCGGCCGGGTGGTAGCCGGAGCGGTACCAGTAGGCGCCGGTGCCGCCCGCGTGCAGCGCGTCGGAGTCGTAGCGGCAGCGGCGCAGCAGCATGTCGGTGAGGAAGACCCCGCCCCAGGGGGCGAAGACGATGATCAGGAGGGAGAGGAAGGAGAGCAGGGAGGTGGTGAAGTCGGTGAGAAAGAGGGCGGCCAGCGAACCGACGGCGGTGACGGCAGCGCTGATGACGATGGCCCGGGCGCGGCTCCACGGGATGCCGAGGACCTGGAGGTTCAGGCTGGAGGAGTAGAGGGTGATGATCGAGTTGGTGACGGAGCCGCCGAGTACGAGGGCCAGGAACAGCGGCTGGAACCAGCCGGGCAGCAGGCTCTCGGCCCCCGCGACGGCGTCGGTCATGTCGGTCTGGGTGGCGGCTGCGACGCCGGCGACGCCGAGGGCCACGGAGGAGACGAAGCCGCCGAGGGCGCCCGTCCACGTGATGGACCGCAGCGAGGTGGTCCGGGGCAGGTAGCGGGTGTAGTCGGCGGGCATCGGCACGTACGAGAACGGTCCGGCGAACATGACCACGAAGGCGAGGCTCCAGCCGGACAGCCCGGGGGCGGTGGCCGCGGCGGCGGTGTCGGCGCCGGGCAGGACGAAGAGGAGCAGGACGCCGAAGCCGGCGGCGAGGACGTAGGCCATCCAGCGCTCGGCGAACTGCACGGTGGCGTGGCCCCACATGGCGACGGCGAAGGTCAGCGCCAGCGTGACGAGCAGCGCGACGGCGCGGCCGGCCGTGCCGCCCTGCCAGCCGATCTCGGCGAAGAAGACCTCCAGGGCGAGGGTGCCGACCACGGTGTTGACGATGGTGTAGCCGATGCTCACGACCCAGTTGAGGACGCCGGCGGGGAAGTTGCCGCGGACGCCGAAGGCGGCGCGGGAGATGACCAGGGTGGCGGTGCCGGTGCGGATGCCGCTGAGGCCGGCGGCGCTGATGGCGAAGAAGGACAGTCCGCCGATCACGACCACGGCGGTGGCCTGCCAGAAGGAGAGCCCGAAGGCGACGGCGAGGGCGCCGTTGATCACGTAGGTGAAGGTGAGGTTGGAGCCGAACCAGAGCCAGAAGAGGTCCTTGGCGCTGCCGTGGCGTTCGGCGTCGGGGATGGGATCGATGCCGTGCGTCTCGACCCGGAACACCTCGTCGACGTCGACTGTCTCCTGCTGCGCCATGCGCACCCCTGATCTTGAACGTCGTTCTAAGTTCTTGAATGGCATTCAAGATGAGGGCTGGACCTGGGCCCCGTCAAGACCCTGTCCGGGATAGGGTCGGCCCAGGAGGATCCGGAGGGCGGGAGCGGGAGCGGTGGCGGGAGCAGCACGGCGGCGCGACGGGCGGATCGCCCAGGAGCGGATGCTGGAGGAAGCCATGGCGGCGATCGCTGAGGACGGCCTCGCGGCGCTCACCATGTCGGCCCTGGCCGAGCGACTCGGCACCAGCGGCGGCCACATCCTGTACTACTTCGGCAGCAAGGACCGGCTCCTGCTGGAAGCCCTGCGCTGGAGCGAGGAGCAGCTCACCGGCGCACGCCGGGCCCTGCTGGAGCGCCGGGTGACGGCCGCGCGCAAGCTCGACCAGTACCTGGAGCTCTACCTCCCCGAGGGCCCGCGCGACCCGCGCTGGACGCTCTGGATCGAGCTGTGGGCCCGTACCGCCTCCAACGAGCCGCTGAAGGCGGCGCAGGAGGAGATCGACGAGAGCTGGCAGCAGGACCTGGAGGCACTCCTCACCAAGGGTGTGGAGCAGGGCCGCTTCGCACCGCTGGACGTGCCCGAACGGGCCTCGGAGCTGCTCGCCCTGCTGGACGGCCTGAGCACCCGGGTCGTCCTGGGCCAGCGCGGCGCGGACCGGGCCCGGGCCCTGCGGCAGGCCCGCTCGGCGGCGGCCCTGCTGATCCCGGCGGCCTAGGCGGCGCGTCCGACGCGTTCATTTCGCACCGGACCGGACCGCGGCCGGCTTTTTCCCGGTGCTTCAGTCCGACGCCTCAATTCGACGCGCAAAAGCGGAAGCATCCGTGCCGAAAAAGCCCTTTCCGGTCGGACCGAAGGGGGCCGTCACTCCCGTTCGCGCCTGTTCACGCCCGTTCACACCCCCAAGACCCCCTTCTTGACCTGGGCATATACCAGGGGACCACAGCCCGCCGCATCCTTGTGAAGGCTTTCACAATAATTTCGCACGAAGTGCGCCCTACCGCGCTCCTCCCCCAGCGAGCACAATCTCGGTGACGACCCGCACCGATCGTGAAGGAGGGAGCGCGTGCGCAATCAGGTGCGCACAGCGGACGGGCGCGCTCTGACCGTGGAGCGCTGGGGCGATCCCGACGGCAAGCCCGTCTTCCTGCTCCACGGAATGCCCGGCAGCCGCCTGGGCCCCGCCCCCCGGGGGATGGTCCTCTACCAACGCCGCATGCAGCTCATCGCCTACGACAGACCCGGCTACGGCGGCTCCGACCGCCATGTGGGCCGCACCGTCGCCGACGTGGCCCAGGACGTGGCCGCCGTCGCCGACGCCCTCGGCCTGGACACCTTCGCGGTGGCCGGCCGCTCCGGCGGCGCCGCCGGAGCCCTCGCCTGCGCCGCCCTGCTCCCGGACCGGGTCACCCGGACCGCGGCGATGGTCGGCCTGGCCCCCCGGGACGCGGAGGACCTGGACTGGTTCGCCGGGATGGCCGCGTCGAACGTCAGGGAGTACACCACCGCCAGCACCGACCCCGAGGAGCTGGCGGCCCGGCTGATCCCCCGCGCCGCCGGCATCCGCAAGGATCCCGGCCGGCTGCTGGACGAGTTGCGCCGGGAGCTCACCGACAACGACCGCATGATCGTCTCGGATGCGGGCCTGCGGTCGATGCTGCTGCGGAACTACCGTGAGGGGCTGCGCCATTCGGCGTACGGCTGGATCGACGACGTCCTCGCCTTCAGCCGCCCCTGGGGCTTCGACCCGGCCGGCATCCGCTGTCCCGTGCTGATCTGGCACGGGGAACTGGACGTGTTCTCCCCCGTGGGCCACTCCCGTTGGCTGGCCCGCCGCATCCCCGGGGCCACCACCGCCATCGAGCCGGCCGCCGCGCACTTCGCGGCCCTCCGCGCGCTGCCCGACGTACTCAACTGGCTGCTTCGCGACCTGCCCATCCCACCCCTCAGCGAACAGCAGCCCGCCTAGGCCGGTCCGGGCCGTCCGGGCGGCCGTCGGGGCCGGCGGGGCCGGCCCAGGCCGCCAGCACGCCGAGCACCTCGCCGATGCGCGCCCGGACCTCCGGGTCGGTGACCGTCCCGTCGGGGCCGGACATCGCCCCGGTCACCGGGATCCGTACGCAGGCCTCCTCCACCACCGTCGCGCCGGTGTAGCCGAGGACCGTGCGCAGCGTGGCCTCCGCGCCCCCGCCGCGGCCCGGGGCGGCCGCGTTCACCCAGCCCACGGGCTTGTCGCCGATCTCGGTACCGCCGACCGTCCAGTCCAGGAGGTTCTTGAACGATCCCGGCAGGGTCCCCGCGTACTCCGGGGCGCAGACCAGGATCGCGTCCGCCCCGGCGATCGCCGCACGCAGCCCGGCCACCGGGGCGGGCAACGGGTCCGTGTCGTCATCGGGGTTGAAGTGCGGCAGCGTCGCCAGGCCGTCGTAGCGGACGGTGCGCAGGCGGGAGGGCGTCTCGGCGGCGACGGCGCGGGCGGTGCGCAGCACGGCCTCGTTGGAGGAGCCGGCGCGCAGACTTCCGGACAGCAGGAGGATCAGGGGCGGCGTGGTCATCCGGCCAACCTACCGAGGCGGGTCCGCCCCGGTCGGCGCCGGGTGTCGGCGGCGCCCCCACGCCCCGGGCGGACCGGGATGCGTCCCCGGCCGGATCCCGGCCGGATCCGGGTCCGGATCCCGGTGCGGGGCCGCCGGTGGAAGAAAAGGATCTTGCCGTCCGGCGAACGGCCGAATAAGCCACGTCGAGAAATACCCCGGGCTTGCCATAGAACGGTTGACCAGGCGTCATGTCTCGGTTGCCAATGGTGTGTGGCCGAGTAAAGTCCACGCTTGACGGCAGCGCGTCGCTGTTGTCATTCACATGCCCATTCCACATGGCTTCCCCAAGGACGGTGTCGTGAACACTTCCGCAACCCCCGCGACCAGCACGGTCAAGGCCCGCCGGGTCCCACTCGGCAAGATCGACGTCCACACCGCGTCCGCGGCGGCGACCCTCGGCCGCGTACTGCCGGCTGAATCCGGTCGTCCGGTTCAGGCACCGATCTTCAACTCCGCGCTCTGACGCCGAAGTAAGCGCTCTAGACTGGTGGAATGACCGGCCTGATCGCATTTCGCGAGATCGTCCTGAAAGTTCACAGCAGATGCGATCTTGCGTGTGATCATTGCTATGTCTACGAACACGCAGATCAGAGCTGGCGAGCCCGGCCGAAAGTGATCTCCCCCGAGGTAATCTCGCAGACCGCGTCGCGGCTCGCCGAACATGCCCGTGACCATGCAATCCCCTCCGTCACGGTGATCCTCCATGGAGGGGAACCCCTGTTGGCGGGCACGGCCCGGCTCCGCCTCGTGTGCGAGGAGTTCAGCCGGGCGCTCACCGGAACCGCCGACCTCGACCTGCGGATCCATACCAACGGCCTCCAGCTCAGCACCCGTTACCTCGACCTCTTCGACGAGTTCGGCGTCCGGGTGGGCATCTCCCTCGACGGGGACCGCACCGCCAACGACCGCCATCGCCGTTTCGCGGACGGCCGTACGAGCCACCCGCTGGTCCTCGCGGCCGTCGCGCTGCTCCGTTCGGAGCCCTACCGCCACCTCTACCAGGGCCTGCTCTGCACCGTGGACGTGGCCAACGACCCGGTGGCCGTCCTGGACGCGCTCGTCGAACTCGAGCCGCCGCGCGTGGACTTCCTCCTTCCGCACGCCACCTGGGAGACCCCTCCGGTCCGCCCCGACGACGCCCCCGACGCGTACGCCCGCTGGCTCCTGCGGATCTTCGACCACTGGGAGCGCCTCGGCCGCCCGGTGCCCGTACGGCTCTTCGAGTCCCTGCTCTCCACCCTGCGCGGCGGCCCCAGCCTGACCGAGTCGCTCGGTCTCGCGCCCACGGACCTCGTCGTCGTCGAGACCGACGGGACCCTGGAGCAGGTGGACTCCCTCAAGAGCGCCTTCGAGGGGGCCGCGGCCACCGGGTTCAACGTCTTCGACCATGCGTTTGACCAGGTCGCGGCCCATCCCGGGGTACGTGCCCGGCAGCTGGGCCTCGCGGGCGTCAGCGACTCGTGCCGGCGCTGCCCCGTCGTACGTTCGTGCGGCGGCGGGCTGTACACCCACCGCTACCGCGAACGCAACGGCTTCGACAACCCCTCCGTCTACTGCACCGACCTGCGCGAGCTCGTGGACGGCGTCGAGGGCCGCACGGCCCTGCGCGAGAGCGCGCCGCAGCTGTCCGACCCGGCCGAACTCGCCCGTTCCCAGGAGGAGCTGACCCGGATCCTGCTGGCCCGGCTCCACGCGGACCTCGGCGCCGAGCCCGGCTGGGCGCGCGCCTGGGAGCTGCTGGCCGCCGTGGAGCAGGCCGGCGGGGCGGGCGCGGACGCGCTGGACGCCGTACTGGACCACCCCTTCACCCGGACCTGGGTGCTGGCGGCCCTGGACGCCGCCCGGGAGGGCCGCCAGGACGGGCCGGAGGCGGCACGCAGGCTGACCGCGCTGGCCGCCGCGGCCGTCCTGCGCGGCGGGCTGGACCTGCCGGCCGAGGTGGCCTACCGGGACGGGGAGGTGTACCTGCCGACGCTGGGGCTGCTGCGGCTCGGGGAGCCCGGCACGGAGGGCCGGGCCACGCTGCACGTCACCGACGAGGGGTACGCCGTACGGGACGGGCGCACCGAGCACCGCTTCGGGCCCGCCGCGGGGGACGCGCGCTGGCTGCCCGTACGCACCTGGTCGCCCGGGCCGGACGCGGCCCCGGTGGCGCTGGAGGACCTCGACCCGTACCGCAACTGCTTCCCCCGCCCGCCCCGGCTGCGGCTCGGCACGGGCGAGGCCGAGGAGTGGCGGGGCAGGCTGGACCGGGCGTGGGCGCTGCTGCACAAGGCGGTGCCCGGCTTCGCCCGGGCGGCGGCGACCGGGCTGACCACCCTGACCCCGCTGGCGGGCGGCCCGCGGGCCGGCGGTTGGGGCGAGGCGGGCCGGCACGGTCCGGGGGCGCTCGGGGTGCCGTACGCGGCGGGGGTGCGGGAGACCGCGCTCGCGCTGCTGACCGGGCGGCGGCGGACCCGGTTGCGGGCCCTGACCGAGGTGGCCGACCTGTACGCGCTGGACGGGGAGTGGCAGCACCCCTCGCCGTGGCGGGAGCGGCCGGTCCCGGTGTCGCGGCTGCTGGCCGACGTGCACGAGCGGGTGGCGGTGGAGGCGTACCGGCGGGCGACCGCGGCCCCCGAGCCGGGTGGCTCGGACCGCATCCACCGGGCCCTGGACCGGCTCTCGGAGGCGGCCGAGCTGACCGTCACCGGCAAGCGCCTCGTCGCGGAGCTCCGCTATGAACTGAAGGCGGTCGACGCGTGAGCGCCGGCACGAGCACCGGCGCCAGTACCAACACCGGCGCCGGCGCCGGCACGCTCCAGCTGGCCGTGCAGCTGCGGCTGCTCGGGGTCCGCCCCGGAATGCGGCTCATGGTCCACGCCGGTCTCGGCGGGACCGGGCTGCGCGCCGAGCGGCTGCGCGACGCCCTGACGGGGGTGCTCGGTCCGCGCGGCACCCTGGTGGTCCCCGCGTTCACTCCCGAGAACTCCAAGACCTCCAGTGCCCATCTGGAGCGGATCGCCGGTCTGGACGCGTCCGGGGTGCGGGCCTTCCGCGAGCGGATGCCCCCCTTCGATCCGGCGAGCAGCCCGAGCCAGGGCATGGGCGCGCTCGCGGAGGCCGTGCGCACCGCGCCGGGCGCCGCGCGCAGCGCCCACCCGCAGACTTCTTTCGCCGCCGTGGGCGCGGACGCGGAGCGGCTCTGTTCCGGGCATCGCATCGAAAGCCACCTGGGTGAGGAGTCACCGCTGGGAAAGCTGTGCTGGGAGGGCGGTCAGGTACTCATGATCAATGTGGGGTTTTCGGTCTGCACGGCTTTCCATCTCGCGGAGTACCGAATTCCGAAGCCCCCCTTGCGCATGTACGAGTGTGTGGTGAAGGTGAACCTTCCGGAGCGGCGAGGGGGTGGGCAGGAGGGGGCGTGGACCGCCTACGAGGACGTCGCGCTCGACGACGGGGATTTCGCGGAGATCGGCCGGACGTTTCCGGATTCCCGGGTCCGCAGGGGGCGGGTGGGAGGGGCGGCGACCATGCTCTTCTCCCTCCCGGATGCCGTCGACCACGCCCTTGACTGGATGACCGAAAACAGACGCTGATTGACTGAACGATGAGGGGATGTGGCGAAGCAGCTCCGGAATGATGTTTCTTCGCTCGCAGCTTCGGGACGGGGGGCGTGTTGCCCGCATCAGTGCACCCATATTTTTTTCTCAGTTATGCGCACACACCGAGATTCGGGGCCGGGGGGCCCGACCCCGACATGTGGGTGGAGCGTCTCTTCCGCGATCTCTGCGGCCACGTCATGGCGCTGACCGACCTGCCCGCCGGCGCCGAGGCCGGCTTCATGGACCGGGAGATACGCAGCGGCGAGGGCTGGTCGGAACGGCTCGGCGCGGCGCTCGCCACCTGCCGGGTCTTCGTCCCCCTGTTCTCGCCGCGGTACTTCGCCAGTGAGATGTGCGGGAAGGAATGGTTCGCGTTCGCGCACCGCGCGATCCAGCACGGCGCGGCGAGCAACGAGCGCGCCGAGGCCATCGTGCCCGCGTTGTGGGTGCCGGTCCCGCCCTCCCAACTGCCCGGTCCCGCCGAGCGGTTGCAGTTCAACCACAACACCTTCGGCGAGCGCTACGTCACCGACGGGCTGTACGGGCTGATCAAACTGCGCGGATACGCCGAGCAGTACGAGCGAGCCGTCTACGAACTGGCCCGGCGCATCGTCCGGGTCGCGGAGACCGTCCGTCTCGATCCCGTCCGCCCGATGGACTACCGGGTGGTGCCCAGCGCCTTCGGTCCCTCCGGCAGCGGCGGCGGTCCCGCCCGCACCCTCCACGTGACCGTGGCGGCCGGCTCCCGGCACGACCTCCCGGACGGCCGGAGCCCGGAGTACTACGGGGAGAGCGCGCTGGACTGGAATCCGTACCATCCGGTGTCCCAGCGGCCGATCGCGTACGTCGCCGAGGACGTGATCAAGAACCTCAACTACCAGACCACCATGTCCTCCTTCGACGACGAGGCCGGTCACTTCGACAGCAAGCAGCCGCCGACCCGGCCGGAGATCCTCATCGTCGACCGCTGGGTGGTGGAGGACGAGCACCGCCGCCAGCGCCTGGCCGCCTTCGACCAGGAGTCCCGCCCGTGGATCAACGTGGTCGTGCCGTGGAACCGCTACGACCACCAGAGCCGGGCGAAGGAGAGCGAGCTGGCCCGGCGGCTGGAGGAGACCCTGCCCGTCAAGATGGGCCAGGGCCGGGCCGCCTGCCGGGCCGCCGCCAACGGCGTGGCCAACATGGAGACCCTCGGACAGATCCTGCCCCAGGTGGTCGAGGCCGCCGCCCAGCAGTTCCTCAGACACGCCCAGGTCTACCTGCCGGCCGGCAACACCCACACCGAACGCCCTCGGCTGATCGGGCCCATGGGGATGGGCGAGCCGCCCGCGCCGCCGCCGGCTCCCTTCCCGCCCGATGCCTACGACGCGTACGACGCCCACATCGACGGCAACGACAGCAACGACACCGACCGGGGGGACGCGGATGACAGCGAGTCGTGACAGCAGGGACACCCGTGACGGACGCATCGTCACCTTCTACTCGTACAAGGGCGGCACGGGCCGCACCATGGCGCTCGCCAACACCGCCTGGATCCTCGCGGCCAACGGCAAGCGGGTCCTCGCCGTGGACTGGGACCTGGAGGCCCCGGGCCTGCACCGCTTCTTCCACCCCTTCCTGGACCCCTCCACGCTCGGGGCCACCACCGGGGTCATCGACCTGATCAGCGAATACGCCTGGGCCGCGACCAGCCCGGTGCAGCGCGCCGACGACTGGCACAGGGACTACGCGCGGATCCAGCCGCACGCCGTCTCGCTCACCCCAGAGACCCTCGGCTGGGAGTTCCCGGACGGCGGCACCCTCGACTTCGTCTCCGCGGGCCGGCAGAACCGCGAGTACTCCGCGACCGTCTCCACCTTCGACTGGGACAACTTCTACGACCGCCTCGGCGGCGGCCTCTTCTTCGACGCCTTACGCGCCGACATGAAGGAGAACTACGACTACGTCCTGATCGACAGCCGCACCGGGCTGTCCGACATCGCGGACATCTGCACGGTGCACCTCCCGGACGTCCTCGTCGACTGCTTCACCCTCTCCGACCAGTCCATCGACGGCGCGGCGTCCGTGGCCCGCCAGATCGACGAGCGGTTCAACGACCGCGGCATCAAGATCTACCCCGTTCCGATGCGCATCGACGAGGGCGAGAAGGAGAAGGCCGACGCGGGGCGGGCGCTGGCCCGGATCAAGTTCGACCGGTTCCCGGGCGGTCTCGTCGGGGACGAGCTGACCTCCTACTGGGGGGCGGTGGAGATCCCGTACCGGCCCTACTACGCCTACGAGGAGACCCTGGCCACCTTCGGCGACGAGGCCGGGCTCACCAACTCCCTGCTCTCCGCCTTCGAGCGGCTCACCACGGTGGTCACCGAGGGCGAGATCACCTCCATGCCGGTCATCGGCGAGGAGGTCCGCCTGCGGATCAGGGACGCCTTCACCCGGCGCCGGCCGGCCCTGCCCGCCGACCTGTTCCTCTCCTACGTCGCCGAGAACCGGATGTGGGCCGACTGGATCGAGTCGGTGCTCACCCGGGCCGGCTTCCGGGTCGTGCCCAAGGACGTCTCCGCGGAGCGGGCCCCGGTGACCGCCGGCTCCGGGGACACCCTCGGTGGCGGGACGGGCATCAGCATCGACACCGCCGCCCGGACCGTGGTGCTGCTGTCCACGGCCTACCTGAAGTCCGCGCGGGCCGTGGACGTGTGGGAGCGGGCGGCCGCCGAGGACCCGACGGGGGGCCGGCGCCAGCTGGTCCCGCTGAGGGTGGGCGACGTACGGCTCTCCACGCCCTACATCGACCGCAACCCGGTGGACCTCTTCCGGCTCGACGAGGTGCACGCGACCACCGCCCTGCTGCGGGCGGTGGAACGGCCCATGGCCCTGCCCGACAGCGTCAACAGCGCCTCCCAGCCCGGCCCCCGCTTCCCGGGGACCGTCCCGAAGATCTGGAACGCGCCGCCCCGCAATCCCGGTTTCACCGGGCGCAGCATCGTGCTGGAGCGGATGCGCGACCAGCTCGGCGGCGGCATGGCCGTGGTGTTGCCCCAGCCGCAGACCCTGTTCGGGCTCGGCGGCGTCGGCAAGACCCAGGTGGCGCTGGAGTACGTGCACCGCTTCATGGCCGACTACGACCTGGTGTGGTGGATCTCCTCGGAGCAGACCGACGACGTGGTCGCGGCCCTCGCCGAGCTGGCCGTCCGCCTCGGTGCGCAGACCGGCGAGGACATGGCGGCCGCCTCCCAGGAGGCGATCGACCTGCTGCGGCGCGGGGTGCCCTCCTCGCGCTGGCTGCTCGTCTTCGACAACGCCGACGATCCCGAGACGCTCAAGCGGTTCTTCCCGCCGGGCGGCCCGGGCCACGTGCTGGTGACCTCCCGCAACCAGTCCTGGTCGCAGTACGGCGACGCGCTCCCGGTGGACGTGTTCCTGCGCGAGGAGTCCATCGAGCACCTCCAGCGGCGGGCCCCGGGGCTCAGCAAGGACGACGCCGAGCAGGTCGCGGTGGCGGTGGGCGACCTGCCGCTGGCGGTCGAGCAGGCGGGGGCCTGGATCGCGGAGACCGCGACCCCGGTGGCCGCGTACATCGAGCAGCTGGCCCAGCAGGCCGCGAGCGTGCTGGCCCTGAACCAGCCGCCCGGCTATCCGGAGCCGGTGGCCGCCACCTGGAACATCTCCATAGAGCGGCTGCAGTCCCGCTCCCCGGCGGCGGTCCGGCTGCTCCAGCTGTGCGCGTTCCTCGCGCCCGAGCCGATCTCCGCGAACCTGCTCTACAGCAAGGAGATGATCGACGCCCTCAAGCCCTACGACTCCTCGCTCCAGGAGAAGCTGGTGCTCGGCCGGGTGATCCGGGAGATCGGCCGGTTCGCGCTGGCCAAGGTCGACCAGGTCAGCAACAGCATCCAGGTGCACCGGCTGGTGCAGGCGGTGATCCGGGCCCAGCTGACCGAGGAGGAACAGCGGGAGGCCCGGCACGCCGTCCACCGGATCCTGGCCGGCGCGCGGCCGGACGACGACGAGCCGATCGACAACCCGGAGACCTGGCCGCGGTTCAACACCATCTGGTCGCACCTGACCCCGTCCGAGGCCCGGTACTGCAAGGAGCCGGAGACCCGCCGGCTGCTGATCGACCGCGTCCGCTACCTGTGGAAGCGCGGCGACTTCAAGGCCGCCTACCAGCTCGGCGAGGAACTGCGGGAAGCCTGGAAGGAGATGCTGGGCAACGACGACCTGCAGTACCTGTACCTGCGCTTCCACCTGTCGAACATCCTGCGTTCGCAGGGGCGGTTCGTGGAGGCGAAGGAGCTGGACGAGGTCACGCTGGAGCGCCAGCGGGCGGTGCTGGGCCCCTCGCACCCGCACACGTACATGACCATGAGCGGTCTCGCCAACACCCTGGGCGCGCTCGGCGACTACGCGCAGGCGATGGAGCTGGCGACCGACGCCCACGAGGGCTTCAGCCAGATCTTCCACGAGGCGCACCCGCGCACGCTGGCCGCCGCGAACAACCTGGCCCTGAACCTGCGGCTGGTCGGCCAGTACACCAGAGCCCGCGAGATCGACCAGGAGGTGCACGACCTGCGCACGGAGGTACTCGGCCCGGAGCACCCGTACACCCTGTCCTCCGCGCAGAACCTCGCGCGCGACCTGCGCGAGGTGGGCCGGTACGAGGACTCGGTGCAGTTGCTCAGCCGGACCTACGAGACCTACAAGCGGACGCTGGGGCGGGCCTTCCCCGGCACCCTGGCGGCGGCGAAGAACCTCGCGGTGTCGCTGCGCCGTGCGGGGCAGCTGGAGGACGCGCTGCGGCTGACCACGGCCACCCGGGCCCGCTACCGGGCCAAGTACACCGCGGTCAACCCGGACCTGCTGTCCTGCGAGCTGAACCTGGCCTCGGACCTCTTCGCGACCGGGGACCCGGGCGGGGCGCGGGACCTGGCGCAGGAGGTGGTGGACGAGTACATGAAGGTGCCGGGCGAGCGGCATCCGTACACCCTGGCGGCCGTCAACAACCTGGCGGTCTTCCACTGGGGCACGGGCGCGGCGGAGACGGCGGAGACGATGCTGCGGCAGACGATCCGGCTGATGCGGGACGTCCTCGGCGACAACCACCCGCACACGGTCTTCGCCCATCTCAACCTGGCCAACACCCGGGCCGATCTGGGCGATCCGGAGGGCGCCCTGGAGCTGGAGCGGCTCGCGGTGATGCGGCTGCGCGAGGCGCTCGGCGGGCACCATCCCGAGACCCTGGCGGCCGGCTCCAACATGGCGGTCAGCCTGGACTCGCTGGGCCGCAAGGAGGAGGCGGCCCGGTTGCGGGCGGAGGCGGTGGCCGAGCTGAGCCGGCTCCTCGGCGAGGACCACAGCCTGACCCGGTACGCCCGTGACGAGCGGCGGATCCACCGCGATCTGGAGCCTCTCGCCGTGTGATTCCACGGAGGGTGGCGGGGGCCCCGCGACCGCGGGCCTCCCGCCGCCCGCCACCCGACAGCAGGGGGGCGCTGTGACCGACAGCATGACTTTCCGAAACGAGGACCTGCCGGCCCTCTTCCACCACACCGACCAGGCGGCGATCTCCCGGCAGCGGGAGTCCACCCAGGCCACGCGCGCCCAGCTGGTGCTGCTCGTGGCCGCCGCGGGGGCCGCGGCCCTGCCCTCGGGGCCGAAGCTGGGCTCGTCGTACCTGTTCGGGCTGATGAGCGTGCTCGCGTACGCGGGGGTGCTGGGCGTGGGCATGCGGGCGACCCGGCGCCGGGCCCGCCCGCAGTGGCAGCTCAACCGCAGTGCGGCGGAGTTCATCAAGTCCCTGGCCTGGCGTTACGCCGTGCACGGGGCGCCGTTCGGCAGCGAGGTCGCCGCTCCCGAGGCGACGTACCGGACCAGGCTGGAGGCGGGCCTGGCCGAGCTGCGCAAGATGGGCTGGGACGATCCGCGGACCGCCGGGACCGTACCGGAGGGCGGGGAGATCACCGGCGCGATGCAGCGGCTGCGCGGGATGGACTACCAGGTGCGGCGGGAGACGTACGTCCGGGACCGGCTGATCGAGCAGCGCAACTGGTACCGGCGGCGCACGGAGGTGTCCCGGCGGGCGACGAACCTGTGGTCGTGGACGATCGTGCTGCTGACCTGTCTGGCCCTGCTGGTCGCGCTGCTGGGGGCGTTCGGGTCGGGGCCGGGGCCGAGGCTGACCGCGCTGCTGAGCGCGGCGGCGGCGGCCGGCATCGCCTGGAACGAGGTGCGCCGCCACCATCCGCTGATCGAGGCGCACACCCTGATCGAGCAGGACCTGGCGGCGATGATGGTCGTGATGCAGACGACGATCACCGAGTCCCAGTGGCCTTCGTCGGTGTACGAGACCGAGCGGTACGTCTCCCCGCAGCACACCGACTGGCTGGCGCGGCACAGTAGTTGATCCCGGTGGGGGGCGTGTCGGCGGGGGCGTGGCTCAGTCCCTGGACACGCCCTCGCACCAGATGACGGTGACCGGTTTGCCGAGCGCCCGCGCGTAGGCGACGATCTCGCCGGTGCCGCCGTGGCCGCGGGCGGGCTGCCCGTCCCAGACGGCGACGAGGCGGTCGCAGGAGTCGGCGATGTAGGTGCCGGCGGCGTAGTAGGCCTCGTCCGTGGAGCGGGCGAAGTCCAGCCGGATCTCCTGCGTGGCGCGGCGCTTGAGCCGCCGGTAGCGGGCCAGGGCCTCGGCGCCCTCGAAGCCGTCCTCGTAGTCCCCGCTGGGGATCACCACGGTCAGTCCCGCGCCGCATTCGAGCGCGATGGCGGCGAACATCTGGTCCGCCCCCTCGGCGAGGCTGGAGAGCGCCTCCAACGGCCCTTCGTGGGCGCCCAGTACGGCCCGCAGACCGTTCTCCACATGGCCGAGCAGCGCATCCGGAATGGACCGGTGCCCGGTCACGCCGATTCGTTTCATGCAGAAACCTGCCTCCCCCGCGGACACGCACGCCTGGACATCCTCCCAGAAGGCGGGAGGACGTCCAGGGGTGCGACGGGGGCGCGTGGGGCACCGTCAGTAGACGCTGACCCCGTAGGCGTTGAGGGCCTCGACCACGGGCTGGAAGAAGGTCGTGCCGCCCGAGGAGCAGTTGCCGCTGCCGCCGGAGGTGAGGCCGACGGCGCGGGTGCCCGAGTAGAGCGGGCCGCCGCTGTCGCCGGGCTCGGCGCAGACGTTGGTGCGGATCATGCCGTAGACGATGTCGCCGCCGCCGTAGTTCACGGTGGCGTTGAGGCCGGTGACCTGGCCGCTGTGGATGCCGGTGGTGGAGCCGCGGCGGGTCACGGACATGTTGACCGTGGCGTTCACGGCGCTGGTGATGTCCTGGCTGCCGACGGTCCCCGGGGGGACCGGCGTGTTGCTCGCGTACTTGATGAGTCCGTAGTCGTTGGTGGGGAAGCTGGAACCGGTGGTGGTGCCCAGCACGGTGGTGCGGGCCGAGTTGGTCCACCACGTGCCGGCGCCGTCGGTGCAGTGCCCGGCGGTCAGGGCGTAGTAGGTGCTGCCGCTGCGCACGTTGAAGCCGAGGGAGCAGCGCCAGCTGTTGGCGTAGATCGCGTCGCCGCCGGAGACCAGCTTGGTGAGCTTGCCGGGGGTGCGCTCGATGCGCAGCGCCCCGGCGTCCGCTCCGGCCTCGCGCTTGATTCTGGCGATGGCGGCGGCGGAGACGGTGGAGTCGGCGGTGACCACGAGGGTGCCGGTGGCGGGGTCGGTGTGCCAGGCGGTGCCTCCGACGTTGGCGCGCAGCACGGATGCGCTGGCCGACGCGAGCCGGTCGGCGCTGAAGCCGCCGCCGTCCCGGGGGTCCGCGGTCGCCGCCGTGGGGACGGCGAACGCTGCGACGGCGGCCAGGCCGGTGGCCGCCGCGAGCAGCCTGGTACGGGTCATGCGCTTGATCCTCACTTCTCGTCCTCCTGGAGAGGGTCGGGGGCCGGCGGATGTGGGGGTGCCTGAGCCCGTGAGGCGCAGCCGGGGGCACGGCGGGTGCACAGGGTTTGGCCGTGTCCCTGACAAGCGCTGTCGGGAGTGTCCTGTCGTCGGATACCGGTCGCAAGAGCGGCTTTCAGCCTCCGCCCGCCCGCCGCCGCCTCGAAGGGCAGCCGGTTCCCGGGCGACGGGGAGGGACGGACGGAGCGGTCCGCGAGGGCGCGGAGAAGGAGCGGAGATCGGTGGAAATCCACGGCGGTCGCCGCGCCCGCGTCCGGTATGCGCGGCCGCGGGGAGCGGGGGCGGCAGCCGGAGCGCCCGCCGGTGGCGGTGAGCGCCCCACCGCCGTCGCTCGTGCGTCGGCGCCCCGGAACGGCCGGAATTCGACCTTCCGGGTTGTCGGCGAGCCGGGGGTCCCCACCGGACCGATGAGGGGGGAGGGTGTCCGTCGGCGCGCGGGAGCCGCAGGGGGCGGACACGCCCGCCGCCCCGCGCTCGCGCCGTGTCCGCCGGGCGGGCTGCGGATCGTCTGCGTCGTCACTCATCCCGCTCACCCCTTCCACGCGGGTCCGGACGGGAATCCCCCCGTACGCCGTCCGGACCTGTGAAAGCTGAAAGGGCCTCAGCAGCCGTCGCAGGGACAGCAGCAGCAGTCACCGCATCCGCAGTCGCCGCAGCAGTCACAGCCGTCGCAGCAGTCGCCGGCGTCGCACCACGGGTCCCGCCTCTCCCGCGACCACGGGCCCTCGTGCTCGGTGCAGCACATCTGGCAGGTGCAGAACAGCCCGATGGCCACCGCGCAGCCCGCCAGCAGCCCGCGGCGCGGCCGCTGCGGGGGCAGCCCGCCGCCACCGCCGCCGCCGGGCCCCATGGGCGGAGGCATGCCCGGCCCACCCGGCGCCTGGGGTGCGTTCGGGGCGTAGGGGTTGCCACCGTAGGGATTCCCGCCGTACGGATTGCCGCCGTACGGATTCGCGCCGTACGGGCTCCCCACCGCGGGGCCGCCCGCGTACGGGTTGCCGCCCTGCCCGGTGGAGGCGGTCGCCGTGTGGCCGCAGGCACTCGTCCCGAAGGCCCGGTCCACCGAGGTGCGCAGCTCGTGCACGAGCAGCCGGTGGGCGAGGCCCGCGTCCGCGAACTCCACCTCGCCCAGCGCGAGCCGGATGCCGTGCAGGGCGTCGTCGCAGAGCCGCCGGGCCTCGGCGAGCGGGGTACCGGTGGCGGTGAGCGGGTTCCAGGCGCCCGCGGCGGCGTCCGCGCCCTGGTCCTCCACGGCGTCCAGCAGGTGGGCGAGCCGGCCGAAGTAGCGGCCCGCCTCGGCCAGCGCGGGGGCGTTGCCTGGCCGTCCGGCCAGCTGCGCGGTATGGGCGAAGGCGGCGGCCGTCGCGGTCTCCGTCGGCTCGGTCACCACGAGCACGGGCGTGCCGGGGCCCGCCAGCGTCTCGATGCCCGTCTGCCGGTCCACCGCGTCGACGAGCACCGCCGTGTCGAAGCCGAGCGAGGCCCCGGTACGGGCGCCGGCCCGGTCCCAGCCGCGGGCCACCCGGCGCGCGGCCGCGGCCACGGGCGCGCGCGCCAACAGCCCGTCCCGGTCCGCCACGTGGTCGCGCACCTTCGCGGAGGCGAGCACGAGCGAGACGGCGGCCGCGAGCCGCGCACCCTCGCCCTGGGCGACCGAGGCGGTGCGCATCCCGCGCAGCGGGCAGGGCCCCGCGGTGCGCCGGGCGCCGGGCGCGGGACCCGACTGAGCCTCCGTCAGAACGGAGACGAGCAAACCGTCGTAGTTGGTGACGATCCGGGCGAACTGTCCGTGGTCTCCCCGAAGTGCCAGACACAGCCCGCACAGATGGGCCATCCACTCCGCTCTGAACCGCTCCCCCAGCCGGTGCGTGCAAGGTCTGACGATGCCGAACAAGCTGCTTCCCCCGTGTGTCGTACGCCTTCCTGCCGGGCATCGTAGCGATCCGATTCGTTCACTCGAACGTCCCCATCGCTCACCCGCACGGCGGCAGTGGTCGTATTTTCACTCAGTCAGCAGTGGTAGCCACCAGGATCCTTGACCGTGCAACGGATGTTCTGCACCAGTACCGTCACGAAACCTCTGCGCGGCGGCTATCCACTTGGCGCGTTGTCAGCATCATGGACGAGCATAGGGGCAGCGGAGAGAAGACAGACTGACCGCGGTGAAAGGAGGCAGTCCATGGGTTCGGTGCGCAAGGCGAGTGCCTGGCTGGGTCTCGTGGAGGACAGCGACGACGATCGCTACTACGACGACGACTACGCGGAGGCCGCCCAGGGTTCGGTGGCCGGCCCCGGCGAACAGTGGGTCACCGACCCGCGGGTGCGGGTCGCCTCCGAGTCGGCCGTGGAGCACGGCCGTCGGATCGCGACGGTCACCCCCGACGGCTTCCGTGACGCGCGTGGCATCGGAGAGCTGTTCCGCGACGGGGTCCCGGTGATCGTGAACCTGTCGTCGATGGACCCGGGCGACGCGAAGCGCGTGGTCGACTTCGCGGCCGGCCTGACGTTCGGGCTGCGCGGTTCGATCGAGCGGGTGGCGACCAGGGTCTTCCTGCTGACCCCGGCCGACACCCAGATCGTGAGCGGCGAGCCCGGCGGCCGCTCGCGCGACTTCTTCAACCAGAGCTGAGCCTGGGGGTCCCTCCCAGCGGTGGCGGGGGGATCCTCAGCGGAAGGCGTCGAGACCGGTGAGTGCCTTGCCCAGCACCAGCTGGTGCATCTCCACGGTGCCCTCGTAGGTGAGGACCGATTCGAGGTTCGTGGCGTGCCGCATGACGGGGTATTCGAGCGAGATCCCGTTGGCACCGAGGATCGTCCGCGCGGTACGGCAGATGTCGATGGCCTCGCGGACGTTGTTGAGCTTGCCGAAGCTGATCTGCTCCGGCCGAAGGGTGCCCGCGTCCATCCGCCGGCCCAAGTGGTGGGCGAGCAGGATGCCCTTGTGGAGTTCGAGGGCCATGTCCGCCAGTTTGGCCTGGGTGAGCTGGAAGCCGCCGATCGGCCTGCCGAACTGCTCGCGCGTCCTCGCGTAGTCGAGCGCCGCCTCGAAGCTGGCGCGCGCCGCGCCCATGGACCCCCAGATGATCCCGTACCGCGCGTGGCTGAGACAGCCGAGCGGACCCTTGAGCCCGGTGACGAGCGGCAGCACCGCATCGGCGGGCAGCCTCACGTCGTCCATGACGAGCTCGCTGGTCACGCTGGCCCGCAGGGACCACTTGTGCTTGATCTCCGGCGCGGAGAACCCCGCCGTGTCCGTCGGGACGGCGAACCCGCGGATCCCCTCGTCGGTCTGCGCCCACACCACGGCCACGGCGGCCACCGACCCGTTGGTGATCCACATCTTGCGGCCGTTCAGCACCCAGTCCGTGCCGTCGCGCTTGGCGTACGTACGCATCGCGGCCGGGTCCGAACCCACGTCGGGCTCGGTCAGCCCGAAGCAGCCGATCAGCTCGCCGGCAGCCATGCCGGGCAGCCAGCGCTGCTTCTGCTCCTCGGAGCCGTACTTCCAGATCGCGTACATGGCGAGCGAACCCTGCACCGAGACGAGCGAGCGGATCCCGGAGTCGGCGGCCTCCAGCTCCAGGCAGGCGAGGCCGTACTGCACGGCGCTGGCCCCGGCGCACCCGTAGCCCTGGAGGGACATCCCGAGCGCCCCGATGGCACCGAGCTCGCGAGCCAGCTCCCGGATACCGGGCAGCTCACCGTCCTCGTACCACTGGGCGATGTCCGGCAGCACCCGGTCGGCGGCCCAACTGCGAACGGTGTCCCGGACGGCGAGGTCCTCGGGTCCGAGGAGCTCGTCGAGCCCGAGCGGATCATGGGGCAGGAACGCGGACACGGGGCCTCCCGGCAGCCTTGACGAAGAAACTGGCACGCAAGTTCTTGCGCCCGGCCGACGCTATTGGCCCCCGCCGCCCAAATCCAGCCCCGCCGGCGTTCCAGGCGCGAGGGCCCGGGGGCAGGGCCCCCGCGTCGGCGATCAGCCGGCGTGCTCGACCGACGGCGCCCCGCACGGCTCACCGCTCGCCTGCGCGGGCAACCGCACACCCTCCCCCGCACCCCCACCCTCGGCGGCCCCGCACTCCATGACCCGCGGCAGCCTCAACGCCATCGCGGCCCCCGCGAGCAGCAGCCCCGCGCTCACCACGAGAGTGACGTGCAGCCCGTGCACGAACGAGTGCCGCGCCGCCGCGTACAGCGAGGCCCCCGCCGGTCCCCCGAGGTGCGCGGCGATCTGGTACGCCTGGCCGAGAGAGTTCGCCGCGCCCGCCGAGTCCGCCGCGGACACCCCCGGCACCCCCACCAGCCCCGGCCGGTACGCCGCGTTCATCACGCTGCCCAGCAGCGCGATGCCGATGCCCGCGCCCAGCTGGTACGAGGTCTCGCCGATCGAGGCCGCGCCGCCCGCGGTGGCCACCGGGGCCTCGCTCAGCATCGACTCGTAGGCGGCGAACAGCGTGGTCTGGAGTCCGAAGCCGAGCAGGATGAAGCCGGCGGTCAGCAGCATCGGGCGGTCCTGCTGGCCCATCAGCGTCAGCAGCAGCACGGCGAAGGCCGTCAGGAGGAAGCCGAGCGAGACCATCGTGCGCGGCCCGACCCGGCCCAGCGTGTACGACCCGGTGGCGCCCGCGGCCATGGCGGCGAAGGTCAGCGGCAGCAGCCGCAGGCCCGTCTCCAGCGGGCTGAGCTCCAGCACCAGCTGGAGGTACTGGACGGCGATCAGTTCCAGGCCGACCAGCGCCAGCATGGCGAGCACGATGCAGGCCACCGAGGTGGAGAAGGCCGGGCG
Organism: Streptomyces sp. NPDC005533; assembly: GCF_042871845.1. Lineage (NCBI taxonomy): Bacteria > Bacillati > Actinomycetota > Actinomycetes > Kitasatosporales > Streptomycetaceae > Streptomyces > Streptomyces sp. NPDC005533. Next base: position 53,347 of record NZ_JBIAJH010000032.1, on the reverse strand, counting down.
GGAGAACATCCGCATGTCGATCAGCGGGTGCGTGCGCCGCTTCTGCCGCCGGACGAACAGGACGAGCAGCACCGCGCCGAGCAGCAGCGGGACCACGGCCTGTGCGTCGAGGAGGTGGCGTTCGGCGCCGAGCCGCTTGATGCCGAGCACCGAGCCGAGGACGCCGGCGGCGGCCATCAGCGCGCCGAGCACGTCCCACGGCCCGTCGGCGGAGCCGCGCGACTCGGGCAGCAGCCAGCGTCCGAGCGGCAGGATCAGCGCCATCAGCGGGATGTTGATGAGGAAGACCGAGCCCCACCAGAAGTGCTGGACGAGGAAGCCGCCGAGCACCGGCCCGCTCGCGGCGCCGACCGCGGCGACGGCGGTCCAGATGCCGATGGCGAGCGCCCGCTCGCGCCGGTCGGGGAAGACCTGGCGCAGGATCGAGAGGGTGGCGGGCATGATCATCGCGCCGCCGATGCCGAGCAGGGCGCGCGCGGCGATGAGCACCTGGGCGTTGTCGGCGAGGGCCGCTATCGCGGAGGCGACGCCGAAGAGTCCGTAGCCGAGGAGGAGGACGCGGCGGCGGCCGACCCGGTCACCGAGGGTGCCGAAGAGGATGAGCAGCGAGGCGCAGACCAGCGGATAGGCGTCGACGATCCAGAGGAGTTCGATCGAGCCGGGGCGCAGGTCCTCGGTGACGGAGGGGACGGCGACGTGCAGGATGGTCGCGTCGAGTGCGACGAGGACCAGGCTGACGCAGAGAACCGCCAGGACGACCCAGCGGTTGGCTCCGCCGGAGGCCGCGCTGAGCCGCTGCCAGGGGGAAGGGGTCCTGGCCCCGGCCGCGTTCGTCCCCGACATGCATGTACCTCCCAGGTGATCCCTCGCGCTCGGCGGACCAGCGTCTTGTGGAGCCACGGGGGGTGGTGCGCTGTGCGGCGTCCAACGGGGTCCGGCATCGACACGCGGGTGAACGGTCAGCGTACGCGAGTTCGTCCGTCCGACACGTGGCCAAGCTCTCATCACGGCGGCGGCCGGGGTGTGGCGTGTGCCACTCCCCCATGCCCGGTCCATCCCCCGCGTACACGCCCGCTCACGGCACGTGTTCCCCGGACCCGGGCAGGTCCGGCGCCACCGATAATCATGCCCGTGGAAGATCTTGGATTGCGCCGGGCCGCGCCCGCCCTGGCCGTCTTCGCGGCGGTCCGGCTGCTGGGGCTGACCGTGCTCGCGGTGTGGTGCGCTGTGGCCGGCAGCAGCCCGCACACGCTGCTGTCGGCCCGCTGGGACTCGCTCTGGTACGCCCGCATCGCCGCGGAGGGGTACGGGTACGAGGTGGTCCTCCCGAACGGGGACGTCCACTCGAACCTGGCGTTCTTCCCGCTGCTGCCGTGGCTGGAGCGGCTGGTGTCGGCGGCGACCGGACTGTCGTACGGCTCCGCGGGCCTGGTGGTGTCGGCGGTCGCGGGGCTCGCCGCGGCCTGGGGGATCTTCGCGGTGGCCGACCTGCTGCACGGCCGCCGGGCCGGGGTGTTCGCGGTCGGGGTCTGGGCGGCGCTGCCCGTCGGGATCGTGCAGTCGATGGCGTACAGCGAGTCGCTCTTCACGGCGCTGGCCGCCTGGGCGCTGTACGGGGCCCTGCGCGGCCGGTGGCTGACGGCGGGGCTGCTCGCGGCGGGTGCGGGGCTGACCCGCCCGGTCGGCGCGGCGGTGGTCGCGGCGGTGTGGGTGGCGGCCGTCCTGGCGTGGCGGCGCGGGGAGCGGTCGTGGCGGATGGCCGCCGGTGTGCTGCTCGCTCCGGCGGGCGCGGCGGCGTACGTCCTGTGGGTCGGCGCGCACACGGGCGGCGGTCTGCTCGGGTACCTGGACGTGCAGGGCGGGTGGGGCAACGGCTTCGACGGCGGCTGGGCCTTCGCCCGGTTCGTCGGCGCGAAGCTGGCCTCGTCGGCGTTCCCCGCCGGTGTGGGGCTGATCGCGGGGGTGGTGCTGGTGCTGTGGCTGTACGCGACGTGCGTGCGGCAGCGGCAGCCGGCGCCGCTGCTCGTGTACTGCGGGACCGTCGTGGCGCTGGCGTTGTGCGCGTCCGGCTACTTCGGTTCCAAGCCGCGCCTGTTGCTGCCGGCCTTCCCGCTGCTGCTGCCGCCGGCGCTGGCCCTGGCGGGGTGGCGGACCCGGCGGGCGGCCGTGGTGCTGGGCACGGCGGCCCTGGCCTCGGCGGTCTACGGGGCGTTCTGGCTGAACGGCTCGGGACCTCCATAGAGCCCCCACATAACGGAATGAATCGTTCCCATCCATCTTTCAGCAAAAGAAATGACCTGCGGCAATAAAGTTCGGGTAAGTGACTGAAACAATTGCCGGGACAGTGGATCATCCGGCTTCCAACCACTGCCGAAATACCGTGAATTAAGCTCCGCGTGAGACCAACTCCACATCACATGGTCATCACAAAGCCCGCGATTCGCCCGGGCCGAGCAGCAGCGCGCGGTAACGTCGATTGAGTGCGTACCGACCAAATCCTGACCCGTCTGGAGCGGGTGTTCGCCCGGCTGGACCGGGAACCAGAGCGACCGGCTCATCTGCAAACCCCGCAGATGAGCCGGCACCGCGTCGTACTCCTGGGATCGACCCTCGTCTTCTATCTCGCAATCGTGGTGGCCGTACTGACCACTTCGTGGCTGGTCCGCCTGGACTGGCAGATCATGTTCTTCCGGCCCTACGAACAGTGGCCGCAGGTCCACGCGTTCCTCGACTACCTCGTCGTGCTCGGCCAGCGCGGACCCACCGCGGTCATGGTCGCCGCCTGGCTCGGCTGGCGCTGCTGGCGCCAGCACACGCTCCGGCCGCTGATCACCCTCGGCGTGGCGCTGCTCCTGCTCAACGTCACCGTCGGCTCCGTCAAGCTCGGCCTCGGCCGGCTCGGCCCGCACTACGCGACGGAGATCGGATCCGCCGAACTCTTCGCGGGCGGCGATATATTTCCTTCGGGCCACACCGCCAACGCCGTCGTGACCTGGGGGATCCTGGCCTACCTGGCCTCCACCGTGGTCACCCGGCGGGTGCTGTCCGTGGTGTCCGCGGTCGTCTCCCTGAGCGTCGGCGCCACCACCGTGTACCTCGGCACCCACTGGGTCAGTGACGTCCTGCTCGGCTGGTCCGCGGGTCTGCTGATCCTGCTGGCCCTGCCGTGGTTCGAGCCGCTCATCGCCCGGACCGAGGCCTACGTCTTCGACCTGCGCGAGCTGCTGCGCCGCCGCGCCGAGACCGGACGGATGCCCGCGCCGGTCGTCTCCGCGCTCACCCCGCTGCTTTCCGCGGGCGGCAAGTGGCAGCTGCGGCGCGTCGACGAAGCGGTCGCGGAGCCGGTCCCGGTCCCCGCCGCGGCCGGTGTCGGCACGGCGCACTCCCCGGCTCCCCGGCCCGCCGCGCACCCGGTCGTCGGCCGGCCGCACCTGATCCGCTCCGAGCGGACCCCGGTCACCCCGGTCGGCAGCCGCCGCCCGGCGCACACCGAACGGGCCGCCGCCCGGGGGGCCGCTGCCCGCCCGATCGCCGGCGGCTGACGGACCCGCCGCGGGGCGGTACGCACCACCTCACCCCGCGACACGAGGGCGGGCCCGGTCTCACCGACCGGGCCCGCCTTCGTCGTTCGTCAGCGTCGCGCCCGGACGTTCGTCCGTCCCGGGTCACGCTTGTGTCACAGAATATCTACAACCGCAAATTGTTATCCGCAGCGCGACACGCCCGACGTGCAAGGACTTTGGAATTGACGCCGAGCGGCCCGGAATTCCCGTCGGAGATTGCCGCGGCCCTCATGGACCAGACCAGCTGAATCCCCCTCAGGTCCGCTACATTTCCTTCACTTCTCCGGCGTCCACGGCCCTCCCCAGGAGATCCCGCGCGGCCCTGATCCGATCCGTCAGCTCGGGCGGCTCGACCACTTCGAACTCACAGCCGAGCAGCATGAGGTGAATCACCAGAACGTCGAGGTTCGCCGCCCCGGTGCGCAGCAGACAGCTCTGCCCGTCCACCGGTTCCAGGACGCCGGCGCTCGGCCCGACGACGCGGCCCGCCTCCTGCGCGGAAACCTTCAGCCGCACCACCGCCCGGGCCGCGTACACCCGCTGCGACACGCCCTGGGAGACGTACGCGGCGAGGTCCTCGGCGGGCGGCGGGCGCGGGGTGAACCGGGGCCCGTGCGGCGGTCTGGGCTCGATCCGGTCGGCGCGGAAGGTCCGCCACGCGTCCCGGTCCACGTCCCAGGCGACGAGGTACCAGCGCCGCTCGGTGCAGACCAGCCGGTGCGGCTCGACGGTGCGCCGGCTGACGTTGCCCTCGTGGTCCCGGTAGCCGAAGCGCAACCGCTCGCCGTCCCGGCAGAGGGAGGCCAGCTCGGTCAGCACCGAGGCGTCCACGGTGGACTGCTCGGCCCCGCGGAGCATCGGCACGGTGAACTCGTTGAGCGCGGACACCCGGCGACGCAGCCGCGAGGGCAGCACCTGCTCCAGCTTGGCGAGGGCGCGTACGGAGGCCTCGCCGATCCCCTCGACCCCGTTCCCCGCGGCGGTCCGCAGCCCGACGGCGACGGCCACGGCCTCGTCGTCGTCCAGCAGCAGCGGCGGGAGCTCGGCCCCCGCCCCCAGTTGGTAGCCGCCACCGGTCCCCGGGCTGGCGTTGACCGGGTACCCCAGCTCCCGCAGCCGGTCCACGTCGCGGCGGACCGTGCGCGCGGTGACCCCGAGGCGCTCCGCGAGATCGGCGCCGGTCCATTCGCGGTGGGCTTGCAGCAGGGACAGCAGGCGCAGCAGGCGTGCGGAGGTGTCGAGCATCCCCCGAGTCTGCCAGCGGGGTCCGGCGCCGCGGTGCGGGTGGGAGCGGGCGGGGCGGGGCCCGTGGGTGTCTGCGGTGGACCGGCCGCCTCACCGCCGGAGTCCGGGCGGGCCGTTCGGCTGGGTGCTGTCAGCGTCAGCGCACGCACCGGCGCGGGGACGGTCCTGGCGTCAGCGGCGGGGCGGCGGCGCGGGCAGGGCGGGGGACGAGGGGCGCGGCCCGGCCGGCACCGCCGGAGCCACCGGCCCGGACGTCGGATCCGGCTTCGCCGACGGCCGCGGGTCCAGCTTCGGGTCCGGCTTCGGGTCCGGCTTCGGGTCCGGCCTCGGGTCGGGGATCGTCAGCAGCATGCCCGCCGCGATCGCCTCCGGCCGCGGCCCGATCAGCTCCCGGTTCGCCTCGTACAGCGTCCGCCACCCGCCCCGCACCCGGTGCTTGCGCGCGATCGACACCAGCGTGTCCCCGGCCCGCACCGTGTGCATCCGCCCGGCCAGCCCGTACCGCTTCGAGCACACCGGCCAGGCGTTCCACCCCTGCGAGCCGAGGAGTTCCTCCGCGACCCGGATCTGCTGTGCCCGGGTCGCGAGGTCGGCCCGCCGGGCGAACGCCAGCCCGCCGTACTCCTCCCAGGTCGGCTGCCAGAACTGCAGTCCCCCGTAGAAGCCGTTGCCGGTGTTGACCGCCCACCGCCCGCCGCTCTCGCAGTCGGCCACGCAGTCCCAGGGCCACTCCCCGCCCGGTCCGCAGTCTCCAGGCCCGCTGCCGATCACCCCGGGCGAGCCGGGATGCGCCGCGCCCGCCGGTCCGGGCGCGGGCGGTGGCGGAGCCGCGGCCGCGGGGCCGCAGGGAAGTACGAGCACCAGCACGGCGGCAGCGGCGACGCCGACGGCGCCGGCCCGGCGGATCCGGAGGTTGGGCATCGGGTCACGCTACGCAGCCCCCGCGGCCCCCTCCGGCCCGCCGCGCGGCGGGTCACCGCACCCCACCCGGTCGGCCGACCGCCACCCCCGCCCCAAACGGCCATACCCGGCCGCCAACTGAGCACAATCAGAAAACAGTTGGAACGAAAACAACGCTCCGGTCAGACGGTTCACTCTTCCGGGGGGCCGGTTCGATTTCGTTCCCTCCAATGGCGTGACCCCGGCCACCGCTCCCCCGTTGAGCCCGGCGAGCCGGGAGTCCCCCGGCCCCGCACCTATGCCGAGGAGCCACCCCGTGCCGCGCATGCTCGACGTCAGTGATGAGGTACGTGCCGAGATCGGTGACGAAGAAGCCGACAGGCTGCTCGTCGGCGAGGACGCGCCGCGCAGTTACGACTGCACTTCCTGCCGCACCCCGGGCGACCCCGAGAACGACCGCACCAGCACGGTGTTGTTCGTCGGCGAGGAGACCGCCGTCCTCGCCTTCGCCCACGCCACCTGCATCCCCTCGCAGGTCGTCTCCGTCTCCGAGGAGCAGCTCCAGGGCGCCGTCCGCAGCATCACCGGCGACAGCCCGGCACCCGGCGTCGACGGCGGCGCCCCGCAGAACGTGCCCGGCGGCCAGGCCGTCCTCGGCATCACCAGCGGCCTGATCCTCATCGGCGGCGAGCTGCACCCGGCCCTGGTCGTCGAGCCGACCGCGCCGATCGCCCGCCCCGGCAGCGACGGCCCCGGCGACGACTTCCTGCCGCTCCTCATCGAGCAGGGCTTCATCCCGGTCACCGACACCGCCGAGCTCCCCACGGTCCTGGGCGGCTGGTCGGTCCTGCTCGCCGGCGGCCAGCTGCACGCCGTGCTGCAGCCGGGCACCGAGGGCGGCGGCCAGGTCGCCTGGTGGCAGGCGCACCAGGCGCTGTCGGTCACCGACGGCTGGCGCGCCGCCGTCCAGAAGACCCAGCGCGTGCTCATCTACGCCGCGCCGGTCGGCTCCATCGGTCAGCAGCCCCGCGAGGACCTGCTGCGCGACGCGCTCGACAAGGCCGCCGCCTCGGGCAAGCTCGTGGCCGCCGCGATGCCCCTGGCGGGTACGCCCGGGGTCTGATCCAGCCGGTCACCGGAACGGCCGCCAGCCCCCGTCGAGGGGGCCCGGTGGCGTGCGCCGGGGGTGTGCGGTCCGTCCCGCGCACCCCCGGCGATCTGCGTTTCCTCCCCCGTCACCCCGCATCCGCAAGCCGTCGGTTTCGTTGGCTGATACGTGCATTCATACGACTCCTCCCGCGCCCCGTCCTATCCGAGCACCGTCCCCGCGCTGCGGCCCGCACGCGACCGGGACAGCGCTCCGGCCGTCTCGCACACCCCGATCTACGACACGCTGTACTCCGAGTACCTGCGTGCCTTCCGGGCCCTGCCGGGCGACCGGACGGGCGAGGAGGACCTCGGGTTCACGGCCTTCTCCTACGGGGGCGGGTACAGCGGCGGGGGCAGCTCGTACGGCAGCGGCTGGAGCGGTTCGGCGTGGCAGCGGACCGACGACTGGCAGGCCTCGTACACCCCGCAGCCACAGCCGCAGCCGGCGTACTCGTACGCGGGCAGCCCCGGATACGCCGGCGGGCGGCAGCACCAGACCGGGATGACGCACGTCCCGGCGGCCCTGCCGCCCGCTCCGCGCCGGGGCTACTGACCCCGGACAGCCCGTCCGCGTACCGCGGCCCGCGCTGCTACTTCTTCTTCTTGTACTGGGCGCCGCGCTTCTCGCGCACCCGCACCGAGATGTGGATCGGGGTGCCCTCGAAGCCGAACTCCTCGCGCAGGCGGCGCTCGATGAAGCGCCGGTAGCCGTGCTCGAGGAAGCCGGAGGCGAAGAGGACGAACCGCGGCGGCTTGCTCCCCGCCTGGGTACCGAACAGGATGCGGGGCTGCTTGCCGCCGCGGATCGGGTGCGGGTGGGCGGCGACGACCTCACCGAGGAAGGCGTTCAGCCGGCCGGTGGGGACGCGCGTCTCCCAGCCCGCGAGGGCGGTCTCGATCGCCGGGACCAGCTTCTCCATGTGGCGGCCGGTGAGCGCGGAGACGTTCACCCGGGGCGCCCAGGCGACCTGCTGCATCTCGGTCTCGATCTCGCGCTCGAGGTAGTAGCGGCGCTCCTCGTCGAGCTCGTCCCACTTGTTGTAGGCGATGACGATCGCGCGGCCGGCCTCGACGGCCATGGTGATGATGCGCTGGTCCTGGACGCTGATGGTCTCGGTGGTGTCGATGAGGATCACCGCGACCTCCGCCTTCTCGACGGCGGCGGCCGTGCGCAGCGAGGCGTAGTAGTCGGCGCCCTGCTGGAGGTGGACCTTCTTGCGGATGCCGGCGGTGTCGACGAACTTCCAGGTGATGCCGCCGAGCTCGATCAGCTCGTCGACCGGGTCGCGGGTGGTGCCGGCCAGCTCGTTGACGACGACGCGGTCCTCCTTCGCCACCTTGTTGAGCAGCGAGGACTTGCCGACGTTCGGGCGGCCGATCAGCGCGATCCGGCGCGGGCCGCCGGGGGCGGCGCCGCCGAAGGTCTGCTCGGGCGCCTCCGGCAGGGCGTCGAGGACGGCGTCGAGCATGTCGCCCGTACCGCGGCCGTGCAGCGAGGAGACCGGGTGCGGCATGCCGAGGCCCAGCGACCACAGGGAGGCCGCGTCGGACTCGCCGCTCTGGCCGTCGACCTTGTTGGCGCACAGGACGACGGGCTTGCCGGCCTTGCGCAGCAGGCGGACGACGGCCTCGTCGGTGTCGGTGGCGCCGACCTTGGCGTCGACGACGAAGACGACCGCGTCGGCGGCCTCGATGGCGTACTCGGCCTGGGCGGCGACGGAGGCGTCGATGCCGAGGACGTCCTGCTCCCAGCCGCCGGTGTCGACGACCTTGAAGCGCCGGCCGGCCCATTCGGCCTCGTACGTGACGCGGTCGCGGGTGACGCCGGGCTTGTCCTCGACGACGGCCTCGCGACGGCCGATGATCCGGTTCACCAGGGTCGACTTGCCGACGTTCGGGCGGCCCACGACGGCGAGGACGGGCAGCGGGCCGTGGCCCGCCTCCTCGATGGCGCCTTCGACGTCCTCGATGTCGAAGCCCTCTTCCGCGGCGAGCTCCATGAACTCCGCGTACTCGGCGTCGCCAAGTGCTCCGTGGTCGTGCTGGTCGTTCATGAAGTCCGTTCCTCGTCGTTCGTGGTGGTCGGTGGCACCCGCGCAGCGCGGTTCCACTACTAGGTCAAGTCTCGCTCAGCGCCCGGTCAGGCGCTTGGCGTCGGCCAGGTGGGCGGTCAGCCGGTCCTGGATGCGTGTGGTGGCCTCGTCCAGCGCGGTGCGGGTACGTCGGCCCGTGCCGTCGCCGGCGTCGAAGGCGGAGCCGAAGACGACGTCGACCCGGCTCTTGAAGGGCGGCAGCCCCGGGATCAGCTTTCCGCGGTTCTCGCTGCTGCCCAGGACGGCCACGGGTACGACGGGTGCTCCGCTGCGGACCGCGAAGTACGCGAGGCCCGCGCGCAGCGAGGCGAAGTCCCCTTCGCCGCGGGTGCCCTCGGGGAAGATCCCCAGGGCCCCTCCGTTGTCGAGCACCTTCAGGGCGCGGCCTATGGCCGTCCGGTCGGCGCCGGTGCGGTCGACCTTGACCTGCCCGATGCCGTCGAGGAAGGGGCCGAGCGGGCCGACGTACGCTTCCTTCTTGATCAGGAAGTGCAGGGGGCGCGGCGCGGTGCCCATGACCATCGGGCCGTCTATGTTGTGCGAGTGGTTCACGGCGAGGATCACGGGGCCGGAGGCGGGCACCTTCCAGGCGCCCAGTACGCGCGGCTTCCACAGCCCGTACATGAGCCCGATGCCGATGCGCCTGCCGACCGCCGCACCCGTGAGGGAGGGCGATTCGCTCACTTGCGGCCCGCCCGCTTCTCTTCCACCAGGGTCACGACGCATTCGATCACCTGGTCGAGCGTGAGCTCGGTGGTGTCCACCTCGACGGCGTCGTCGGCCTTGGCCAGCGGGGAGGTCTTGCGGCCGGAGTCGGCCGCGTCGCGCTTGATCAGCGCCTCCTTGGTGGCCGCCAGATCGGTGGCCTCCTTGCCGCGGAGCTCGCCGCTGCGCCGGGCGGCGCGCGCCTCGGCGGAGGCGGTCAGGAAGACCTTGAGGTCGGCGTCGGGCAGCACGGTGGTGCCGATGTCCCGGCCCTCGACGACGATCCCCTCGGCCTCCAGGGCGGCCGCGGCGGCGATGGAGCGCTGGAGCTCGGTGATCAGGGTGCGCACCTCGGGGACGGCGCTGACGGCGCTGACCTTGGCGGTGACCTCCCGGGTGCGGATGGGGCCGGCGGCGTCGAGGCCGTCCACCGTGATGGTGGGGGCGGCCGGGTCGGTGCCGGAGACGAGGGCGGGCTTGCCCGCGGCGACGGCGACGGCCTGCGGGTCGTCGGTGTCGACGCCGTTGGTGATCATCCACCAGGTGATGGCCCGGTACTGGGCACCGGTGTCCAGGTAGCGCAGCCCGAGCTTGGCGGCCACGGCCTTGGAGGTGCTGGACTTGCCCGTGCCGGAGGGACCGTCGATGGCGACGATCACGGCGGACGGAGCTGCGGTTTCCACGGTGCGGGCACCTTCCTGGTTGCGCGTACGTGTCCGGGCGCGGCAAAACGCCCCTCCCCAAGGTTACCGGCCCCGGACACCCCCCGGCCCCGCCGTGCACATCCGGTCCCGCCGGGGGCCCGGGGCGGCTACTGCTGGCGCAGCGCCCAGCCCCGTTCCCGCAGCTCGGCCGTCAGGCCGGCCACCGCCCGCGGCTCCACCATCAGCTGCACGAGGCCCGCCTGCTGCCCCGTCGCGTGCTCGATCCGCACGTCCTCGATGTTGACCCCGGCCCGCCCGGCATCGGCGAAGATCCGCGCCAGCTCGCCCGGCTGGTCGCTGATGAGGACGGCCACCGTCTCGTAGACCGTCGGCGCCGCGCCGTGCTTGCCCGGCACCCGTACCCGGCCCGCGTTCCCGCGCCGCAGCACGTCCTCGATGCCCGCCGCGCCACCGCGCCGCTTCTCCACGTCGGCCGACTGGAGGCCCCGCAGCGCCTCCACGGTCTCCTCCAGGTCGGCCGCGATCCCGGCGAGGACGTCGGCCACCGGCCCCGGGTTGGCCGAGAGGATCTCCACCCACATCCGCGGGTCGGAGGCCGCGATCCGGGTCACGTCCCTTATGCCCTGCCCGCACAGCCGGACCGCCGTCTCGTCGGCCTCCTCCAGCCGGGCCGCGACCATGCTGGAGACCAGCTGCGGGGTGTGCGAGACGAGCGCCACCGCCCGGTCGTGCGCGTCCGCGTCCATCACCACGGGAACGGCCCGGCACAGGGCCACCAGCTCCAGCGCGAGGTTCAGCACCTCGTGTTCGGTGTCCCGGGTCGGGGTCAGCACCCAGGGGCGACCCTCGAAGAGGTCCGCGGTGGCCGCGAGCGGTCCCGACTGCTCCTTGCCCGCCATGGGGTGCGTGCCGATGTAGGCGGTGACGTCCACGCCGAGGGCCGCGAGCTCCCGCCGTGGCCCGCCCTTGACGCTGGCCACGTCCACGTACGCGCGCGCCGCCTTGCGTCCGATCAGGTCGGCGAGCGTCGCCGCCACGTGCGCCGGCGGTACGGCGACGATCGCGAGGTCGACCTGGCCCTCGGGCGCCTCGTCGGTGCCGGCCCCGAGGGCGGCGGCCGTGCGGGCCCGGTCGGGGTCGTGGTCGGCGAGGTGCACGGTGATCCCGCGCGCCGCCAGGGCGAGCGCCGCGGAGGTGCCGATCAGTCCGGTTCCGATGACGACGGCGGTTCTCACGGGCGCTCCAGGGTTGCGTACGGCACGGTGACGGGACTGCCCGGCCAGGGTAGCCAGAGTGGGCGCACGAAGGCCCGGCGGTCCGTCCGGTGGGACGGCGGCCGGGCCCGGGCTGTCGTTCGCCGAGGGTCAGAGCGCCTGCGCCTTGATGATGTCCTCCAGCGAGCCGGACGGCACCTGCCCCCGCGGTGTCAGCTTGTCGACCGCCTGCGGCAGCACCTGCGCGATCTGGTCGGCGGCCTGCTCCGGGGAGACGCCGGCCTGTTCGGCGGCCTTCCGGAGGGCTGCGTCCGGGAGGGCACCCTTGATCTGGTCGGCGCTGACGGGCTGGTTCTCACCGGTGCCGATCCAGGACTGCGCCTGGTCGGCGAGGCCGGACTTGGTCAGCAGGTCCAGCAGGCCGCCGAGCGGATCCTGCGCGCCGTTGCCGCCGGCCGCCCGACCGCCGGCGCCACCGCCGCCGAGCGCGCCGATCAGCGCGCCGAGGATGTTGCCGGCGCCGCCGCTCCCGCCCTGGCCGCCGCCGAGGAGGCCGCCGAGAAGGGAGCCGAGGTCGTTACCCGCCATGGTCCTGCCTTTCTAAGAGGGACCGGGCCGCGCGGACGGCGCCGTACCCGGCCTCAGGTCACCGACAATCTCGCCCATGTCACCTCATGCCGCCACCTGGTGCGCGGGCTCCGGGCCGCTGCGGTAGAACGATCCGCATGATCTTCCACATCGTCCCGCTCGCCGACTGGGCCGCCGCCCCCGGGCTCCCGTACGCCCCGCCCTCACTGGACTCGGAGGGTTTCGTGCACTGTTCGGCCGATCGCCCGACGGTGCTCGCCATCGCCGACGCCCACTACCGCGAGGTGCCGGGTACGTTGCTCGCGGTGGAGCTCGACGAGGACGCCCTGACCGCGGAGGTCCGCCGCGAGGGTGACTCGGGCGTCCGCTACCCCCATGTCCACGGCCCGTTGAACCGGGAGGCCGTGGTCGACGTGTGGGAGGTCGTACGCACACCCGGCACCCCTGCCTCACTGGCCCCATGGGAACCGGGCCGATGAAACGGCGCGGCACGCTTCACCTGAGGCTTGCCGCAGGCCAGGATGCTGCACGCCCATCCCGGCCACAACGCGAGGAGAGACTCATGAGCGACCCCACGCACACCGCCCGGCGCACGGTACTGGCGGCGGGCGCGGCCGCCCTGGCCGGCGGCGCGCTGACCGCCTGCGGCAGTGACGGCGAGAAGACCCCCCAGGGAGAGTCGAACGTCTCGGCGTCCGCACCCGCCGCCTCCGCCGCCTCCGGCGCCGCCACCCCGGACTCCGGTTCGACGGGCGCGGACGTCCTCGTCAAGGCCGCGGACGTGCCCAAGGGCGGCGGCACGGTCCTCAAGGAGCAGAAGGTCGTGGTCACCCAGCCCACGGCCGGCTCCTTCCGCTGTTTCACGGCGGTCTGCCCCCACCAGGGCTGCCTGGTGAACAAGGTGGAGAACGGCAGCATCGACTGCCCCTGCCACGGCAGCAAGTTCGCGGTCGCGGACGGCGCGGTGACCAAGGGTCCGGCCACCAAGGGACTGGCCGAGAAGAAGATCAAGGTCGCCGCGGACGGCACTATCTCGCTCGCATAGCGGCAGGTCAGGCGCCTACGCTCACCCCATGGACGATCTGACACTGGTACGGGACCACACGGTCTACCGGTGCGTGATGGGGTCCCGGGCGTTCGGGCTGGCGACGGAGGCGAGCGACACCGACCGGCGCGGTGTCTACCTCGCCCCCGCTCCGCTGTTCTGGCGGTTCGAGAAGCCCCCCACGCACGTGGAGGGCCCTCGGGACGAGGAGTTCTCGTGGGAGCTGGAGCGCTTCTGCGAACTCGCGCTGCGGGCCAACCCGAACGTCCTCGAGTGTCTGCACTCGCCCCTGGTGGACGAGCTCACCCCGGTGGGCGAGGAGCTGCTCTCGCTGCGCGCGGCCTTCCTCTCCCGTCGGGCCCACAGCAGCTTCAGCCGGTACGCGGCCTCCCAGCGCGGCAAACTCCTCGCCGACGTCCGCGTCCACGGCGCCCCGCGCTGGAAGCACGCCATGCACTTGCTGCGCCTGCTGCTGTCCTGCCGCGACCTCCTGCGCACGGGCCGCCTGAGCATCGACGCGGGCCCGTACCGCGACCGCCTCCTGGCCGTCCGCCGCGGGGAGCTCTCCTGGGACGAGGCCGACTCCTGGATGGCGCGCCTCCAGGAGGAGACGGAGACCGCGCTGGCCACCACGTCGCTGCCCGCGGAACCGGACCGCGCCCGCGTCGAGGACTTCCTGGTCCGCGCCCGCCGCGCGTCGGTCGCGTAGCGTCGGTCGCCTCGCGTCGGTCGCCTCGCGTCAGTCGCCTGGCGTCCGGCGCCGTACGACGAACGCGTCGAGGGCCTCGTACGCCGACGCGTGCTCGGGCAGCGCGGAGGCGGACTGCGCCGTGTCCAGCACCGCGTGCAGCGCCTCGAAGTCCGCGCGCACCGAGGCGAGGGCCGGGCCCTCGTAGCCCCCGTGTTCGGCGGCCACCTTGGCCTCGATCAGGGCGGCGAGGTACGGGGGCGCCTCGGGCACCTCGGCGAGCAGGGTCGGCAGGTGCGCCTGCACCGTGCCCGACCGCATCAGGTGGACGCCGGTGAGCAGCGCCCGGAACGCGTAGAGCAGCGGCTTGAGTTCGGCGGACTTCCCGAAGAGCCGCCACTGGGTGCCCGCGAACCCCCGGTAGTGGTGGGCGTGGTGGGAGGTCAGCACGCCCGGGGCCAGCGCGATCAGCTCCTCGTGCGCCGGGGTCGTGTGGACCACGAGCGGGGAGAGCAGCTGCTCCAGGACGTAGCCGTTGCGGTTCAGCATCAGGCGGACGAACTTGCGCAGGTCGTGCGTGACGAGGTCCATCTCCACGTCGTCCCGGTCCCACATGCGGGTACGGGTCTCCTCCGGTTCGCGCAGGCCGAGGAGGGCCTGCGCCGGCAGGAGGTGGGCGCCGCGCAGGTCGATGTCGGAGTCCCGGGACGGGAAGCCGTACAGGTGCGCGCCCGAGACCGTGGCGAAGAGCAGCGGGTCGGGCTGCTCCGCCACGACGGGGGTCAGGTCGATACTCAGTGCGTCCAGCATGGATCAAGCATCCCAGAGGGCGCCGAAGGCCAGGAGTTCGTCCCGGTACTCGATGCGGCCCTCCCATTCCCGGGGCCAGACGTCCGCCCCGAGGTGGGCTCCGGCGAAGGCGCCGGCGAGACAGGCGAGGGAGTCCGAGTCGCCCCTCGTGCAGGCCGCGCGGCGCAGGGCCAGGAGCGGCTCGTCGGGGAAGAGGAGGAAGCACTGGAGGGCGGTGGCGAGGGCCTCCTCCGCGATCCAGCCGTCGCCGGTGCTCAGGCAGGGGTCCGTCTCCGGGGACGGGGAGCGCAGGGCCGCCGCCAGCCGCTCCAGGACCGCCAGGCACTCGTCCCAGCCGCGCGCCGTGAAGGACTCGGGCGAGGCGTCGGAGGCGGTCCGCATCCACAGGTCGCCGAGCCAGCGCTCGTGGTAGCGGGTGCGGTTCTCCAGGGCGTACGAACGCAGCCGACCGACGAGGCCCGTCACCTCGGTGCCCGTGGCGAGCAGGTACACGGCCCGTGCCGTCAGGTCGGAGGCCGCGAGCGCCGTCGGGTGCCCGTGGGTGAGGGCCGCCTGGAGCTGGGCCGCGCCCGCCCGTTCCTCCTCCGTCCAGCCGGGCACCAGCCCGACCGGGGCCACGCGCATGTTCGCGCCGCAGCCCTTGGAGCCGAGCTGGCTGGCGTCCCGCCAGTCCCGTTCGGGCAGGTTCAGGAGGCTGCAGGCCTTGAGGCAGGTGTTCCCCGGCGCCCGGTTGTTCTCCGGGGAGTGGTACCAGTCGACGAACTCCTCGCGGACCGGCCGGGCCAGTCGCGCCGGGCCGACCCGGCCGTGCTCCGCGGCGGTGCGCATGCCGCGCGCGAGGGCGAGGGTCATCTGGGTGTCGTCCGTGACGATCGCCGGGCGCGGGAGCCGCATCTCCCGCCACGAGCCCGTCTTGGCCAGGATCGAGGGCACGTCGTGGAACTCGGTGGGGAAGCCGAGGGCGTCGCCCAGGGCCAGGCCGATCAGGGCGCCCGTCGCGGCTCGCTTCGTCATCGAGTGGGTCCTTCCGGTCGGAGCAGAGGGGGGTGCAGGACGGTCGCCGGACCGGGCCGGTAGAGGGCGGCCGGTTTGCCCCGACCGCCGGTGAGCCGGGCGGCGCCCGGCACGGGCTCGACGAACCCGGGCGTCGTCAGGACCTTGCGGCGGAAGTTGGGGCGGTCGAGGGCGGTGTCCCAGACGGTCTCGTAGACGGCCCGCAGCTCGCCCAGGGTGAACTCCGGCGGGCAGAAGGCGGTGGCCAGGCAGGTGTACTCCAGCTTCGAGCCGATCCGCTCCCGCGCGTCCGCCAGGATCTCGGCGTGGTCGAAGGCCAGGTCCGAGGCCTCTCCCACCGCCAGCCAGCGGGCGTGCGCCGCGTCCCCGCCGCCCTGCGCCGCCGGTTCGGGCAGGTCCGGGACCAGTGCCGTAAAGGCCACCGAGACCACCCGCATCCGCGGGTCCCGGTCCGGTTCGCTGTAGGTGCGCAGCTGTTCCAGGTGGAGCGCGGCCACGACGTCCTCCGGCAGGCCGGTCTCCTCGGCCAGTTCGCGCCGGGCGGCGCTCTCCGCGGACTCCCGCGGCAGGACGAATCCCCCGGGCAGCGCCCAGGACCCCGCGTACGGCTCCTGGCCACGCCGGATCAGCAGGACGTGCAGGGCTCCCTCGCGCACCGTGAAGACGGCCAGGTCGACGGTCACCGCGAACGGCTCGAACGCGGACGGGTCATAGCCGGCCGTCATCGGTTCTCCGGGAGGGGGTCGGTGAAGTGCCAGCCCTCGGCGAGCAGTTCGTCCACGGCCCGGACGGCCGTGTCCAGCCGGGCCGCCCGGTCCCCGCGCACGACGAGGAAACGTCTCCCGGTGCGCTCCAGTTCCGCCCGGAACCGCTCCGTCATCCAGGGCCTGAGCTGCGGTCCGTCGCGCAGCCCGTCGTCCTCGAAGGGCACGTCGGCGTGGTCCGTCAGCAGGTACAGGTCGCGCCGGCGCCGGGCGGCGATCCGCTCGACCTCGGGGTTGCGACCGCCCAGGTACCGCTCGTGCCAGATCCCGGTCGCGAAGGAGTCGGTGTCGCAGAACAGCACCGGGGAGCCGAGCCGGGCGGCCCGTTCCTCGTCGGCGTCCTGCCGGCGGGCGATGACCGGGAACTCCTCCGAGGTGAAGGACACGTCCGCCCAGGAGGCCGCCGGGTCGGCCGCGCGGGCCTGCGCCAGCTTCTGCTCGCTGTACGCGCGCCCGTACTCGGCGACCCAGCCGGTCTTGGCCCAGACGCCGCCGCGCCGCCGGTAGTGGTCCGCCAGGGCCCGCGACAGCGTGGTGGTTCCGGTGGACTCCGCGCCCAGGACGACGACCCGCCGGGTCAGCGCGGCGCGCACGGCCGGCCCGAGGAACTCCCAGGAGCCGACGGGATCCCTGCGCACCGCCGTCCCCGACACCGGGAACAGCGTGCGCTCCCGGTCCACCAGGACCTCCTCGGCGCCGAACCGGCGGGCGAGCTCGCCGCCGTACTCCTCCGAGGTGAACACGGCGTCCACCCGGCCGGGGACCGCGCTGCGGAACACCGCCATGTGGGCCTCCCAGATCGCCGGGTCGTGCAGGTCGACCGGGACGTCGTCGACCGCGCCGACGATCTCGGCCCCGGGGTGCGCCTCGCGCATCCACGCGACCCGGTCGGCCAGCGGGACCGACTCGACGGAGGCCGCGCACACCAGCACGGTCAGCCGCTCGCACTGGTCCTGGGCGGTGCGCACGAGGTGGTGGTGGCCGGCGTGCGGCGGGTAGAACTTGCCGAGGACCAGGCCGTGCCCGTGGCGCCTCACGCCGCCGCCCCCTTCGCCCCCGTCGCGTCCGCCGCGTCCGCCGCGTCCGCCGCCGTACGGACGCCCCGGGCGGGCAGCGAGCGCCGCCAGCCGAGGAGTCCGGCCACGCAGAGCACGAGGAAGCCGGCGTAGAGGACGGCCGTCAGGTGGAGGCCCTTGTAGAGGTAGAGCGGGATGTAGACGAGGTCGGCCGCGATCCACAGCCACCAGGACTCGACGAGCTTGCGGCACTGCCCGTACGTGGCGAGGAGCGAGAGCCCGGTGGTCAGCGCGTCCCAGAACGGGACGGTGGAGTCGGTGGCCCGGCTCAGCAGCAGCGTGAGCCCGAGCACCGTCACCGCCCCCGCCGCGGCGAGCCCGGCCCATTCGGTGCGCGTGGTACGGCGCACCGGCAGGGCCCCGGCGGACCCTGGTCCACCCCCGTGGGTCCAGGACCACCAGCCGTAGGCGGCGAGGGCGATGAAGACGATCTGGAGCCCGGCGTCGGCGTAGAGGCCGGCCTGGGCGAAGAGCACGATGAAGAAGACGTTGTTGGCGATGCCGATCGGCCAGTTGGCGATGTGCTGTCGGGCCACGAGCCAGACGCACAGGGCACCAGTGGCGAACCCGAGTACCTCGGTCCAGCTCATGACGACCCCCTTTAATAGTCATCCTGACTATAAACAGGGCGGGGGTGTCCGGGCAAGGGAAAAGCCCGCAGCGCCGAAGGGCACTGCGGGCTTCCTCGTTCCGGGAGCGGGTGGTCCTACAGACCGACCTCGCGCATCAGCATGCCGACCTCGGTGTTGGTCAGGCGGCGCAGCCAGCCGGACTTCTGGTCGCCGAGCTCGATCGGGCCGAAGGAGGTCCGGACGAGCTTGTCGACGGGGAAGCCCGCCTCGGCCAGCATGCGGCGCACGATGTGCTTGCGGCCCTCGTGGAGGGTCACCTCGACCAGGTAGTTCTTGCCGACCTGGTCGACGACGCGGAAGTTGTCGGCGCGGGCGTACCCGTCCTCCAGCTCGATGCCGTCCTTGAGCCGCTTGCCGATGTCACGCGGCAGCGAGCCGGTGATCGCGGCGACGTACGTCTTCTGCACGCCGTACTTCGGGTGCGTGAGGCGGTGGGCCAGCTCACCGTGGTTGGTGAGCAGGATGATGCCCTCGGTCTCGGTGTCGAGCCGGCCGACGTGGAAGAGACGCGTCTCACGGTTGGTGACGTAGTCGCCGAGGCACTGGCGGCCGTCGGGGTCCTCCATCGTGGAGACGACACCGGCGGGCTTGTTCAGCGCGAAGAACAGGTACGACTGGGTGGCGACGGTCAGACCGTCCACCTTGATCTCGTCCTTCGGCTGGACGCGCTTGCCCTGCTCCAGCACGATCTCGCCGTTGACCTCGACGCGGGCCTGCTCGATGAGCTCCTCGCAGGCGCGGCGCGAGCCCATGCCGGCGCGGGCGAGCACCTTCTGCAGACGCTCACCCTCCTCCTCGGCGCCCGGGAAGGTCTTCGGGGTCTTGATCACGGGCTTGTCGGCGTACCGGTCGCGCACGCGCTCCTCGATCCGCGCGTCCAGCTCGCGCGGGCGGGACTGGCCGCTGCGGCTGCCGGGGCCGCTGCGCGGGCCGCCGGCGCCGCCGATGCCGGGGGTCCTGGAGGTCCGGGGACCGCCCTTGGCGCCACCGCGCGCCGCCGCGCCGCGGGCACCGCCGCCGCCGGCCTTGGGGCCGCTGCGACCGCTGCGCTCACCCTCGGGGCCCACGTCGTAGCGGCGCTCCTCGGGGCGCGGGTTGCGGATCCGCGGCGGCGGGGCCTGGTCGCGGTCGCGGGAGTCCGAGCCACCGCCCTGGTAGCCGCCACCACCCTGGTAGCCGCCGCCGGAGCTGCCGCCGCGGTAACCGCCGCCGCCTCCGGTGGAGCCGCCGCGGGAGCCGCCACCGCGGGGGCCGCCCGAGGAGGAGCCACCGCGGGAGCCGCCGCCGGAGGAGGAGCCGCCGCGGGAGCTGCCACCGCCGGAGGAGCCACCGCGGTAGTTGCCGCCGGAGGAGGAGCCGCCGCGGGAGTTACCGCCGCGCCCGCCACCACCGCCGCCGCCGCTGTTCCTGTTGCCGCCACCGTTGCCGTTGCCGCTGCTTCGCATCAAATGTCCGTCGTCTTGTCGTCTACATCGGTATCCGGAGCATCCGGATCGAACGACGGCACACCTTCTTGCGTCTCGGCTTCGATCGCGTCCGCCTCGGGGAGGAAGGGCGCGAGCTCCGGGAGCTCGTCCAGGCCTCGCAGGCCCATCCGCTCCAGAAAGTAGTTCGTCGTCCTGTATAGGATCGCACCTGTTTCGGGTTCCGTCCCCGCCTCCTCCACCAGACCGCGCTGGAGGAGGGTCCGCATCACCCCGTCGCAGTTGACTCCGCGGACGGCCGAGACCCGCGAGCGGCTCACCGGCTGGCGGTACGCGACGACCGCGAGGGTCTCCAGAGCCGCCTGGGTGAGCCGGGCCTGCTGGCCGTCCAGTACGAAGCCCTCGACGGCCGGGGCGTACTCCGCCCGGGTGTAGAACCGCCAGCCGCCGGCGACCAGCCGCAGCTCGAACCCCCTGCGCGCGGCCGTGTACTCGTCGGCGAGCTCGCGCAGCGCGTCCGCGACCTCGCGCGGGGTCCGCTCCAGCACCTTCGCGAGGTGCGCCTCGGTCGCGGGCTCGTCCACGACCATGAGCACGGCTTCCAGCGCCGGCTTCAGCTCCAGCGCGGCCACCGCGCTCGTCGCTCCGCTGCTCAATCCTTCGCCTCCACGATCTGGTCGAACTCGTCGGTCACGGTCGGCATGCCGTCGCCGTCGCCGCCGCTCCAACGGACGGTGAGCGTCCGCAGGGCCTCCTCCTGGTCGAGGACCACCGCCTTCTCCCGGTAGAGCTCCAGGAGGGCCAGGAAGCGCGCGACGACGGTGAGGGTGTCGGCGGCGTCCTCGGTGAGCTCCTGGAAGGTGGCCTCCCCGCGCGCCTTCAGCATCCGCACCACGAGCCCGGCCTGCTCGCGCACGCTGACGAGGGGCGCGTGGATGTGGTCCACGTACACCTGCGGCTTGGCCTTCGGCTGCATGGCCTTGACGGCGAGGCGGGCGAAGCCTTCGGGCCCGATGCTGATGACGACCTCGGGCAGCAGGTCCGCGTGGTGCGGCTCCAGCCCGACGGTCCTCGGGTACCGCCTGCCCTCGGCCTCGGCCCGCGCCTCGAAGATCTCGGCGATCTGCTTGTACGCGCGGTACTGGAGCAGGCGCGCGAAGAGCAGGTCGCGGGCCTCCAGGAGGGCGAGGTCCGCCTCGTCCTCGACCTCGGCCGCCGGCAGCAGCCGGGCGGCCTTCAGGTCGAGGAGGGTGGCGGCGACGACGAGGAACTCGGTGGTCTGGTCGAGGTCCCAGTCCGGCCCCATGGCCCGGATGTGGGCCATGAACTCGTCCGTGACCTTGGACAGCGCGACCTCGGTGACGTCGAGCTTGTGCCGCGAGATCAGCTGGAGCAGCAGGTCGAAGGGCCCCTCGAAGTTGGCGAGCCGCAACGTGAACCGCCCGTCGCCTCCGGCGGGGCCGGCGGGGACCTCGGCCGTGTCCCCGCCCGAGCCGTCGGCGGCGGGTACGGCGTCGCCTTCCGGCGGGGCGGGGGCGGCCGGGACGGCTGTGGCGGGGCCGTGGGCTTGTACGGGGGCGTGTGCGGGGGCGGGGGGCTTCCGGGCCTCCGCCCCGCCGGGTGGCGCCGCCGGGCGGACAGCGGGCGCCTCAGGGGCTTCGGGGACCGCTCCCGTGTCGGCCGCCTCCGGTGTGCCGGGGCCGCGCCCCAGCGTTCGCCGGGGCGGTCGGCCGGAAGCGGCGGGGAAGGGCATTGCGGTCCAGGTGGTGCGCAGGGGCAGCGGCGGCGGGCTGCGGACAGCCACGAGCAGCCTAGGCCGTCTCTTGGGATCTCGCCCGACCCGCGCCGTGTTGCCCGTACTCGCGCCCCAGCCGCCTCGCACCGCACGGCGGCCGGCCCCTGCGACAAGGCGGGTCACCGTACCCTCGCCGGTAGGGAACGCCACGGGATCCCCGGAAGGGCCTCGCCCTCCCAGCCGGGACCCGGCAGCCGCCAGGCGAGCCCGACATACCCTCGGCGTCCCAGCCGGGCCGGAACCGGCAAGGCGGCCCCGGCAGAGCCTTGGCCGTACCGGCCGGGGGCCGCGAGCGGCAAGACGGGCCCGGGAGGGCCCGGGCCTCCGGGCGAGGCCGGAGCGACAAGACGGCCCGGGAGGCCTCGGCGCCCCCGCCGGGGCCGGTAGCGGCAAGGCGGGCCCGGGATGCCTCGGCGTCAGACCGGGCCCGGAAGCGAGAAGGCGGGCCCGGCAGAGCCTTCAGCGTCGGGCCGGGGGTGGAATCGGCAAGGCGGAGCCGGGAGCGGCAAGGCGGGCCCGGCAGAGCCTTCAGCGTCGGGCCGGGGGCGGAATCGGCAAGGCGGAGCCGGGAGCGGCAAGGCGGGCCCGGCAGAGCCTTCAGCGTCGGGCCCGGGGCGGAATCGGCAAGGCGGAGCCGGGAGCGGCAAGGCGGGCCCGGCAGAGCCTTCGGTGTCCCAGCCGGAGGCCGGTAGCCGCAAGGAGGGCCCGGGATGCCTCGGCGTCAGACCGGGCCCGGAAGCGAGAAGGAGGCCCGGCAGAGACTTCGGCGTACCGGCCGGGGGCCGGGAGCGACGGGCCGAGCCCGGCAGAGACTTTGGCGTTTCAGCCGGAAGTCGGTAGTCGCAAGGAGGGTCCAGGATGCTTCGGCGTACCGGCCGGGGCCCGGGAGCGGCAAGGAGGGACTCGGCGTCCCCGCCGGGCCCGGCACAGACTTCGACGCACCGGCCGGGGCCGGGAAGCGGCGAGGCGGGCCCGGGAGGGGCTGGGCGTCCCGGGCTGGGGCGGGGGCTTTGGGCGGTCAGCGGCCGCGTAGGCGGCGGACCAGGATGCTCGCGTCCCCGCGGGACTCGAGGTCGGCGAGGACCACGGCCACCGCCTCACGGACGATGCGGCCCCGGTCGACCGCCAGCCCGTGCTCCCCGCGCAGCACCAGCCGCGCGTGTTCCAGGTCCATGAGCTCCTCGGCGGAGACGTAGACCGTGATCTTCTCGTCGTGCCGTTCGCGGCCGCTGGGCCGCCGGTTCGCGCCGCGGCCCTGCCCCTTGCCCCGGCGGGTCGCGCCGGTCGGGGCGGCCACCGCCCCGCCGGCCGGGCCGGCGGGGCTGACAGAACCTTCCTGCGGTCGTCGCGGCTGCCCCACGACGGGCCCGCCGGACGCCGTACCGGCCTCAGCCTCCCGGCTGCGGCCCTCCCCCGCGGCGCCCTCGGCCGAACTCGCCGAGTGCTCCGCGACGGGTGCCTCGTCGACCCCGCGCCGCGGCGAGGACGACTGGAGCGCCATCCCCCCGGTCGTACGGAACAGTTCGTCGGCTCCGGGCAGACTCACTCGGCGTGACACCGGGCGAGCACCTCCCTGGCCAGCTGGCGGTAGGCGGCGGCGCCGACGGAGTTGGACGCGTACGTCGTGATCGGCTCACCGGCGACCGTGGTCTCCGGGAAGCGCACCGTGCGGCCGATGACCGTGTGGTAGACGTGGTCGTCGAAGGCCTCGACGACGCGCGCCAGCACCTCACGGCTGTGCACCGTACGGGAGTCGTACATCGTGGCGAGGATGCCGTCGAGCTCCAGGTCGGGGTTGAGCCGCTCCTGCACCTTCTCGATGGTCTCGGTCAGCAGCGCCACGCCGCGCAGCGCGAAGAACTCGCACTCCAGCGGGACGATGACCTTGTGAGCCGCCGTCAGGGCGTTCACGGTCAGCAGACCGAGCGAGGGCTGACAGTCGATCACGATGTAGTCGTAGTCGGCCATCAGGGGCTTCAGGGCCCGCTGCAGGGTGGACTCGCGCGCGACCTCACTGACCAACTGCACTTCCGCAGCGGACAGGTCGATGTTGCTCGGCAGCAGGTCCATGTTGGGGACCGCCGTCTTGAGCAGCACCTCGTCGGCCGACATGCCCCGCTCCATGAGCAGGTTGTAGACCGTCAGGTCGAGTTCCATCGGGTTCACGCCGAGACCCACGGACAGCGCGCCCTGCGGGTCGAAGTCGACAAGCAGCACGCGGCGCCCGTACTCGGCGAGCGCGGCACCCAGGTTGATGGTCGACGTGGTCTTGCCCACGCCGCCCTTCTGGTTGCACATCGCGATGATCTTCGCCGGACCGTGGTCGGTCAGCGGACCCGGGATCGGGAAGTACGGGAGCGGGCGTCCGGTCGGGCCGATCCGCTCACGGCGCTGGCGGGCAGCGTCGGGGGCGAGGGTGGCCGCGTACTCGGGGTCCGGTTCGTACTCCGCGTCGGGGTCGTAGAAGTGCCCTTCGGGCACGTTGTCGTAGTCGGCGAAACCAGTGGGCTTTTCGCCGCTCAGGTCGCCGGCCCTGGAGTTCACGTCTAGGCCGTCCATGCTCTTTTGGGGCGTCGTCATGTGCTGGTGGTTTGCGAAGGTGCGTACCGCGACGGAGCCGACGGCTTCGAGCCCGGCAGGGCCTTGGCCCCGCTCGGGCATCCCTGCTCGACCACCCCCAGGGGCAAATGTCGACTCATTCACAAGTCGTCTTACCTCCTCGGACGTGACCAGGACACTTATCGATAGGTCAGCGTGGCACCATGCCGACGGTTGGCGACTCTATGGCGTGTCACCACTCAGCGGCAACACAATCCGCCGGACCCGGCACGATGTGTCGGCAACCGAACACCACTCTGTCAAGGGCGTGCGAGCTGTCGCTGCGAAGTTTCGCGGGTGTGCGAAAGGGTTAAAGGGTTACGTTCGAGGCGAGTTGAGCGGGGTCTCCGGGCATGCCTCAAACGCGTCCGGCCGGACCTTGCGGGCAAGGTCCGGCCGGATACGTGAGATTGACGTCAGTCGTTGACGCGTCAGCCGAGGAGCGTGCTCAGCTCAACGGTCTCGAGACCGTGGGCCTCGGCGACCGGACCGTAAACGACCTGGCCGTCATGGGTGTTGAGGCCCAGACCGAGCGCGGGGTCACGACGCAGCGCCTCGACCCAGCCGAGGTTCGCGAGCTGCACGATGTAGGGCAGCGTGGCGTTGGTCAGCGCGTAGGTGGAGGTGTTCGGCACCGCACCCGGCATGTTGGCGACGCAGTAGAAGACCGAGTTGTGGACCCGGAAGGTCGGCTCGGCGTGGGTGGTCGGACGGGAGTCCTCGAAGCAGCCACCCTGGTCGATCGCAATGTCGACAAGTACACTTCCGGGCTTCATCTTGGCGACGAGCTCGTTGGTGACCAGCTTCGGGGCCTTCGCACCCGGGATCAGCACCGCGCCGATGACGAGGTCGGCCTCGACGACGGCCTTCTCCAGCTCGTAGGCGTTGGAGACGATCGTCTTGATCTTCGTACCGAAGATCTTGTCGGCCTCGCGGAGCTTGTTGATGTCGCGGTCGAGCAGGGTCACGTGGAAGCCCATGCCGATGGCGATCTGCGCGGCGTTCCAGCCGGAGACGCCGCCGCCGATGACCACGCACTCACCGGCGTGGGTGCCGGGGACGCCGCCCGGGAGCACGCCGCGGCCGCCGGCCGAGCGCATCAGGTGGTAGGCGCCGACCTGCGGGGCCAGCCGGCCCGCGACCTCGGACATCGGGGCGAGCAGCGGCAGCGCGCGGTTGGCGAGCTCGACCGTCTCGTACGCGATGGCGGTGGTGCCGGACTCCAGCAGGGCGTCCGTGCACTCGCGGGAGGCCGCCAGGTGCAGGTAGGTGAAGAGGGTCTGGTCCTTGCGGAGGCGGTGGTACTCCTCCGCGATCGGCTCCTTGACCTTCAGCAGCAGGTCGGCGGTGGCCCAGACCTCGTCGGCGGTGCCGAGGATCTCCGCACCGGCCGAGACGTACTCGGCGTCCGTGATCGAGGAGCCGACACCGGCGTTCTGCTCGACGAAGACCTGGTGGCCGTTGCGGACCAGCTCATGCACGCCGGCGGGCGTGATGGCGACCCGGAACTCGTTGTTCTTGACCTCGCGGGGGATGCCGACCTTCATCGTCGATCACGGTCCTTGGCTCAGGGGATTTTTCGGGGCACTTCCATACATACCCGCCCACAAGAACGCGCAACGGGATGCACCACGGGATGTCGTGGTGAAGCCAGTCTAATGAAGGACGACGCGCTGTCTAGCCTTGCAAACAAATAATCTCAGTCGATATCACTGCGGATTTCGCAGGCTGCGGGGTCGTCGCCCAGCAATCTGTCGGCTGCGGAGCGGTGCAGCCTGGCGGCCGCGGGGTCTCCCAGTCGGTCCAGCGTGTCGGCCAGCCGCACCTGCAGCGCGGCCTGAAGCCGCTGGTCGCCGGCCCTGCGCGCGAGCTCCACCGCCTCCCGGCAGGTGTGCAGGGATTCCTCGGGCCGTCCCGCGTACTCCTGGACCCGCGCCATCTCGCTCAACGCCTTTGCCTGCCCCGGCACATCTGCCAGTTTCCGGTAGCCCGCGGCGGCCGCCCGCCAGCTGCGCAGCGCGTCCCCGTACCGGCCCGCGTAGGTGTGCACGTTCCCCAGCCGCCCGTACAGCCGGGCCTCGTCCGCGCGCTCCCCCCGCGCGAGGGCCTGGGAGAGGGCCCGGCCGAACCAGTCGGCGGCCCGGTGCCAGTCCGCCAGCTCCTGGTACGCGCCGCCTACGGATTCCATCGCGCGGCTGGTCGCGTACGGGTCCCCGGCGGCCTTTCCCGCGACCAGCGCGGCCCGGTAGCGCTCCAGGGCCTCGTGGGTCCGGCCGGTCTCGGCGTCCAGATCGGCCAGGTTCAGCAGCGCGGCGGCCTGCTCGCGGTGCAGCCCGCGGCGCTCCGCCACGCCCAGGACCAGCCGGTGCAGACCGTAGAGCTCGGGGGCGGCCCCGGCGGTGCCGCGGTGCTCGGCGAGGGCCCGGACGAGGGCGGCGACCAGCCGGCGGGCCAGGGTGTCCAGCTCCCCGTCGGCCACGGCCAGCGAGGCGGCCGCGCAGAGGGCGGGCAGCCGGGTGTCCAGCCAGGTGGCGGCGGCCCGCCGGTCCGGGAAGCGCAGGGCGCGCGGCAGGCCGTCCAGCACCTCCCGGACCTCCTCCTCGTCCGCCGAGGCCATCGCCCCGCAGGAGTGCAGCAGCCGGACCGTGCGCTCCAGCATCCGGGCCCGGGCCAGCTGGACCTCGGCGGGCCGCTCCTTGGCCTCCAGCAGGGCCTGCAGCATGGGGGCGAGGCAGCCGGGCAGCAGGAACAGTCCGTCGTGCGCGCCCTGTACGAGTCCCAGCCCGGCGAAATCGTCCAGCGTGGCCTGGGCCCCGGCCACGGAGCAGCCGGCGAGGGCGGAGACGGTGTGCGAGTCGACGAGGCCGGCCGGGGCCAGCGGCAGCAGCCGCAGGGTCCGCTGGGCGGGCTGCGGCAGGGACTCGTAGACGAGCCGGAAACACCGGGCGAGCGGGCCGCCGACGAGGGCCGGCATCTCGTGCAGCTGCTTGGCCACATCGGCGACGGAGGCCTTGGGCCGGGCGGCGAGCCACCCGCCGACGAGGCGGAGCGCCGCGGGCTGGCCCCCGCACTCCTCGGCGAGGGCGTCGGCGGCCCGGGGGTCGGCGGTGACGCGGGTGTCGCCGATGTGCTGGGCGAGCAGCTCCACGGCGGAAGGCGTGTCGAGCCCGCCGAGGGTGCAGGGCCGCACGTCCGGGATCCCCGTGAGGGGGCCCTCGGCGGTGACCACGACGAGGCACTCGGGGGTGTCCGGCAGCAGGGCGTCGACCTGGTGCGGATCGGCGGCGTCGTCGACCAGGATGATCACCCGTCGGCCGTCGAGCGCGGTGCGCAGGGCCGAGCTCAGCTCGTCCTCGCCGGCTCCGGGCGGGGTGGGCATGCCGAGCGCTTCCAGCAG
This sequence comes from Streptomyces sp. NPDC005533, assembly GCF_042871845.1. NCBI lineage: Bacteria > Bacillati > Actinomycetota > Actinomycetes > Kitasatosporales > Streptomycetaceae > Streptomyces > Streptomyces sp. NPDC005533. The sequence goes on along the minus strand of NZ_JBIAJH010000032.1, from coordinate 25,982 downwards.
GCCCCGGACGGCGCGCTCGGTGTCCACCGTCTCCCCTCCGGGGAGGACGAGCCGGGTCCGGAGCACTCCGCCGGGGTACTCGTCCGCCACCTCGCGCACGAACGCCTCGGCGAGGGCCGTCCGCCCGGAGCCCGGCCGCCCGGCGACGAGCAGCACCCTCGCCCGGGGCGCCTTGGCCTTGCGGCCGGAGAGGGTGTCGAGCCCGGTCCGTGCGATGTCCTCGCGCAGCTCCTTGAGCTCACGCCGCCGCCCGACGAAATCCGTCACGGATCCGCTCCTCTCCCTGCCTTCGGATGGCGAGCGTAGTTCACGCAGAGCGACGACCCGTGTGGAGCGCGGCGGGCAAATCCCCCAATCGGATCAGCGGATGGTCCTCTTTTTCACGCGCCGCTCGCGCGGACTCGGCCCCGGGGGCCTCCCCGGCTTCGCCCCGCTCCGCCGGACTCCGTCCGTCGTGCCCTCGTGCGGGGCTTCGGGGCGCGCTCGGGCCGTCCGCCGCCTGCGGGCCCGCCGCTGCGCGGAGCCGTCCCCTCCCCGCCCTTCGTCCATTCCCCGGCCTCCGCCCGGACCCGCGCCTCAATCGCCGGCGGGGCTCACATCCCGGCGCTCCGCGCCCGCGCCTCCCTCGCCGGCGAGGCTGGAAATCCAGCCCCGCCGGGCGGCACAGGTCCGCGCAGCTCCGCGAAATCCTGCCCCGCCGGCGGTCCGGCTCTTGAGCCTCGCCCGGCAAAGTCCAGCCCCGCCGGCGAGGGAGGCGCGGCGGGGCCGGCCCCGGAACGGCGCTGCCGGCTACGCCTCGTACGGGCGGGCCCGCCAGGGGGCCAGGGCCGGGCGGAGGGCTTCGACGCCGCCCTCGGAGGCCAGCGCGGCGGACAGCGCCAGGACGCCCGTCACCAGCCCGGGATTGCCCAGCTCACCGGCGAGGATCCCGCGTACCAGGTCCCCGAGCGGCACACGGGCGATCTCCATGTCCGCCTCCTCGTCCGAGACCGCGTACCGCTCCCCCTCCGCCTCCGCGAGGTCCCGCGCCAGGAAGACCCGTACCGCCTCGTCCGAGCCTCCCGGGGAGGTGAAGAAGTCGACCAGCACCCGCCAGTCCCCCGCCTTGACGTGCGCCTCCTCGTACAGCTCCCGCTGCGCCGCGTGCAGCGGGTTCTCCGCCGCCACGTCCAGCAGCCCGGCCGGCAGCTCCCACAGCCGGTGTCGCACCGGGTGCCGGAACTGCCGCAGGACGAGCACCCGCTGCTGCTCGTCGAGGGCCAGCACGCACACCGAGCCGGGGTGCACCTGGTAGTCGCGGCGCACCACCGAACGGTCGGGCATCCGGACCTGGTCCGATTTGACGGAGGTCTTCGCGCCCTCGAACGGGGTGCGCGAGGCGACGACCTCCCACGACTCCGGTGTGTCCACGATGTCGTTGCCGATGTCGTTGCCCATGGCCATGGCCGATACCTTCCCGAGAACGCGACAGCCGGGGCACGATCCGTGCCCCGGCTGCCTACGTTATGCGGTCAGACGCTCACTTCGCGGACTGCTGCCGCTCCACGGCCGCCTTGACCAGGCCCGCGAACAGCGGGTGCGGGCGCGTGGGGCGCGAGCGCAGCTCCGGGTGGGCCTGGGTGGCCACCAGGTAGGGGTGCACCTCGCGCGGGTACTCGACGTACTCGACGAGCTTGTTGTCCGGGGAGGTGCCGGAGAAGACGAGGCCCGCCTTCTTCTCCAGTTCGCCGCGGTAGGAGTTGTTGACCTCGTAGCGGTGGCGGTGGCGCTCGTCGACGTACGCCTGGTCGCCGTAGACCTCGCGGACGATCGAGCCCTCGGCGAGCTTCGCCGGGTACATGCCCAGGCGCATGGTGCCGCCCAGGTCGCCGGCGCCCTCGACGAAGGCCAGCTGCTCCTCCATGGTCGAGATGACGGGGTGCGGGGTGGAGGCGTCGAACTCGGTGGAGTTGGCGTCCTCGATGCCCGCCAGGTTCCGCGCCGCCTCGATGACCACGCACTGCAGGCCCAGGCACAGGCCGAGCAGCGGGATCTTGTTCTCGCGGGCGTAGGTGATCGCGCCGACCTTGCCGTTGACACCGCGGTCGCCGAAGCCGCCGGGCACGCAGATGGCATCCACGTCGCCGAGGACCGCGGCGGCGCCCGCCGGGGTCTTGCAGTCGTCGGAGGTGACCCACTTGATCTGGACCCGGGCCTTGTTGGCGAAACCGCCGGCGCGCAGCGCCTCGGTCACCGACAGGTAGGCGTCGGGCAGGTCGATGTACTTGCCGACGAGCGCGACCTTGACCTCGTGGTCGGGGTTGTGGACGCGGTCCAGCAGGTCCTCCCACACCGTCCAGTCGACGTCGCGGAAGGGCAGGTCGAGCTTGCGCACGACGTACGCGTCCAGGCCCTCGGTGTGCAGCACCTTCGGGATGTCGTAGATCGACTTGGCGTCGATGGCCGCGACCACGGCCGCCTCGTCCACGTCGCACATCAGCGAGATCTTGCGCTTGATGGAGGTCGGGACCTCGCGGTCGGCGCGCAGCACGATCGCGTCGGGCTGGATGCCGATGTTGCGCAGGGCCGCGACGGAGTGCTGGGTCGGCTTGGTCTTCAGCTCGCCGGAGGGGCCGATGTAGGGCAGCAGCGAGATGTGCACGACGAAGACGTTGTCGCGGCCGACCTCGTGGCGGACCTGGCGGACGGTCTCCAGGAACGGCAGCGACTCGATGTCGCCGACGGTGCCGCCGACCTCGGTGATGACGACGTCGACGTCCTCGGTCGCCATGCGGCGGATGCGGTGCTTGATCTCGTTGGTGATGTGCGGGATGACCTGCACGGTGTCACCGAGGTACTCGCCGCGCCGCTCCTTGGCGATGACCTGCGAGTAGACCTGGCCGGTGGTGACGTTGGCCGAGCCGTCGAGGTCGACGTCGAGGAAGCGCTCGTAGTGGCCGATGTCCAGGTCGGTCTCGGCGCCGTCGTTGGTGACGAACACCTCGCCGTGCTGGAACGGGTTCATCGTGCCCGGGTCGACGTTCAGGTACGGGTCGAGCTTCTGCATCGTGACCCGGAGACCGCGCGCCTTCAGCAGCGCACCCAGGCTGGAGGCCGTCAGGCCCTTGCCGAGGGAGGAGGCGACACCCCCGGTGACGAAGATGTGCTTGGTCGTCATGGCTGTGCTGTTTCGAAAAGCAGCGGGCGGCATCGCCAAGAGGGGGCTCCCGTGGTCGCGAGGTGAGGTGCGTCCGGCGCCGGCCACCGTCGATCCGGAAGGGTCTCAGGGTCTCAGGGGGCGCCGAAGCTGCGGTTTCGGGGCTCCTGATTCGCACAGGCAGACCACCGGTCCACGGGGTACCAGCCTATCAGCGCCCGGGCCGGTCCGCCTCCGGCCACGCGGCGTCAGCGGCCGGTAGCAGGGCGCCGAAGTGCGACGGGCCGACGCGGTGCCTGCTCACCCGTTCGGCCCAACGCCATTCTTCCGCGGCTTAAGGAGATCACTAGGGTGCCGTCATATCCTGCTCGGATATTGCGAACATCACCGCCGGGCAGTCCGTCAGACGGCCTAACCGAGCCGATATGCGGAATCATGGGCTCAACGCGGAGATCCCCACCCACAGGTGACCGCGCAAACGCGCAATGCAAGCGCCCTTCGGGGCGGACGTGGCCGTTCGACTGGAGATGCAACGTGTCCGGGCGCATCGAGGATTACGCACTGATCGGGGACATGCAGACCGCGGCGCTGGTCTGCCGGGACGGGGCGGTGGACTGGCTGTGCCTGCCCCGCTTCGACTCGCATGCCGTGTTCGCGAGCATTCTCGGCACCGAGGATCACGGGTTCTGGCGGATCGGCCCGGCGTACCCGGCCGGCTCCGAGGCCCCGCGTGCCGACCGCCGCCGCTACCGCGGTGACTCGCTGGTGCTGGAGTCGGAGTGGGACACGCCCCGCGGAAAGGTGCGCGTGATCGACTTCATGCCGCCCCGCGAGGACCACGCGCCGCAGCTGATCCGCATCGTGGAGGGCGTCAGCGGGCGCGTCCCGATGCGCTCGGCACTGCGGATGCGCTTCAGCTACGGGCGGGTCGTGCCCTGGGTCCACAAGGTCGACGGGCGCACGGTCGCCGTCGCCGGCCCGGACTCGGTCTGGCTGGACACCGAGGCCCAGACCTACGGCAAGGACCTGACGACGTACTCCGACTTCACCGTCGGACCCGGCGACCGGATGGCCTTCAGCATCAGCTGGCAGCCCTCGCACAAGGGCGCGCCGGAGCTCCCCGACGCCGGGGCGGCGCTGGAGTCGACCACGGAGTTCTGGCGCGAGTGGGTCGACCAGTGCACCTACCACGGTCCCTACCGGGAGGCCGTGGTCCGCTCCCTGATCACGCTCAAGGCCCTCACGTACGGCCCCACGGGCGGGATCGTCGCCGCGCCGACCACCTCCCTGCCCGAGGAGATCGGCGGGGTCCGCAACTGGGACTACCGCTACACCTGGCTGCGCGACGCGGCGATCACCCTCTCCTCGCTGCTGCGCACCGGCTACCGCGAGGAGGCCCGCGCCTGGCGCGAGTGGCTGCTGCGCGCGGTGGCCGGGGACCCGGAGAACCTGCAGATCATGTACGGGATCGCGGGCGAGCGGGAGCTCGGCGAGACCGAGCTGGACTGGCTGCCCGGCTACGAGAACTCCCGCCCGGTCCGCGTCGGCAACGGCGCCGCCGGCCAGCTCCAGCTCGACGTCTACGGCGAGGTCACCGAGGCCCTGCACCTCGGCCACATGACGGGCCTGGCCCGCAGCGACTACGCCTCGCTGCTCCAGCTCAAGCTGATCCGCTACCTGGAGACCCACTGGGACCAGCCGGACGAGGGCATCTGGGAGGTGCGCGGCCCGCGCCGCCACTTCGTGCACTCGAAGGTGATGGCCTGGGTGGCCGTGGACCGCACGATCAAGCTGATCGAGAGCGGGGACGCGGACGGCCCGCTGGAGCGGTGGCGCGAGCTGCGCGACGAGATCCACCAGGACGTCTGCGAGAAGGGCTACGACAAGGAACGCAACACCTTCACCCAGTCGTACGGGTCGAAGGAGCTGGACGCCTCCCTGCTGCTGATCCCGCAGATGGGCTTCCTGCCACCGGACGACAAGCGGGTCATCGGCACCATCGAGGCGATCCAGCGCGAGCTGTCCACGGCCGACGGGTTCATCCTGCGCTACCCGACGGCGGGCGAGGAAGCCGGCGTGGACGGCCTGGAGGGCGACGAGGGGGCCTTCCTGGCCTGCTCGTTCTGGATGGCCGACGACCTGGCGATGATCGGCCGGGTGGACGAGGCGCGGCGGCTCTTCGAGCGGCTGCTGTCGCTGCGCAACGACCTGGGTCTGCTGGCGGAGGAGTGGGACCCGCGGCTGCAGCGGCAGGTGGGGAACTTCCCGCAGGCCTTCAGCCACGTTCCGCTGATCGACACGGCGCTGCGGCTGACGGCGAGCGGGGCGTACGGGGGGTAGCGCGCTCCCCGGGCACGAGCGGGGCCCGGCTCGGGGCCCGTTCGGGCGTACGGGGGCGCGGGCCGTTCACCGCGCCCCTCCGCAGCACGCCCCCTACGCTGGAAGGGTCCTTTGCCCTGCGGTGGAAGGGGCTGTGATGGCTCCCCTCTCGAAGGCGGGTGCGGCGCTGACCGCGCTCCGCGAGGACCTGTCCGGCGAGGTGTTCACCCCGCAGGACCCGGGGTACGACGGCGCCCGGACGGTCTTCAACGCGATGATCGACCGCAGGCCCGCCGTGATCGCCCAGTGCGAGAGCACGGCGGACGTGGTGACCGCCGTGCGGTTCGCGAGGGACCTCGACCTGAAGGTCGCGGTGCGCGGCGGGGGCCACAGCGTGGCCGGGATGGCCCTCAACGACGGTGGCCTCGTCGTGGACCTGCGCCGGATGCACGAGGTGACGGTCCATCCGGCGGCCAGGGCCGCGCACATCGAGGGCGGGGCCACGATGAGCCACCTGGACCGGGCCTGCCAGCCCTACGACCTGGCCACCACCGGCGGCCGGGCCTCCACCACCGGAGTCGGCGGTTTCGTGCTGGGCGGCGGGACCGGCTGGCTGGACCGCACGTTCGGCCTGGCGGTGGACAACCTTTTGGGTGTGGACCTGGTCACCGCGGACGGCGAGCTGCTGCACGTGACCGCCGAGGACCATCCCGAGCTGTTCTGGGGGTTGCACGGCGGCGGCGGGAACTTCGGCATCGCCACCTCGCTGACCCTGCGCCTGCACGAACTGGCCGCCATGTCGATCGCGTTCGTGCTCTACCTGCCCGAACGCGGTCCCGAGGTGGTCCGCGCGTTCCGGGAGCTCATCGAGGCCGGACCGCCGGAGGCCTCCGGCGCCGCCCTCTACATGACCGGCCCGCCCGAGGACTTCGTACCGCCGCACCTGGTCGGGCTGCTGCTGGCCGGCGTGCTGCTGACGTACGCGGGCCCGGAGGAGGAGATGCGCGAGCTGGCGCGGCCGCTGCTGGCGATCCCCCACGAGTCCGAGATCGTCACGGGCATCCCGTACGCCGACCTCCAGTGCATGATCGACGACCCGCCGGGGATGCGGAACTACTGGTCGGCGGAGTACCTCACCGGCGTCCCGGACGAGTTCGTCGACGTCTTCTGCGCCCGCGCCGCGTCCATGCCGGTGCCGACCGGCACCCAGCACCTGGTCTTCCCGCAGGGCGGCGCCATCGCCTCCGGCCCGGCCGAGTACCCGGTGCCCTACCGTGACGCGCCCTGGGCGGTGCACCCGTTCGGGATCTGGGAGGACGAGGCCGACGACGAGAGGTGCCGGCAGTGGGTCAAGGACGTCCGGTCCGATTCCGAGCCGTGGAGCACCGGCGCGGTGTACCTGAACTTCACCGGGGACGAGGGCGGGGACCGGGTGGTCTCGGGCCTCGGCAGCGCGAACATGGAGCGGCTGGGCGCCCTGAAGCGGCAGTACGATCCGGACAACGTCTTCCGCTTCAACCACAACATCCGGCCGACCTGAGGCTCAGGTGAGGGCGGTGATCACCTCCCGCGCCGCCCGCTCGCCCTCGGTGGCGCCGCCTTCCATGAAGCCCTGGAAGTCGTAGCTGCAGTGCTCGCCGCCGATGTGGATGTTGCCCTGTGCGGTGCCCTCGTACTTGGCGTAGCGGTGCAGGTAGCCGGTGGGCCAGTACGAGTACGCGCCGAGCGAGTACGGGTTGCGGTGCCAGGCGGAGAGCTGGGCCCTGCCGGTCCAGACGGCCTTGGTGCCCGGGTAGAAGGCGTCGATGCCGGTCAGCACGCGGCCGGCGAGGGCGCGCACGTACGGGTCGGTCTCGGTGGCGAATGGGGCCGCGGGGGTGAGCGACCCGGCGAGGGTGCCGCCGCCGTACTGGAGCAGGATGCCTCCGGTGCCGGGCTGGACCTTGGTGGTGTCCCAGGTCTGCTGGACGTCGGAGTCGGTGAAGCAGTCGCCCGCGGAGACCCCCGGCCAGGGGCCGGTGCCGCGCCAGGGGCGGGCGGTGAACTGCATGTTGAGCTTGGTGCAGTAGCCCATCCGGGCGTCGCGCAGCAGGTTCCGCATGAGCGGGTCGAAGCCGGCATGGGAGGTGTCGATGCGCTGGAGGATCGGCAGGGGCAGGCACAGGATCGTGTGGTCGGCGAGGGCCGTGCGCGTGGATCCGGAGTCGTGGAAGGTCAGCGTCTGGGTGCCGTCGGCGTTGGCCCGTACGGCGACCAGCTCACGGCCCATCACGATCGAGCCGGCGGGCAGGGCGGCGGCGATGGCGTTCGGAAGCCGGTCGTTGCCGCCGGTGATGTGGTAGCGCTCGTTGGACAGGCCCCAGACGTTGAAGTTGCCCGGGTTGGGCTGGTAGCCCAACAGCAGGACGAGGGCGAGCGCGGACTGCCGGTTCGTGTCCGCGCCGTACTCGACGTTGTAGGCCACGTCGATGAAGCGGCCGAGCCGCGAGCCGTGGCCGCCGGGGATCCGGCTCTCGATCCACTCGTACAGGGTCATGTTGTCGAGGGCGTGCCGGCCGGGGTGCTGCTGTTCCAGGAGACCTCCCCGGCTTCCTGGAGGTCCCGGCGCAGGGCCTGGTAGACGGCTTTGAAGTCCTCGTCGGCCTGGGTGCGGGAGTAGTACTCCCCGCTGAACCAGAGGACTTCCTCCGCCCCGTTGGGGCCGCCGCCGAGGAAGTCCTCGGTGGGCAGGTTGAACCGGCGGCAGAGCTCCAGGATCTTCTTGTGACTGGTGTCGATCAGCTCGCCGCCGATCTCGGAGGTCTGTCCGTACGCCCAGTGGCCGCGCTGGGTCCACATCCGGCCGCCGACGCGGCCCGGGTCGGCCTCGTACAGGGTGCAGTCGACGCCCGCGTCCTTGAGGGTGAGGGCGGCGGTCAGGCCGGAGATGCCGGCGCCGACGACGGCGACGCGGGCCGGGGCGGTGGGCTTTTTGTCGGGGGTGGCCTCGGCGGCGTGGGCGGCCCCGGCCGCGGAGCCGGCGAGGGCGGTACCGAGGCCGAGGGCGGCGGCGCGGCCGAGGAGTTCCCGGCGGGTGGATCCGCGGACCTCGGCGGCGGGCATGCCGAGGCGGGCGGCGGCCGCGTGCTCCGCGGCGAGGCGGCGCAGGGCGTGCATGAGGGGCGTACGGGCCATGGCGGGGCTCCTCAGAGGTTCGCGGGGGTGGACGAGGGGGCGCCCTGTCCGGGCAGGGCGGTCGGGTGGGGCAGGCCGCCAGCGTCACCGGACGCGTCGACGGGGCGCTCGGCGGCGTCCTCCAGGACGATCCGGCCGATGATCTCGTAGCGCGCGGGGGCCTTCGCCTTGAGCCGGAGACCGAGGCCGAGGCCTCCCAGGAAGACCGCGCCGACGATCCACGGGATCAGCTTGAAGAAGACCGATCCGGCGGCGCTGCCGGCCGCGGTCTCCATGTTGAGGACGAGCAGGACCACGACGGCCGTCATTCCGATGCCGCCGAGCAGCGGGGCGGTGAAGGTCCTGAACCAGTGCCGGTCCTCGGGGTGGTTCTTGCGGAAGTAGCCGATGACGGCGAAGGAGCACAGCGTCTGGACGATCAGGATCGCCATCGTGCCGAGGATCGCGAGCAGCGTGTAGAGGTGCAGGTACGGGTCCTGCCCGGTGGCCCAGAAGCCGACGACGAGCGCGGTGGCGATGGCGGTCTGCACGACCGAGGCGATGTACGGGGAGCCGTGCCCGGGGTGGGTGTGGCCGAGCTTCGGCGACAGGAAGCCCTCGCGGCCGATGGCGTAGAGGTAGCGGGCGGCGCACTGGTGGAAGGCCATGCCGCAGGCGAAGGAGCCGGTGAGCAGCAGCCACTGGAAGGCGTCGACGGCCCAGGCGCCGATGAAGGTCCGGGTGGGGGCGAAGAACAGGTCGAGGGGGCTGGCGGAGGCGGACAGCTCGACGGACTCGGCGAGGCCGTTGCCCGCGATGGTCATCCAGGAGACGTAGATGTAGAAGAGGCCGACGCCGACGACGGAGACGAGGGTGGCCTTGGGGATGACCCGCTTGGGGTCCCGGGACTCCTCGCCGTACATGGCGGTGGACTCGAAGCCGACCCAGGACCAGAAGGCGAAGAAGAGGCCGAGGCCGGCGGAGGTGCCGGTGAAGGCGTTCTTCGGGTTGACGGGTTCGAGGGGGATGCCCTCCGGTCCGCCGCCGGCGATCAGGACGGCGGTGGCGACGGCGAAGAGCACGGCGATCTCGGCGACGAGCATCACGCCGAGCGCCTTGGCGGTGAGGTTGATGTCGAAGTGCGCGAGGGCGGCGGTGACGGCCAGCATGGCGGCCGCGTAGACGATCCAGGGCAGGTCGACGCCCAGCTGGTCGTGGACGGTGGTCTTCGTGAAGTAGGAGAACACCCCGACGATCGACGCCTCGAAGACGATGTAGGCGAGGACGGCGAGCATGCCGGAGGCCATGCCCGCGATCCGGCCGAGGCCGTGCGAGATGTACCCGTAGAAGGCCCCCGCGGCGGTGATCCGCTTGGCCATCGCCACGTAGCCGACCGCGAAGACGGTCAGGACGAGGGTGGCGAAGAGGTATCCGGCCGGGGCTCCGGTGCCGTTGCCGAAGCCGACGGCGATGGGGAGGTTGCCCGTCATGGCGGTGATCGGGGCGGCGGTGGCGACGGCCATGAAGACGACGCCGACGAGGCCGACCGAATTGGCCTTGAGTCGCTGGACCTGCGGAGCCGCGGGCGTCGGGGATGCGCCGCTGGTCGTGCCTCTGCTCATGGCGTCCTCTTCCTGTGTCGGGAGGCCGCCACTCTTCACCTGGGTGACGCAGACCACAATCGGCACGCGGTCCGATAATCCCCTTGCGGAGAAGACGAGTTGTCGGTCCAGAAGAGGGGCAGATCGGGCTTTGTAACCGCCAGGTGATGTCCCCGGCACATGCGGCCCGGTAGCGTCCCGCGATATGGACGACCAGGGCGGGATCACGGTTCAGCGGGCACTTGAGCTGCCGGGGCTGCGCAGCGGCCTGCCCGAGGTGGTGGCCGGCGCGGACCGCCTCGGCCGGACCGTCCGCTGGGTGCACGCCGGCGAGGTCCCGAACATCGCCTCCCTGCTCAAGGGCGGCGAGCTGCTGCTGACCACGGGGCTGGGCCTCGGCACCCGGCCCGCCGAGCAGCGTGCCTTCGTACGCCGCCTCGCGGACCGGGGGATCGCCGCGCTGGTCGTCGAGCTGGGTCCGCGCTTCACCCGGCTGCCCGCCACGATCGTGGAGACCGCGCGCACGGCGGGACTGCCGCTGGTCCAGCTGCACCGGGAGGTCCCCTTCGTCGCCGTCACGGAGGAGGTCCACACCGAGATCGTCAACCACCACTACGCGCTGCTCCAGCGGGCCGAGGAGGTCCACCGGCGCTGCACGGAGGCCCTGTTGGGCGGCGGTGGCATCCCGCAGGTGCTGCGGATCCTGGCCGACTTCACGGGGAACCCGGTCTTCCTGGAGACCCCCGACGGTCAGCTGCTGTACGCGGCCGGCAGCGCGGCGGGGGACGCGGGCGCGGACCCGTTGCAGGTGTGGGAGGGCCTACGGGGCCAGCGCGAGGCCGAGCCGTCGGCGAACACGGTGGTGGTCGACGTTCCGGGCGGCGGCCACGGCACGGGCTCGGTCCGGGCCCGCGTCGTCCTGGTCGGCGTCTCGGCGCCGCTGCAGCCGGTGCACCGGATGGCGGCGGAGCGCACGGCCGGCGTGCTGGCCGTCGTGCTGATGCAGGCGCGACAGGAGGAGGAGTTGGCGGCGCGCGGCCGCGGCGACTTCCTGACGGACCTGGCGGAGGGCCGCATCTCGGCGGAGGACGCCCCCGCGCAGGCCCGCGTCCTGGGCTTCAAGCCGGGGGCGGGGCCGCTGCTGCCGGTGGTCATGCGGCTCTCCTCGGACCTCGGGCCGTCCGGGAACTGGGCCGTGCTGGCCCGCGCGGTCCTGGAGGAGCTGTCGTCCGTCGGGGTGCCGGTCCTGCTGGGCGTCCGCCCGGTCGAGGGCCGTGTCCCGCTCCTCGTGTCCCTCCGGGCGGAATCGGAACGGACGGCGGTGGCGGACCGGGTCTCGGCCGCGCTGCGGGCGGGCGTCGAACGCGCGGGCCTGGACCGGGCCGTCGCCCCGCCGGCCGTGGTCGTCGGCGTCGCGGGCGGCTGGGCGGCCGCGTCGGCGGGGCTGCGGCACGCGGCGGAGACGGCCACGGCGGCGCACGGCCTGCCGGCCCGGCCCTGGTACGACGCGCGGCGGCTGGACATCGACCTGCTGCTGTGGCGGCTGCGCGAACACCCCGACCTGGCGGCCTTCGTGGACCGGGCGATCGGTCCGCTCCGCACCCACGACACCACGTCCCGCCCGCCGCTCCTGCCCACCCTGGAGACGTACCTGGCCCACGCGGGCCGCAAGGCGGAGACGGCCCGCGAGCTCCACCTGAACCGGCAGACCCTCTACAACCGCCTGGCCCGCATCTCCGAACTCCTGGGCACGGACCTGGACGACCCCGAAACGGTCCTCTCCCTGAGCCTGGCCCTCCGCGCCCGCCGCCACACCCTCTCCTGACGGCCCCTACCCGCCCTTCCACCTTTCCCCGGGGCTCCGCCCCGGACCCCGGTCCTCGAACGCCGGACGGGCTGAAAGCTCCAGCCCCGCCGGCGTTTGAGGCGCGGGGTCCGGGGCGGAGCCCCGGGGCTTTTGGCTGCGACCCGCCGGGAGGCTACCGGCGGCGCTCCATCAGTTCGTCGTAGACGGACAGCACCTGCGCGACGGTGTCGTCCTCGGACGGCCACGTCGCCGCCTGCGCCCGCCCCGCCACCGCCAGCGCGGCCCTCCGCTCCGGGTCCGCCAGCAGGCCGGTCACGGCCGAGGCGAGCGCCGCCGCGTCCCCCGGCGGGACGAGCACCGCGCCCTCCCCCACCAGCTCCGGCACGCCCCCCACCGCCGTGGCCACGAGCGGCACCCCCACCCGCAGTGCCTCCTGCGCCAGCAGGGCCCGCGCCACGCGCCGGCTCGGCAGCACCGCCAGGTCCGCCGCCGCCAGCAGCTGCGCCGCGTCCCGGCGGCGCCCGAGCAGCCGCACGGAGAGCCCCTCGGCCTGGATCCGCCGCGACAGTTCGGTTCTGAGCGGCCCCTCTCCGGCGATCACCAGCAGCGGGGCCGGCTCCAGCGTCCGCCACTCCCGGGCCGCGTCGAGCAGCAGGGAGTACCCGCGGTGCGGCACCAGGCTGCCCACGGTGATCAGCAACGGCCTTTCGACCGCGCCGAGTTCCGCGCGCACCTTGCCCGGGTCCGGCGCCTCGGGGCCGGCCGGACCCGCCGGTACCGCCACCGGTGCCAGTCGTGCGTCCCGGGCACCCCGCAGCCGCGCGAGGTCCACCAGGTCCGAGGAGGCCCCGAGGACGACCGCCGCGGCCCGCGCCACGTGCCGTTCCAGCAGCCGGCCCAGCCGCCCCAGGGCGCCCGCCTGCGCGGGCCCGTCGCCGTGCCAGCTCACCACCAGTGGCACCCGGCGCCCCCGCATGGCCAGGGCGGCGCGCAGCCCGGCGCGCACCCCGTGCGCGTGGACGACGTCGGCGCCGGCGCACGCGGCCCGCAGGACGCTCACGGCGTCGGGCGCGAACTCCGCCCCGGCGCCGGTGAAGTCGTACTCCCCCTCCGCCTGGACGGGCGCGCACACGGTGACCCGTACGCCGCGCGCGGCGAGCCCGGTCGCGAGCGACCGCACGTGCGCGCAGCTGCCGGCGCCCGCGCCGTCGCCGAGTACCTGGACGGTGCGGAGCGGCGGGCGCCCGTAGGGCTGGGCCGGGAGGGAGGTGGAGACCGGGGAGCTGCTCACGGGCCGAAGCTCCAGGGTGAGGGAGTCAGAGACGTCGCCAAGGATGCCAGCCCGCACGCGCGTTCCGGGACCATACGGGTGCGGATCCCGTACGAGATACCTCCGGACGCCCCCCAGCCTCACCCACACGGCCTAGTGTCGCGTCACCCCGGCGGGCTCCCCCCGCCGGCTCCCCGCGGCGGCCGCGTGCCGCGCGCCCGGCCCCCGGCACGGCGGAGGGCCCGCCGCGCCGTGCGCGCCGGGCCCTCCCGCGGCCGTGTGACCCTGCGCGGCTCAGGCGTCCGCGCGCGCCGCCGCCAGCAGTTCCTCGGCGTGTGCCCGCGCGGAGACCGAGTCCTCGTGCCCCGCCAGCATGCGCGAGAGCTCGCGGATCCGGGCCTCGCCCTCCAGGACGGTGACCCCGCTCCTGGTGACGGACCCGTCGTTGGTCTTCTCGACGAGCAGCTGGCGGTCGGCGAAGGCCGCCACCTGCGGCAGGTGCGTGACGACCACGACCTGCGCCGACTTGGCGAGCTTGGCGAGGCGCCGGCCCACCTCGACGGCCGCCTTGCCGCCGACCCCCGCGTCGACCTCGTCGAAGAGGTAGGTCGGCACCGGGTCGGAGCCGGCGAAGACGACCTCGACGGCGAGCATCACCCGGGACAGCTCACCGCCCGAGGCGCCCTTGGCGATGGGTCGCGGCTGGGCGCCGGGGTGCGGGGCCAGCAGCAGCTCGACCTCGTCCGCGCCCGAGGGCCCGTAGGCGACCGGACGGCCGCCCACCTCCACTCCGTCCGGGTCCTCGGCCTGCCGGACGTCGATGGTCACACGGGCGTGCGGCATGGCCAGCGAGGCCAGCTCGTCCGTCACGGCGGAGGCGAAGCGGGTCGCCGCCTCCACCCGGGCGTCCGTCAACGCCTGGGCCAGCAGCGACAGTTCGGAGCGCAGCCCGTCACGCTCGACGGTCAGCTCGGTGATCCGCTCGTCGTCGCCGTCCAGTTCCAGCAGCCGCGCCGCGCCCTGCTCGGCCCACTCCAGTACGGAGTCCACGGTGCCTTCGGTGCCGTACTTGCGGGTCAGCTGGGTCAGGGCCGCCCGCCGCTCCTCGACGGCGGCCAGCCGCAGCGGATCGGCGTCCAGGTCGTCGGCGTAGCCCGCCAGCTCCCCGGCCACGTCGGACAGCAGGATGCCCAGCTCCCCGATCCGCTCGGCGAGCGCGCCGAGCGCCGGGTCGTGCGACCGTACGGATTCCAGGGCGCGGTGGGCTCCCGCGACGAGCATGTTGGCGTCGATGGCCTCGGGGTCCTCGGGATCGCCCGCGAGCGCCCGGTGCGCCAGTTGCGCCGCCGAGGCCAGTGATTCGGCGTGGCCGAGCCGTTCGGCCTCGGCCGCCAGCTCGGTGTCCTCGCCGGCCACCGGTTCCACGGCCGCGATCTCGTCCAGTCCGAAGCGCAGCAGGTCGGCCTCCTGGGCCCGCTCCCGGGCCCGGGTGGTGATCTCCTCCAGCTCGACGGCGACGGAGCGGAGCCTGCGGTAGGCGGATCCGTACTTCTCCAGCGGGACGGCGACGGCGTCCCCGGCGTACCGGTCGAGCGCCTGCCGCTGCCGGGCCGGGCGCAGCAGCCCCTGCTGGTCGGTCTGGCCGTGTACGGCGACCAGGTCGTCCGCGAGTTCGGCGAGCAGGCCGACGGGCACGGACCGGCCGCCGACGTGGGCGCGCGAGCGCCCCTCGGCCGACACGGTCCGGCTGATCAGCAGGGCGCCGTCGTCGAGCTCCGCCCCGGCTTCCTCGGCGCGTACGGCGGCGGGCGCGCCGGGGCGCATGACGATGCGACCCTCGACGACCGCGGCCTTGGCCCCGATCCGCACCAGGGCCGGGTCGGCGCGACCGCCGAGCAGCAGCCCGAGGCTGGTGACGACCATCGTCTTGCCCGCGCCGGTCTCGCCGGTCACCGCGGTGAAACCGGGCGACAGCTCGACCACCGCGTCGTCGATGACCCCGAGCGACCGTATCCGCATCTCCTCAAGCACGGGACGACGATACCGAGGTTTCACCGGTGCCATGTGACGTCACCCGCCCCGAGTTCTCCGAACGGATGTGCTATTAAGCACGAACGGCGACACGCCGGGACTCCGGCTAGTGGGGCGCTCCACGCCAACCCGACACCGGCAGCGCGAACTTCGCGACGAGCCGGTCCGTGAAGGACGCGTGGTGCAGCCGGGCGAGCCGCACGGGCACCGCCCCGCGCCGGACCTCCACGCGGGCCCCGGACGGCAGCTCCAGCATCCGCCGGCCGTCACACCACAGCACGCCGTGCGGGGTGCCGGCCTGCACCTCCACCGCCAGCACCGAGGTGGGCGAGGTCACCAGCGGCTTCGCGAACAGCGCGTGCGCGCTGATCGGCACCATCAGCAGCGCCTCCACCTCCGGCCAGACCACCGGCCCGCCCGCGGAGAAGGCGTAGGCCGTCGAGCCCGTCGGAGTAGCGCAGACGATCCCGTCACAGCCGAAGCCGGTCACCGGGCGCCCGTCGATCTCCAGGACCACCTCCAGCATCCGCTCCGGGGACACCTTCTGGACCGCGGCCTCGTTCAGCGCCCAGTCCCGGTGGACCACGTCGCCGTTCGTGCGCACGACCACGTCGAGGGTCATCCGCTCCTCGACCTCGTACGAGCGCGACACCACCCGGTCCACGACCTTGTCCAGGTCGTCGCGCTCGGCCTCGGCGAGGAACCCCACCCGGCCCAGGTTGACGCCCAGCATCGGCACCCCCGAGGCGCGCGCCAGCTCCGCGCCCCGCAGCAGGGTGCCGTCCCCGCCCAGCACGATCAGCAGCTCGCACCCGTCGAGCACACCCGGCGTGGACTCGGTGACGAGCTCCACCTCGGGCGGCAGCGGCAGGTCCACCGCCTCGTGCGCGAAGACCCGTACGCCCAGCCCGCAGCGCAGCAGTCCCTTGACGACCAGCTCCGCGCTGCGGATGGCCGCCGGCCGTCCGGTGTGCGCGAGCAGGAAGACGGTGCGTTCCCCCGTTGAATCTGTCACTGCGGCCCCTCCGCCACTGCACGGTCAACATCCGCCGGGTCGAGGGCCGGTGCCCCCGCCCGCAGCCACAGAAAGTACTCGACGTTGCCCGAGGGTCCCGGCAGCGGACTCGCCGTGACCCCGAGAACGCCCAGACCGAGCTTCGCCGCCTGCGCCGCGACCTCGCGCACGGCCTCCGCCCGCAGCTCCGGGCTGCGCACCACGCCGCCGCTGCCCAGCCGGTCCTTGCCGACCTCGAACTGCGGCTTGACCATCAGCACCAGGTCGGCGGCCGGCGCGCAGCAGCGTACGAGCGCGGGCAGCACCAGCCCGATGGAGATGAAGGACAGGTCACCGACGACGAGGTCCACCGCGATCCCGTCGATCTGCTCGACCGTCAGCTCGCGCACGTTCGTCCGGTCCTTGACCGTGACCCGGTCGTCGCTCTGCAGCGACCAGGCGAGCTGCCCGTAGCCGACGTCGACGGCCACCACGTGGGCGACGCCCACGCGCAGCAGCACGTCGGTGAACCCTCCCGTGGAGGCCCCGGCGTCCAGCGCGCGACGGCCCTCCACGCGCAGCCCCTGCGGCTGGAAGGCGGCCAGCGCACCCGCGAGCTTGTGGCCGCCCCGCGAGACGTAGTCGGGATCGCTGTCGTCCTTGAGGACGACCAGGGCCGCGCTCGTCTCGACCTGGGTGGCCGCCTTGGTCGCGGTGGTGCCGCCCACGGTCACCCGGCCCGCGGCGATCAGCTGCGCGGCGTGCTCCCGCGAGCGGGCCATGCTGCGGCGTACCAGTTCGGCGTCCAGGCGGCGGCGTGCCACTCCTGCCACGATCGGTTCAGCTCCTGTTTTCGTACGGACCAGGGACGGGCGGTGCGTCCAGCGCGGTCAGCGCCTCGCGCAGCCCCCGGTGGACATCCTCGTACACCTCGGCGTGTCCGTCCGCCGCGAGGTGGTCCGCGTCCGCCAGCCGCGCCAGGTGCGCGTCCACGCCGGGGTGCCCGGTGGGTGTGCGTACGACGCCCAGCGCCACGGGCCCCGCGGGCCCGGCGGAGGCTTCGCCGTCGGCTTCTGCTGCGCCCTGGGCTTCGTCGGTCATGCCCCGACGCTACCCCGAAGCGCCCCGCGACCACGTACGCCTCTGCGGTACGGTCGTGATCACGATGGCTACGATCCAGGAGTGCCGCGAAGCACTCGACACGCTTTCCGACAATCTCGCGCGGGCCGACGACGGCGTACGCGGCGCGGCCGCGCTCGACCGCTCCCTGAGCTGCCACATCACGGACCTCGACCAGACCTTCACGGGGCGCCTCCACGCGGGTCGCATCCGCGTGGACGCGGTCGCCCCCGGCCCGCCGGCCGCCAAGGCGGAGATCCGCCTCGCGATGACGGGCGACGACCTCCTCGCCCTGGTCGCGGGCGACCTCAAGTTCGCCAAGGCCTGGGCCTCCGGCCGGGTCAAACTCGAAGCCGGCTTGCGTGACCTCCTCCGGCTCAAGAGCCTGCTCTGACCTTCGGCCCCGCAGCCGCTACTCCGCGCGGGCCACCACCCGTGCCCGCCGGGCCGCCGGAATCACCAGCGGCGTCCCCGTCTCCGGGTCGTCGATGATCTGGCACCTCAGGCCGAACACCTTCTCCACCAGCTCCGCCGTCACCACCTCCGCCGGCGGTCCCTCCGCCACGACCTTCCCGCCCCGCATCGCGATCAGGTGCGTCGCGTAACGAGCCGCGTGGTTCAGGTCGTGCAGCACCGCGACCAGCGTCCGCCCCTGGTTCTCGTGCAGCTCCGCGCACAGGTCCAGCACGTCGATCTGGTGCTGGATGTCCAGGTAGGTCGTCGGCTCGTCGAGCAGCAGCAGCGGCGTCTGCTGCGCCAGCGCCATCGCGATCCACACCCGCTGCCGCTGCCCGCCCGACAGCTCGTCCACGGCCCGGTCGGCGAGTTCGGCGACCCCGGTCGAGGCCATGGACTCGTTCACGACCCGCTCGTCCTCGGCCGACCACTGCCGCAGCAGCCCCTGGTGCGGGTACCGGCCGCGCGCCACCAGGTCGGCCACCGTGATGCCGTCCGGCGCGGTCGAGGACTGCGGCAGCAGCCCCAGGGTCCTGGCGACCTTCTTCGCCGGCATCGACCCGATGGCCTGCCCGTCCAGCAGCACCCGCCCGGCGGACGGCTTCAGCAACCGCGACAGGGCCCGCAGCAGCGTGGACTTGCCGCAGGCGTTGGGGCCGACGATCACCGTGAAGGAGTGGTCGGGGATCTCCACCGACAGGTCTTCGGCGATGACCCGCTGGTCGTAGCCGAGCGTCACGTTCTGCGCGGTCAGCCGCTGCACTGGGGTACTCCTCGTCAGGTTCATATACGTCCTGCCTTGCGCTCGGTGACGAGCAGCCAGAGCAGGTAGACACCGCCGACCAGCCCGGTCACCACGCCCACCGGCAACTGGTCGGCGCCGAAGGCCCGCTGCGAGGCCCAGTCGGACACCATCAGCAGCACCGAGCCCATCAGGGCGGCCGTCAGCAGGTTCCCGCCGGGCGCGCGGGTGAGCCGCCGGGCCAGCTGCGGCGCGGCCAGCGCGACGAAGCTGATGGGCCCGGCCGCCGCGCTCGCCGCGGTGGTGAGCAGGATCGCCGCGAACATCAGCAGCAGCCGCGTCCGCTCCACCGGCACCCCGAGGGCGTACGCGGCGTCGTCGCCCATCTCCATCATCCGCAGGGCCCTGCCCTGCCCGAGGACCAGGGGGAAGAGCACCGCGCAGACCGCGAGCAGCGGCCACACCTGCGCCCAGTCGCGGCCGGCCAGCGAGCCGGTCAGCCAGACCATGGCGCGGGTGGCCTCGATCATCTGGGCCTTCGTGATCAGGTACTGGATCACGGCGATGAGCATGGCGGAGGCGCCGATGCCGACCAGCACGAGCCGGTAGCCCTGGATGCCCCGCTTGTACGCCAGCAGGTAGACGGCGGCTCCGGCCAGCAGGCCGCCGACCAGCGCGCCGACGGCCACCTCGGTGGCATCGCCCTTGAACAGGATGATGACGACGAGCGCGCCGACCACCGAGCCGTACCCGAAGCCCAGCAGGTCCGGGGAGCCGAGCGGATTGCGGGAGACCGACTGGAAGACCGCGCCGGCCATTCCGAGGGCGGCCCCGACGAGCAGGGCGACCAGGACCCGGGGCAGCCGCAGGTCGTTGACGATGAAGTCGTCGGCGGGGGTGCCGGCGCCCAGCAGGGTCCGGACGACGTCCCACGGTGCGATCTCGAAGTCGCCGGTGCCGATGAGCAGCACGGCCAGGGCGAGCGTCGCGGCGGCGAGCAGGAGCCCGACGGCCAGCGGGCGCCCCTCGACGCGCAGCGAGATCCCGCCGGGCAGGTGCATCGGGCGGGGCCCGGACCGGCCCTTGCACGGTGCGTCGTCGACGGTCGCGGTCACGGTCACAGCTGGGCCATCCTCTTGCGCCGAACCAGGTAGATGAAGACGGGGCCGCCGATGAGCGCGGTCACGACGCCGACCTGCAGTTCGGCGGGCCGGGTGACGACGCGCCCGACGACGTCGGCGCCGAGCAGCAGGACGGGCGACAGGACGGCCGAGTACGCGAGCACCCAGCGCATGTCGGGACCGGTGAACGCCCGGACGAGGTGCGGGATCATCAGGCCGATGAAGACGATGGGCCCGCACGCGGCGGTCGCCGCACCGCACAGCAGGGTGATGGCGACCACGGCGGCGACCCGGGTCCGCGTCAGGTGCGCCCCGAGCGCCCGCGCCGTGTCGTCGCCCATGGCCATCGCGTTCAGCGGCCGGCCGAGCGACAGCGCGAGCACCGCGCCGACGATCAGGAAGGGCGCCACCTGGCGGACGGTGTCCATGTTGGCCGAGGCCAGCGAACCCACCGTCCAGAAGCGGAGCTTGTCCAGCGCCTTGCTGTCCATCAGCTGTACGGCGTTGATGTAGCCGACCAGGGCCGCGCTGGCCGCCGTACCGGCGAGCGCGAGGCGCACCGGGGTCGCGCTGCGGCTGCCGCCGAGCACGTACACGACGACCGAGACGACGGCGGCGCCGAGGAACGCCCACCACACGAACTCGCGGACGGACGTCGCGCCGAAGAAGCTGATCGCGGAGACCACGGCGGCCGCGGCGCCGGCGTTGACGCCGAGGATGCCGGGCTCGGCCAGCGGGTTGCGGGTCAGCGCCTGCATCACGGCGCCGGACAGGCCGAGGCCCAGCCCGACCATCAGCCCGAGGAGGGTGCGCGGGACCCGCAGGTCCCGCACCACCACGTCGGAGGGCGTTCCCGCGTAGGCGAACAGCCCGTGCCAGACCTCGTCCAGGGGCATCTGCCGGGCGCCCACGGCGATGCTCACGACCGCGATCAGCGCGAGCACCGCGAGGGCGGCCAGCAGACCGGCGAGGCGCGCGGCATGCCGCGGGCGGGCGACGGCGGCCCGTTCGGGCGCCGCGCTCGGTTCGGATTCAGGGGGGCTCTCGACCAACACGCGAGTTAGGTTAGCCTACCCTGCGCCTCGCGCGGATCACCTGTTCGGCCCTAAAGGCCCAGCCTGGCCAGCGCCTTCGCCGCGTCCAGCGTGCAGACCCCGTCCCCGGCCGCCGTCCAGGCCGCCGCGCACAGCGCCCGCAGCCCGTCGACCGGGTCCCCGCCCTCCCCGCGCAGCTCCAGCACACCGCGGTTCAGCGCGACCGCGGTCCAGCCGCCGCAGCGGAACCCTTCCGCGACCGGCTCCACCTCCGGCTGCCCCGTCAGCAGTCCCCGCAGGTCCCGGTCCACGTACGTCGGCCGGTGCCTCGGCTCGGCCCGCACCAGCTGTTCGGCGTCCGTCACCCCGGTCAGCACCAGCAGCGAGTCCACCTCCCCGTTGAAGGCACCCTCGATGTCCGTGTCCAGCCGGTCCCCGACCACCAGCGGCCGCTCCGCCCCCGTCCGCAGCACCGTCTCCCGGTGCATCGGGGGCAGCGGCTTGCCCGCCACCTGCGGCTCCGCGCCCGTGGCGATCCGTACGACCTCCACCGCGGCCCCGTTGCCCGGCCCGATCCCCCGCGTCCCCGGGATCGTCAGGTCGGTGTTCGACGCGAACCACGGCACCCCGCGGTTGATCGCGTACGAGGCCTCCGCGAAGCGCCCCCAGGGCAGTTCGGGACCCCCGTACCCCTGCACCACCGCCGCCAGGCCCTCCTCCTCGGCGGACTCCACCGGCACCAGCCCGCGCTCGCGCAGCGCGACCCGCAGCCCTTCCCCGCCGATCACCAGCACCTTCGATCCCGGCTCCACCTGCTCCGAGATGAGCCGGGCCACCGCCTGCGCCGAGGTGATCACCTCGGCCGCCTCCGTGGGGATGCCCAGCTCGCCCAGGTGCTCCGCGACGGCCTCCGGGGTCCGCAGCGCGTTGTTGGTGACGTAGGCGAGGTGCATGCCGTCGGCCCGCGCCGCGGCCAGGGACTCCACGGCGTACGCGATGGCCTCTCCGCCCGCGTACACCACTCCGTCGAGGTCCAGCAGGGCCGTGTCGTACGCCTGGTGCAGACTCTGCTCACTCGCCGCGGGACTGGTCCTGCTCTGCCGGGTCATCGCGTCCGCTCCTCTCGGTGCCCTCCCGGCGCCGGCCGGGGGAGATCGATCTTGTCCGATTCTGCACTGCCCCGATCATCCCGCATGGCGAGACGCGACTTACCATGCACCAATGACCACACCTGGCACCGCGGACCAAGGGCTGCGACTGATCCCGTTCCATGGCCTGCGTTACGTCCCGGAGCGTGTCGGCAGCCTCGCCGCCGTCACCTCGCCGCCGTACGACGTGGTCGTGCGCCCCGACGGAGTCGACCACCTCGAATCCGCCGATCCGCACAACATCGTCCGCCTGATCCTCCCGCAGGCGGGTACCCCGGCCGCGCGCAACGAACAGGCCGCCCGCACCCTTCAGGACTGGCTCGCCGGGGGCATCCTCAGCGCCGACCCGGAGCCCGCGCTCTACGTGTACGAACAGCGCAGGGCCGGTCTGCTCCAGCGCGGTGTCATCGGCGCCCTCGCCCTGTCCACCGCGGACGCGGGGATCGTCCTCCCCCACGAGGACGTCATGCCGGACGTGGTCACCGACCGGGCCGGCCTGATGCGGGCCACCTCGGCCAACCTCGAACCGCTGCTCCTCACCTACCGGGGCGACGACCCCGGCACGGGCGCGGCGGCGGTCGTCGAGCGTACCGCGCAGCGCGCGCCCCTGCTGTCGACGACCACCGAGGACGGTTTCCAGCACCGCCTGTGGGCCATCACCGACCCGGACGAGCTCGCCGCCGTCACGGCGGACCTCAGCCACCGCCAGGCCCTCATCGCGGACGGCCACCACCGCTGGGCGACGTACCTGCGCCTCCAGGAGGAGCACGGCTCCCCCACGGCGTGGGACTTCGGGCTGGTCCTCCTCGTGGACACCGCCCGCTACCCGCTCCAGGTCCGCGCGATCCACCGGATGCTGCGCCGGCTCCCGGTCTCCGACGCCCTCGCCGCCCTCGGCGGCCACTTCCGCGTCACCCCGGTCGACGGACCGCTGCCGCTGGCCCTGGACGCCCTCGCCGACGCCTCGGAACGCGGCAACGCCTTCCTGCTCACCGGCGACGGCACCTTCCACCTGGTCAGTGATCCCGACCTGGCGCTCCTCGACCGCACGGTCCGCCACGACCGCCCGGAGGCCTGGCGCCGGCTGGACGCCACCGTGCTGCACGCGACCCTGCTGGACGCCCTCTGGCACGTGCCGGACGCCCCCGAGGAGATCACGTACATCCACGACGCCGCGTCCACCGTGGCCATGGCCGAACGCCACGGCGGCACCGCCGTCCTGCTGCACCCCGTACGGGAGGAAGTCGTACGGGACCTGGCCCGCCAGGGCGTCACCATGCCCCGGAAGTCCACTTCCTTCGGACCGAAACCGGCCACCGGCCTGGTCCTGCGCGGCCTGGGCTGAACCACCCCGGACACGGAAAAGGGCGGTACCCCACCGGGGGTACCGCCCTTTCTCATGCGTTCACCGTGCTTCAGGCGCGGTCGCGGCCCGAGTCCTGCACGGCGTCATCGACGTCGGCGTCGGCCGTGGACTGCTCCAGCGGCTCGTACTCCTCGTCGTCCTCGTCGTAGTACTCGGCGACGTCGGAGGCGCGCTCGGCCGCGGCGACCTCCGCCGCGTCCTCGTCGTCCTCGTCATCGTCCTCGTCGTCGATCCCGCCCTCGAGGTCGCCGTCGAGATCGGCGTCGCCGTCGACATCGACGTCGGCCAGGTCGACGGCGGCGTCGACGAACTCGACACCGTCGAGCTCGGCGAGACGGTCCGAGGCGTCGGTGGCCCCGTCCTTGTCCGCTTCGAGGGTCTTGCCGAACCACTCGCGCGCCTCGTCCTCACGGCCGGCCGCCAGCAGGGCGTCGGCGTAGGCGTACCGCAGGCGCGCGGTCCAGGGCTGGATGGAGCTGGAGGCCAGCTCCGGGCTCTGCAGGGTCACGATGGCCGCTTCGAGCTGCCCCTGGTCCCGCCGGGCACCGGCCGCGACCAGACGCATCTCGACCTGGCCGGCCTTGTCCAGCTTCTGCACCTCGGGCTCACCGGCCATGGCCAGCGCCCGCTCCGGACGGCCGAGGCCGCGCTCGCAGTCGGCCATGACGGGCCACAGCTCGACCGAGCCGGTCATGCGCTTGGCGGCACGGAACTCCGCGAGGGCCTCGCTGTACTTCTGCGTGGCGTACGCGGCGAAGCCGGCGGCCTCTCGGACGGCGGCGACGCGGGAGGCCAGTCGCAGGGCGATGCGCGAGTACGCGTACGCCTGCTCGGGGTCCTCGTCGATCAGCCGCGCGACCATGACCAGGTTCTTCGAGACCTCTTCGGCCAGGCCCTTGGGCAGGCTCAGCAGCTCCTGGCGCACGTCGGCGTCGATCTCGAGGCCGGTGACGTCCTCGTCGATCGGAAGGCGCTTGACCGGGTCGCGGTCGGAGCGGAAGTCGCGGTCGCCGCCACGGTCATCGCGACCGCGGTAACCACCACGGTCACCGCCGCGATCGTCACGGCCACCACGGAACCCGCCACGGTCGCCACCGCGGTCGTCGCGACGGGGGTACGAGGGACGGTCGCCACCACGGTCGTCGCGACGGAAGCCGCCGCCACCACCGCCGGTGGGACGGTCACCACGGTCATCGCGACGCGGGTACGAGGGACGCTCGCCACCGCGGTCGTCGCGACGGGGGTAGGACGGGCGGTCGCCGCCACGGTCGTCACGGCCACCGCGGAATCCACCACGGTCGTCATCACGACGCGGGTACGAGGGACGCTCGCCCCTGTCGTCACGACGGGGGTACGACGGACGGTCGCCACCACGGTCGTCGCGGCGGAAGCCGCCGCCACCGCCGCCGGTGGGACGGTCACCCCGGTCGTCGCGACGCGGGTACGAGGGACGCTCGCCACCGCGGTCGTCGCGACGGGGGTACGAGGGGCGGTCGCCGCCACGGTCGTCACGGCCACCGCGGAATCCACCACGGTCGTCATCACGACGCGGGTACGAGGGACGCTCGCCCCTGTCGTCACGACGGGGGTACGACGGACGGTCGCCACCACGGTCGTCACGACGGAAGCCGCCGCCACCACCGCCGGTGGGACGGTCACCCCGGTCATCCCGACGCGGGTACGAAGGACGGTCCCCACCGCGGTCGTCACGACGGGGGTAGGACGGGCGGTCGCCACCACGGTCGTCGCGACGGAAGCCGCCGCCGCCGCCGGTGGGACGATCACCACGGTCATCACGACGCGGGTACGACGGACGCTCGCCACCGCGGTCATCGCGGCGCGGGTACGAGGGACGGTCGCCACCACGGTCGTCACGGCCACCGCGGAATCCACCACGGTCGTCATCACGACGCGGGTACGACGGACGGTCCCCACCGCGGTCATCGCGGCGCGGGTACGAGGGACGGTCGCCACCGCGGTCGTCACGGCCACCGCGGAAACCACCACGGTCGTCATCACGACGCGGGTACGACGGACGGTCCCCACCGCGGTCATCGCGGCGCGGGTACGAGGGACGGTCGCCACCACGGTCATCGCGGCGCGGGAAGCTCGGACGGTCCCCGCCGCGGTCGTCGCGACGGAAGCCGCCGCCGCCAGTGCCACCGGAGGGACGGCCACCGCGGTCGTCGTCACGGCGGGGGTAGCTGGGACGGTCGCCACCGCGGTCGTCACGGCGGAAACCGCCGCCACCGCCGCCGGTGGGACGCCCACCGCGGTCATCGCGACGGAAGCCGCCACCGCCGCTGGACGGCCGGCCACTGGCACCACGGTCGTCACGACGGAACGGGGGACGGTCGCCACCACGGTCGTCACGGCCCCCGCGGTAGCCGCCCCTGTCACCGCCGTCGTTGCGCCGAGGCTCGCGCTCCGGACGATCGTCGGGAGAGTTGGACATGGGTGTGACTCCTGTCTTCGGGGTACCGCTAGTCATTCTCGCGCAACCAACCCATGGCCGCGCTTCGGCGTAAAGAGGTGAAACAAAAAGGACCCTTGGTCCAGCGTTGAACGCTGGACCAAGGGTCCTTTGAAAGATTGTTCGGCGGCGTCCTACTCTCCCACAGGGTCCCCCCTGCAGTACCATCGGCGCTGAAAGGCTTAGCTTCCGGGTTCGGAATGTAACCGGGC
>NZ_JBIAJH010000031.1:0-84407 GCF_042871845.1 Streptomyces sp. NPDC005533 | reverse complement strand
CGGTCAGGCCCCCACCCTCCGGATAACGCATACCAACGGCATACCGCAGGGATCATGAACCGTCACTACCCGACGACAACCCGAAATCCTCAGTAGTAGGCGGGGTTTTTGCCAGGTGGTCGCAGGGGTGGGTAGAACTGGGTGAGTCGCCGGGCGGCAGGGGTGGTTGACCTGTTGCCGACGAACCTCTCTCCGGTGTGTGAGTGGCTCACGTATGCCTCTGGGTGTGCGGCGACCGCCCTTGTTCCCTGTGGAAGGTTTTCTCCGTGTCCCACGCTGTCATCCGCCGTATTGCCGCTTCGAAGAAGACCCTCGCGGGTTCCGTCCTCGCCCTGGGTGTTGCCGGTTCCATGCTTGCCGCGGTTCCCGCGCAGGCTGCCCCGATGAGTGCCAAGGCGATCGCGCAGCAGATGATCAAGGACCCGGCCCAGTTCGCCGCCTTCGACAAGATCATTTCGCATGAGAGTGGCTGGGACTACACCGCCACGAACGCCTCGTCCGGCGCCTATGGTCTGGCGCAGGCGCTGCCGGCGTCGAAGATGGCCTCGGCGGGTGCGGACTGGAAGACGAACCCGGCCACGCAGATCAAGTGGGGTCTGGACTACATGAACGAGCGTTACGGCAGCCCGGTGGGTGCCTGGAACTTCTGGTCCGCCAACCACTGGTACTAAGCCATCGCGGTGCTTGGCAGGGCCGCCTGCTGAAGACGCCCGGCCGGAATTCTTCCGGCCGGGCGTTTTCGCGTGTGCCGGGCCGGGCGTTTTCGTGTGTGTCGGGGCGTGTGCCCGGGGTTATTTCAGGTAGGGGTGGAGGAGGGTGTTCCATGATTTGCGGATCTGTTGGTACTCGTCTTGGCAGCCCTCGGCTCGGAGTTGGGGCAGTACACCGTCGGGGTTGTCGATGGTGATGACGGCGGAGGCGAAGGTGTGGGGGTCCGAGCCGTACAGCCAGCAGATCTCGTTGTAGAAGCGCTGTGCGCTGAGGGAGTGTTCGTCGGAGAACAGGCCGGAGAGGTCGCCGGTTTCCTGGGCGTCGGCCAGTGCGCCCCACGCGTTGATGGTGCTCACGGCGTAGTCGATGTGTTGTTTGCCGCCGGTGGCCAGGAGCAGGGTGGCGAGTTGGTCGACGGCGTCCTCTTCTTTGCCGGTGATCGGCAGGTCGTACATGTCGACCAGGGCGTGGCCGAGTTCGTGGAGGATCACGCCGTTGGAGAATCCGATGACGCCGTCGTCTGCGGCGCGGGCCCGGGCCGTAGGGCGGCCGGTGTCCTGGTGGGCGGCTTGTTCGAGGAAGACGGGCCTGGTCTCCTCGACGAGTTCGTAGCAGTACGTGATGTTTTTCGCGTGCGGGTCCCAGGAGGCGTTGGCGCCGCCGCAGCTCTTCGCGATCACGGGTACGTCGTAGGCGAGGGTGATCCGCTCGTTGGCGAACGCGGTGACGCGCTCCAGTACGTGGTTGTCCTGCAGGAATCTCTGGGTCCGCCGGTCCTCGGCCGTCCTGCCGTCCTCATAGCGTGCCACCAGTCTCCCGTGACCCACCGGGGAAGCCGGGGAGGGTGGGGTGGGTGCGGTGGTGGGTGGGGTGGTCGGGGGGTGTGCTGCGGCCTGTGTCCGCCCGCCGGAGGAGTTCTCGCCCGCGGGGGAGCAGCCCGTGGCGGTGACGGCCACCATCGCGGTCGCGGTCAAGGCCGCGGTGGCGGCCATCGCCCGCATCCTGGCTGCTCCCACCGCTGTCACCCCTCGGCGCGGTCCGTCCTGGGACACAGCCTGCTGCCAGGCCGCTGTCCCGGCCCGCGCATGTGCGCCAGCCGGGTGAAACCCGCCCCGATGACACCCACCACCCCCACCCCACCCCCACCCCCGCCCGGCCACTTTTCACCCCCGCCGCGGCCGCCTCGACGGCGGTGGCTGTCTCGCGGCCCGGCCGCGGTGGCATGTGGCTGCCCTGGCTACTGCGGCCGTCCCCGTCCCGGCCGGCCCCGCCCGCTTCGGCCATCCCGCCGGGCCCCGGCCGCCACTACCGCGCCGCCTCGTTCTGGCCGGTTTCGGCCGCCCCGTCCCGCCCTGCCTTCGGCCGCTGGGGCCGTCCCCGTCCCGGTCACCGCTGCCCGCCCCCGCTCTGCTGGGGTGGCGGTGCCTGCCCTGGCCACTACGTCGCCCTCACCCGGCCCGCCCCGGCCCCCGCGCCGCGCCGCCCCGACCTCCGCTCCGCCCTTGGCTCCCGGCCCGGCCCCGTCCCTTTCCCGGCCGCAGTGGTCGTGCCTGCCCTGGCCACTACGGTCGCCCCCACCCGGCCCGCTCCGTCCGCTCCCGCGCCGCCCGCCCCGGCTGCGCCCCGGGCCCCCGGCCCGGCCCCGGCCGCAGTGGTCGTACCTGGCCTGGCCACTGCGGCCGCTCTCGCTCCGCTCACCCCCACATCGCCCTGGCTCCGGGCACTTCCGCCCTCACCCGGCAGCGGTGGCCGTCCTCGCCCAGGCCACTGCTGCCCGCCCCTGCCCCGAAGCCGGCTCGGCCGGCGTGGTTGTGTCCGGCTGCGGGCCGGGCGGGCTGTGGGCTTTGCCGCAGGGCAGTTGCTTACCGCTCCCGCCCGGCTGGGCGCCGTCGTGTCGCGTGTCGGCGTTCACCGTCTGGGGCGGACGGAGTCCGCGTGGCCGCTCTTACTCGACCGGTTGCGGGGGGCAGGGCCACGCACGCGCACCAGCACGGCCGTCCCGGCTCTGTACGGGGGCAGCCGTAACGTCCTCTTGGCTGTTAGACAGTCGGTGACGGCTTTGCTGCGCTGTTGCTCCTGCACGTCCGCCACAGCGGCGCCGTCACGGGGAGGCCCACCCCCCCGCCCGCGTTCGTCCGCAGGACCTCGTAGCGGACTGCAAAGCGCCGTGCGCCCGCTGCGGGTCGCCCGGTTCGGGAACAGGCCCTCCCGGCGCTGCAGCCTGGGGCTGGCGTGATCGCCGCCCACAGGCCGGCGAGCAGCGAGTACGCGACCGGGGCACGCATGGGCGACGACGGCGGGCCGGGCGCCGCCCGCTGGCTGTGCGGGGCTCATGCCGTTGTTTCTGGAGGGGGACGCAGCCGAGGTGAGCGTTGCCCCGAGGAGGGCGGCGAACCACTGCCGGGAACCCCGGGCGGGTGCGAACGGCAGCACGGTGGCGAGTCCGATCCGATCCCGGTGCCCCCGGCCGGACCGGCGGCCTCACGGCACGGCCGGTCCCGGAGGGTGCGGGCCTGCGGATTCCTTCAGGGCCCGGGTCGTCCACGGCCCCCCTTCGCCCGCGCTGGGAGGCATCAGCACACGGCATCCGCTGCGCCGCCGGCCCACCTCACCGCCGGCCCCACTGCCGTGGCGGACCAGCCCGGGCGGCATCCGGGACGGCACCCGGACGGGGCCAGACGCCGACCTGTCGTCCCGGGTTTCGGCGCGGAGGGGCCCTACGGGCGAGCCGCACAGCGGTCCGGCCCGGCCCTCTCGGCTTTGGTGCGGATCGGCCGTCGGGGAGAGCCGCCTACCGGTCCGTCCTGGGTTCCGGCGGGGGCGAAGCCGCATACCGGCCGGGGCCGGCCCTCCCGGCTATGGTGCGGGCGAGGCGACGGGGGACTCGCATACCGGCCTGCCGTCCCGGATTTCCGCGTGGGCGGCCCCCCGGGGGGAGCTGCACACCGGCCCCGGCGCGGCCGTCTCGGGTTTCGGCAGGGGCGAAGCCGCACACTGGCCCGGCCTAGCCCCCCGGGGCTTTTGGTGCGGACCGGCCGGAGCGGGAGCCGCCACACAGGCTCCGTCCGCCATCTCGGGTTTCGACGCCGACGGGCCCGACGGGCGAGCCACACCCCGGCCCGCCGCCCCGGGTTCCGGCACGGACGAAGCCGCACACGGGCCAGGGCCGCCACTTGCGGGTTTCGGCGCGGACGGGCCCTACGGGCGAGCCGCACACCGACCCCGGTTCGTGGCGCGGGCGGGCTCGACGGCGGGGGGTTGCACGCCGGCTTGCTGCCCCGGCTTTTGGCGCGCGGACGAAGCCGCACACCGGCCCGGGCCGGCCACCCCGCCCCGGTCCTTGGCGCGGCGGGTTTCGGCGCGCGGACGAAGCCGGGCACCGGGCCGGGGCTGGCTTTTGCAGGTTTTGGTGTGACCGGGCCCCACGGGAGTCATACGCCGGCCCCGGGCTTGGGGTGTGGGCGGGCCTGGTGGGGGAGTCGGGTATCGGCCCGGGCGCGGCCGTTTCGGGTTTCGGGGAGTCGTACTGCCGCTGGGTTGTTGGTTCGGGTTGTGGTGCGGGTGGGGTGTCAGTTGGCGGGTGGTGTGGTGTTGAGGGGGATGTTCAGCTGGTCGGCGAGGGTGGTCAGGGTGGTTCCCAGGGGGAGTGCGACGCGGGTGAGGGCGTGTTCGTCGCCGCGGGTGGCGTCCCGGTTGACGATGAGTACGGGTGTGCCCGCCCGGGCTGCCTGGCGGACGAACCGCAGGCCGGACATCACCGTCAGCGAGGAGCCCAGGACCAGGAGCGAGGTCGCTGAGGCGACCAGTTCGCGGCACTGCTCGACCCGCTGTGGCGGGACGGTTTCGCCGAAGAACACCACGTCGGGTTTGAGGATCCCCTCGCACCGCGGGCAGGCCACCACACGAAACTCGCCGACTTGTTCGTCGGTGAGGTCGGCGTCTCCGTCGGGGTTCAGCCGGGCGGCCATCGGTGCGAAGTCGGTGTTGGCTTCCTGGAGCCGCCGGGCGAGGTCACGGCGCGAGCCGAACCCGCGGCAGGAGAGGCAGACGACCCGCTCCAGGCCGCCGTGCAGTTCCACCACGTCCTCGCTGCCGGCCGCCTGGTGCAGACCGTCGACGTTCTGGGTGATCACTCCCGTCAGCAGGCCGTGCCGTCCGAACGCGGCCACAGCCCGGTGCCCGGCATTGGGCCCGGCACGGTGGAAGGTCCGCCAGCCGAGGTGACTGCGCGCCCAGTACCGGCGCCGGGCCCGCTCACTGCCGATGAACTCCTGGTAGGTCATCGGGGTGTGCCGGCTCAGACTCCCGCCCTCGCCCCGGTAGTCGGGGATCCCCGACTCCGTGGACAGGCCCGCCCCGCTGAGGACCAGCACACCACCGGCCCGCAGCGCATCGGCGACCGGCGCCCAATCCGTGGTGCCGGGCCGCAGCTCCCCGCTCGGGGTCCAGCTCAGCGTGGGACGCATACGCATACGCATGCAGCCAGCGTACGGACCGGCGTACGGAACAGCACCGACACCACCCCACCCCGCCACGCCCCACCCGTGGCGCCTGGAGCTTGATGCCTGGCGCCCGGAGCCCCCCGACGCCCGCCCCGACGCACGACGTCCGGAGCCCGCCCCCCAGACCCGCGCCTCGGAGCGACGACTCCCGACGCCCGGAGCACGACGTCCGGCGCCCCCGGGCGCCCGACGCCCGCGCCCCACGGAGCACGCCCCCCGACGCCCGCGCCCCGATGACCGGAGCACGACGTCCGACGCCCGGCGCCTCGGCGGGTGGGGTCTGTTTGCCGCCCGGAGCGCCTTTGGGGCGTGGCCTGTGGCCGCGTCCGACCCCTTCCCCGCCCGGGCTGCGCGAAGCTGACATCCGTCGCCGTCGTCCGCGTCGGCCGGGCTGCGCGAAGCCGACGCCGGCATCCGGCGCCGCGTCGGCGTCCGCCGTTTTGTGGTTCCGTCGTCGTTGCCGTGAGGGTGGGGCTCGGCCTCCCGTCTGCCCGGTACGTACCGGCCGCGGAAAGCCGGTACCCCTGGGGGCGGGAGAGGTGAAAGGGTGGCGGCCCGGCCAGGGAGCACAGCCCGGGCGTCGGACGTTGGATCATCGAAGGGAGCGATGCGTTGCACCCACCGCACCACCCGAGCGATGAGGAGGACCCGATGAGCGCGGCCGACGAGGGACGGCAGTGGCCGGACGAGGCCAGTGTCGACAACGCGAGGACGACGCTGCTGCAGCTCCTCGCACGGACGGGAGTCCCCTCCGGTGACGCACGGCAACTGATCGGGCTCCTGGAGGCCGGCGCCCTGGCGCTCGCGCACGAGGAACTGAGCGGCGCCGCCGGTCCCGCGCCGGGGGATCGGGGCCAGGCCTACGCCTCGGGCTGGCAGGACGGCGCCGGCCGCCTCCTGGACGAGCTCGGCGCCCTCACCGAACGCACCCTGACGGACATCGTGGGAACGGACGGCCCGGCGGGGGTGCGGCGTAGGGCCGGGCGGATGGAGGTGGAGCGGGCCCGGGTGGCGGTCTCCCCCCTGTACCTGTCGCTCACCAAAGTCTCGGAACTGGACCCGGAGGTGACCGACGAGGTCCTCGCCGCCGTCCTCGCCACGATGAGCCCCCGCCGGCGGGCCGGCTACACCGGGCGGCTGACCGCGTTCGCCACCACCCACCGGGACCGCCTGGAGCGCCTGTTCGCGGCGTACGGACCGGGCAGCACCGTCACCGTGCACGGCCGCTACTCGCTCCTGCACTCCGTCACGAGCATCGCCGTGCTGGAGCGGCTCCTGACCGCCCCGGGGGAACTGCGCGAGGAATGGGACGCCGCGGCCCTGCCGCCCGCCTGGCTGGACGGACTCACCACCGCCTGGAACACCCCCACCTGAACACCCCTCGCACGAACCTCCCGCCCGCCCGCCCCCGTCCGGAACACCCCGCCTGAAGCGGCCGCCTCAACGCCCCGTCACCCCCGCTCCCGATGGGCCCCTCCTGCTCCGGTTCACAATGCCGGAAGCTCGTGCGCATGAAGCACCGCACGGTCTGATCGCACACGCTCCCGCGCCTCGCGCCCCGGGGAGGCCCGGCCTGCACTGCCGGGCCGGCCGGGCGACCACCGGCCGTACTGTCGGCGACGGCGTCGAGGCATCCGATCGCGCACCGGGCGGGGTCTGGGAGGCGAAGCCCCGCCGCCGGCCCTTGCCCCTGACCCGCGTATTGGCGCTTCCCGGCACCCCCACCCGCACGGACGGCGACGGGGGGACGGGGGGAGCACGCCACGAAGCCGACCACCCCGTCGAAGTCGAAGTCGAAGCCGACCATCTCTCGTCGAGGCCGAGGCCGACGGTGACTTGGGCCACCGGGCGCGGGAGGGGAGCGGGGCCCGCGCCCGTCGCTGGGTCGTCCGCGAGTGCCCGGCCCGCTTCAAGGAGCAGCGGGGCGAGTGCAGTTCGTGTTCCGCCGCTTCGTCGCCCGCGTCCTCGTACACCCCCCGGCCACCACCTCGTAGGGCGCGGCGAGGGTGGGTCGTGGGTGGGGGTGGTGGGTGGTGGGTGGCCGGAACTGGTCCGGGGCGGGTGAACACAGCGCTACGTGCTGGTAACTTACGCGAGTTGATCAAGGTCGGGGTGTGGCCGGCCATGCTCCCGGCCGCAGCCACCCCCCCAGTCAAGGAACCACATTGGCACGCACCGTCCCCCCGGCGGCCCTCGCCCGCACCTCGGCCTTAGCCCTCGGCTTCGCCCTCCTGGCCGCCGCCGCCGTTCCCGCCCCCGCGTTCGCCGCGGGCGCGCCCACCCCGCACCTGGACGCGGTCGAGCAGACCCTGCGTCAGGTCTCGCCGGGCCTTGAGGGTGCGGTGTGGGAGCGCACCACCGGCAACCGGCTCGGCTCCTCCGCCCCCGGCGGCGCCGACTGGCTGCTGCAGACCCCCGGCTGCTGGGGCGACGCCACGTGCGCCGAGCGGCCCGGATCGCGGCGTCTGCTGGACAAGACGCGCCAGGACATCGCCGCGGCCCGCCAGACGGTGGACATCTCCACGCTGGCGCCCTTCCCCAACGGCGGCTACCAGGAGGCGATCGTCGCGGGCCTGAAGGAGTCCGTCCAAAAGGGCAACCGGCTGAACGTACGCGTCCTGGTCGGCGCGGCCCCGCTCTACCACTCCACGGTGATCCCCTCCTCCTACCGCGACGAGCTGATCGCGAAGCTGGGCCCGGCCGCCGCCGACATCACCCTCAACGTGGCCTCGATGACCACCTCGAAGACCGCGTTCTCCTGGAACCACTCCAAGCTGGTCGTCGTGGACGGCGCCTCGGTGATCACCGGCGGCATCAACAGCTGGAAGGGCGACTACCTGGAGACCTCCCACCCGGTGAGCGACGTCGACCTCGCGCTGTCGGGGCCGGCCGCCGCCTCCGCGGGCCGCTACCTGGACACCCTGTGGGACTGGACCTGCCGCAACAAGAACAGCTGGACCTCGGTCTGGTTCGCCGCCTCGCCCGGCGCGCACTGCATGCCCTCCCTGCCCCGGCCCGCCTCCCCGGCGGGCGCAGGGGAGGTGCCCGCGCTCGCCGTCGGCGGCCTGGGCGTGGGCATCCGCCGAAGCGACCCCACCTCCTCCTTCCGCCCCGCCCTGCCCACGGCCGGCGACACCAGATGCGGGATCGGGGTGTACGACCACACCAACGCCGACCGGGACTACGACACCGTCAACCCCGAGGAGAGCGCCCTGCGCGCCCTGGTCTCCAGCGCGACCTCGCACATCGAGATCTCCCAGCAGGACGTGCACGCCACCTGCCCGCCGCTGCCCCGCTACGACGTCCGCCTCTACGACGCGCTCGCCGCCAAGCTCCTGGCCGGGGTGAAGGTCCGCATCGTGGTGAGCGACCCGGCCAACCGCGGCACCATCGGCAGCGGCGGCTACTCGCAGATCACGTCCCTCTCCGAGGTAGCCGACGCCCTGCGCGGCCGCCTGAGCGCCCTGGCCGGTGACGGCGGCCGGGCCCGGACGGCGATGTGCGAGAACCTCCAGCTGGCCACCTTCCGCGCATCCGACCAGCCGACCTGGGCCGACGGCAAGCCCTACGCCCAGCACCACAAGCTGGTCGCGGTCGACGGATCCGCCTTCTACATCGGCTCCAAGAACCTCTACCCGTCCTGGCTCCAGGACTTCGGCTACATCATCGAGAGCCCGGCCGCGGCCCGCCAGCTCAAGAGCGACCTCCTGGACCCGCAGTGGCGCTACTCCCAGGCCACCGCGACCCACGACTACACCCGAGGCCTCTGCCAGAACTAACCCCCCCACCCCACCCCACCCCACCCGCTCCACCCCGCCCCGCCCCGCCCCGCCCCGCCTCTCCCTGCCCCGCCCCGGGCAGGCAGAGGCGGGGTGGGCCCCGCGGGCCGGCGTGCCCGAGGGGGGTGTTCCGGCGGGAATAGCCCGGGCCGGCTCCCCGTTCCCCCGTATGGTTGAATCATCAACAATCTTGGGAAGGGGAGTCATGCAGTTCGGGATCTTCACCGTCGGGGACGTCACCGCCGATCCGACGACCGGACGCGTGCCCGGCGAGCACGAACGCATCAAGGCGATGCTCGCCATCGCGCAGAAGGCCGAGGAGGTCGGCCTCGACGTCTTCGCCACCGGCGAGCACCACAACCCGCCGTTCGTGCCCTCCTCACCCACCACGATGCTCGGCTACATCGCCGCGCGCACCGAGAACCTCATCCTGTCCACCTCGACGACACTGATCACCACCAACGACCCGGTGAAGATCGCCGAGGACTTCGCGATGCTCCAGCACGTCGCGGACGGCCGCGTCGACGTGATGATGGGCCGCGGCAACACCGGCCCGGTCTACCCCTGGTTCGGCAAGGACATCCGCGACGGCATCGACCTCGCCGTCGAGAACTACGCCCTGCTGCGCCGCCTGTGGGACGAGGACACCGTCACCTGGAACGGCAAGTTCCGCACCCCGCTGCAGTCCTTCACCTCCACCCCCCGCCCGCTGGACGGCGTCGCGCCCTTCGTGTGGCACGGCTCCATCCGCTCACCGGAGATCGCCGAACAGGCCGCCTACTACGGCGACGGCTTCTTCCACAACAACATCTTCTGGCCGGCCTCCCACACCCGCCGGATGGTCGACCTCTACCGGCAGCGCTACGCCCACTACGGACACGGCACCCCCGAGCAGGCCATCGTCGGACTCGGCGGCCAGGTCTTCATGGCCCACAACTCCCAGGACGCGGTACGCACCTTCCGCCCGTACTTCGACAACGCCCCGGTCTACGGCCACGGCCCCTCCCTGGAGGAGTTCACCTCCCAGACCCCGCTCACCGTCGGCTCCCCGCAGCAGGTCATCGAGCGGACCCTGTCCTTCCGCGACTACGCCGGCGACTACCAGCGCCAGCTCTTCCTGATCGACCACGCGGGCCTGCCCCTGAAGACCGTCCTGGAACAGCTCGACCTGCTCGGCGAAGAGGTCGTACCGGTCCTGCGCAAGGAGTTCGCGAGCCTGCGCCCGGCCGGGGTGCCCAGCGCGCCCACCCACCCCGCCCGCGTGGCAGCCGCCCGCCGGATTCCGAAGGAGAACGCGCAGGCATGAAACTCATCGTCGTATCGGCCGGCCTCGGCTCGCCCTCCTCGACGCGGCTGCTCGCCGACCGGCTCACCGCCGCCACCCTGCGGCACACCGACGCCGAACCCGAGGTGATCGAGCTGAGGGAACTGGCCACCGAGATCGCCCAGCACCTGGTCACCGGGTTCCCGCCCGCCCGCCTGGCCACCGCGCTCGACGCGGTGGCCGCCGCGGACGCCCTGATCGCCGTCACCCCGGTGTTCGCCGCCTCCTACAGCGGCCTGTTCAAGTCGTTCTTCGACCTCCTCCACAAGGACGCCCTCACCGGGACACCCGTCCTCGTCGCCGCGACCGGCGGCACCCCCCGGCACTCCCTGGTCACCGAACACGCCCTGCGCCCGCTCTTCACCCACCTGCGCGCGCTCGTCCTGCCCACCGCCGTGTACGCGGCCTCGCAGGACTGGGGCCAGGAGGGGCTGGCGCAGCGGATCGCCCGGGCGGGCGCGGAACTGGCCCGCTTCCTCACACCCACCCCCCACACCCTCCGAGCCGCCACCCCCGACACCACCGACACCGCCCCCGACGCGGCCGCGGACGCCGCCCGGAGCGCCCCCGCCCAGGGCGCCCCCGCCGTGGACGTCGCCGTGGACGCCGCGGTGGACGTCGACACGGCCGCGGCGATCGCGCCCCGCTCGCCGACCGGGGCGATCACCTCGGTGGATCCGGCCGACGGCTTCCAGGGGGTGCCGTTCGCCGAGCGACTGGCCGCGCTCGGCGCCCGGTAGCCACGCCGGCGCCCTACGGGGCGCACGGGGGCCCCGGGGGAGTGCGAGGGGGCGCGCGATGGCGAAACGATACGGCGGCGGGCATTGGAGTGAACCACCGTTCCCGCCGGCACCCCTTGACGGTTGGACCGGCCGACGCGCACATCGACAGGCGCGCCGTTCCAGACATCTTTAGGGGAGTCATGCGCATTCGTTCTGCTGTCACCGCCTCCGTCCTGGCCGCCGGCATCCTGCTGGGCGGGGCCGGTGCCGCCCTGGCCAACGACGGGGTCGACATCGACTACTTCTCCGGCGGTCACGCGGCCTCCTCGTCGAACTGCTCCACGCTCGCCGCGGTGCCCCAGAGCCGTCCCGGGTACACCGGCCCCACCTACACCTCGAACTGCGTCACCGAGGGCGAGAAGGAGTGGATCAAGGGCCACCACCTGGGCGCCTGACCCAGAAGCGGTTCACACCGCGGGGGCGGACCGACGACCGTGTCGGTCCGCCCCCGCGGCGCGTCCGCCCCGGCAAGGACGGCCACCGGCAGGTTCCGCCCGTGTCCACCGGCACGTGGGCAGCCGGCGCCGGGAGTCTGCGTGCCGTGAACGCTGCGCCTACGCACAGCGCGAGGCGGCGCGCCGAGGTGCCCGGCCGGCCCCGCGGCCCGATCGGCCCCAGCGGCGGCGACGTAGCCGACCAGAGCGCACCGCACCGCACCCACCCCCGCACCCACCCCCGCACGTATCCCGGCGAAGCCGGGGCCGTCGCCTTCCGCGGCCGGGAGGAGGGCGCCGCGCCGGCGGCCCGCGCCGCCACCCTCACCGCCGACATTCGCGGCACCGTCCGCCACCGCGCCGGCGCCGCCGGCCACGCGCCGCTCGAAAGCCGCTCGAGGACCGCTCGAACCGCCCCCCGCCGCAGCCCCCGACGCCCGTATGATCCCCATGACTTGACGATTCGATGACCCGTTCCCGAAGAATCGATGACCGAGAGACTCCGCGGACGGACGAACAGGGGGACGCACGATGGAGACCGCACGCTTGGCCTCGCTCATCGCCGCCACTGTCACCACGGGACTGGTCAGTGGCCTCTTCTACGGTTTCTCCGTCTCCGTGATGCCGGGCCTGAAGCGCACCGACGACCGTACGGTCATCGAGGTCATGCAGCGCATCAACGTGGCCATCCTCAACGGCTGGTTCGTCCTCGGCTACATCGGGGCGTTCCTGTTCACCGCCCTGGCCCTGGCCCTGCACATCCCTTCCGACGGACGTGCGGTACTGCCGCCGCTGATCGCGGCCCTGGTCTGCTACATCGTCTCGATGGGCGTCACCAACAAGGTGAACATCCCGCTGAACAACATGCTGGAGAAGGCCGGCCCGGTCGCCCGCATCGCCGACCCCGCCGCCGTCCGCCGCGCCTTCGAGGGCCCCTGGGCCCGTGCCAACGTGTGGCGCACCCTGCTGTGCACGGCGTCGGTGGGCTTCCTGTCCTGGGCCCTGTACCTGCACGGCCAGACCGGCTGACCCCCGGCCAGACCGGCTGACCCCCGGCCAGACCGGCCGGCCCCTGGCCGGCCGCCCCCATACCCTCCCCCCGGCCGCCGTCCCCCCGGCCGGCCGGGGGGACGGAACGCGCGAAGTCCCCCGGTCGGGTTGGCCGGGGGACTTCGCGGTGGTGCTGTGGGGGAGGTGTCGGGCCGCGGTTCAGCGGGTGGCGCGACCGTAGAGGACCAGCGCACGGGAGAGGGCCGTCAGGGCCGCCGTGCACAGCAGGGTACGGACGATGTTGGTGGAGACCCAGGTGCCCTTGAACTTGTCGACGATGGAGAAGTCCGTCAGCTTCGCGGCGTCACCGGCGTCGGCCAGTTCGTTGTTCAGCGGAATGTTCACGGAGAAGGTGATCATCAGGACGACGAGGTAGACGACGGCAGCCGCGCCGACCCACAGCGCCACGTTGCGGCGGCCGCCCCGGAACTCGACGATCGCCGAGGCCGCCGACAGGAGCAGGGCGAGCACGAAGGCCATCCCGAAGATCCCGTTGCCGTCGATCGCCGAGTTGAAGTTCTGCATCGCGGTGACGTAGGTGCGCTCGTCGCCCGCCGCCAGACCCGGCATCACCGAGACGTCGAAGGCGAAGAAGAGACCGGCCATCAGGCCCATCAGGACCGTGGAGACCAGCAGGAGGGCGGTGGCCACCTTGCCGCGCCCGGCGGGTGCCGGGGCGGGAGGCCGGGGCGGGGAGTAGGGGCCGGGCTGGGTCGCGTACGGGCTCGGGCCTCCGGCGGGGTAATGCTGGGGGCTGCCGGCCGGGTTGGGGTTCATGGGACATCCTCGTCTGGGGTGGTGGGAGCACTGCTCTCCCTCGGCACGGACGTCCGATCGTGACATTCCCGGGGACACCCGGCCATGGGCTTTCCACCGGCTCTCGAGCGAACCTCAAGAGCCGGTGGCTCGATCTTTTCGGTAGCCGGTTCGGTCAGTAGCGGTAGTGGTCCGGCTTGTACGGGCCCTCGACCTGCACGCCGATGTAGGCGGCCTGCTCCGGGCGCAGGGTGGTGAGCTTGACGCCGAGGGCGTCGAGGTGGAGGCGGGCGACCTTCTCGTCGAGGTGCTTGGGCAGCACGTACACGTCGGTCGGGTACTCCTCGGGCTTCGTGAAGAGCTCGATCTGGGCCAGGGTCTGGTCCGCGAAGGAGTTCGACATCACGAAGGACGGGTGCCCGGTGGCGTTGCCCAGGTTCAGCAGACGGCCCTCCGACAGCACGATCAGGACCTTGCCGTCGGGGAACTTCCAGGTGTGGACCTGCGGCTTGACCTCGTCCTTGACGATGCCCTCGATCTTCGCGAGACCGGCCATGTCGATCTCGTTGTCGAAGTGGCCGATGTTGCCCACGATGGCCTGGTGCTTCATCTTGGCCATGTCGGCGGCCATGATGATGTCCTTGTTGCCGGTGGTCGTGATGAAGATGTCCGCGCTCTCGACGACGTCGTCCAGGGTGGCGACCTGGTAGCCGTCC
Source organism: Streptomyces sp. NPDC005533 (assembly GCF_042871845.1). NCBI lineage: Bacteria > Bacillati > Actinomycetota > Actinomycetes > Kitasatosporales > Streptomycetaceae > Streptomyces > Streptomyces sp. NPDC005533. Next base: position 70,353 of record NZ_JBIAJH010000031.1, on the reverse strand, counting down.
ATCGCCGCCTGCAGCGCGCAGATCGGGTCGATCTCGGTGACGATCACGCGGGCGCCCTGGCCGCGCAGCGACTCGGCGCAGCCCTTGCCGACGTCGCCGTAGCCGAAGACCACGGCGGTCTTGCCGCCGATGAGGACGTCGGTGGCACGGTTGATGCCGTCGATCAGCGAGTGGCGGCAGCCGTACTTGTTGTCGAACTTCGACTTCGTCACCGCGTCGTTCACGTTGATCGCCGGGAACAGCAGCGTGCCCTCGGCCATCATCTCGTAGAGGCGGTGGACACCCGTGGTGGTCTCCTCCGTCACGCCGCGGATCTCGGACGCCAGCGCGGTCCAGTCCAGGGAGGTTTTCCGCAACAGGTCCAGGACCAGCGCCATTTCCTCGTTGTCCGCGGTCGACGGGTCCGGGATGGCGCCCGCCTTCTGGTACTCGACGCCCTTGTGGACCAGGAGGGTGGCATCCCCGCCGTCGTCGAGGATCATGTTGGGGCCCGCGTGGCCGGGCCAGGTCAGCGCCTGCTCCGTGCACCACCAGTACTCCTGGAGTGTCTCGCCCTTCCAGGCGAACACCGGGATCCCGGCGGCGGCGATGGCGGCCGCCGCATGGTCCTGGGTCGAGTAGATGTTGCAGGACACCCAGCGCACCTGCGCCCCGAGCGCCACCAGCGTCTCGATCAGGACGGCCGTCTGCACGGTCATGTGCAGGGAGCCGGTGATCCTCGCCCCGGCCAGGGGCTGCGAGGGGGCGTACTCCTTGCGGATCGACATCAGACCGGGCATCTCGTGCTCGGCGAGGGTGATCTCCTTGCGGCCGAATTCCGCGAGCGAGAGATCGGCGACCTTGAAGTCCATGGGGTCTACTCCGTGATGGTGGTGGCTAGTTCGGGCTGAGGTTCAGGTTCTGATGGATCTCTAGAGTCGCGGTGGACTTGTTGAGCGTGATGTAGTGCAGGCCCGGCGCACCCTCGGCGAGCAGACGCTCGGCCATCGCCGTCGCGTACTCCACACCGATGTCGTGACCGGCCGCCGGATCGTCCTTCACCGCCTCCAGCCGACGGGCCAGGGCCGCCGGGAAACGGGCGTCGCTCAGCTCCGCGAACCGCCGGATCTGGCGGAAATCGGTGGCCGGCATGATCTCGGGGATGACCGGTGTCAGACAGCCCACCGCACAGAGCCGGTCACGCAGCCGCAGGTAGTCCTCGGCGTGGAAGAACATCTGGGTGATGGCGTAATCCGCGCCGGCCCGGCACTTCGCCGCGAAGTGCCGGATGTCCTCACTCCAGCCGGGCGAACGCGGATGCCGCTCCGGGAACGCCGCGACACCCACCGTGAAATCACCCAACTGCCTGATCAACGTGACCAGTTCGTGCGCATGGGTCAGCCCCGCCGGATGCGCGGTCCACTGCCCCTTGGGGTCACCGGGCGGGTCACCGCGCAGGGCAAGCACATCGCGGATACCCGCGTCCGCATACTGGCCGATGATGTGACGCAGCTCGGCGACCGAGTGCCCCACCGCCGTCAGGTGCGCCACCGGACGCAACGTGGTCTGCGCCGCGATGCGCTTGGTGACCTCCACGGTGCGGTCCCGGGAGGAACCACCGGCCCCGTAGGTGACCGAGACGAACGAGGGCGCGAACGGCTCGATCCGGCGGATCGCCGCCCACAGGGTGCGCTCCCCGGCATCCGTCTTGGGCGGGAAGAACTCGAAGGAGAAGGTCCGCCGGCCCTGGGACAGCAGCTCACGGACACCGGGGGCGGCGGGGGCGCAGGGGCGGGGACGGTCGGTGGTGGCGGCCAGAGCAGCCGGCATGTCGCACTCCTTTCCAATCCAACGCAGGGCGTGTTCAGCGTGCGTTGAAGTACGTCGCCTCGGGGTGGTGGATCACGATCGCGTCGGTGGACTGCTCGGGGTGGAGCTGGAACTCCTCCGAGAGGCGTACGCCGATCCGCTCCGGCCGCAGAAGGCCGGCGATCTTCGCCCGGTCCTCCAGATCGGGGCAGGCGGGATACCCCAACGAGTAGCGGCAGCCCTGGTACTCGGTGCGGAACATGCCGTCGATCGAGCCCGGATCCGACCCGGCGATGCCCAGCTCGGCGCGGACCCGCCCGTGCCAGTACTCGGCCAGGGCCTCCGCGAGCTGGACGGAGAGGCCGTGCAGCTCCAGGTACTCGCGGTAGGAGTCGGACTCGAAGAGCCTGGCCGTGGCCTCGCCGATCTTCGAGCCGACGGTGACGACCTGAAGGCCCACGACGTCGATGTCCCCGCTGTCCTCCGGGCGGAAGAAGTCGGCCAGGCACAGCCGGTGGCCGCGGCCCTGACGGGGGAAGGTGAACCGGGTCCGCTCGCCACCGTTCTCGTCGAGGATGATCAGGTCCTCGCCCTTGGAGACACAGGGGAAGTAGCCGTGCACGACGGCCGCTTCGAGCAGCCCGTCGGTGTGCAGCCGCTCCAGCCAGCCACGCAGCCGGGGCCGCCCGTCCGTCCGGATCGTCTCGGCGTCCTTCAGCCCCCACTGGCCCTTGAACAGGGCGCCCTCGTCGAGCCAGGAGGCGTAGTCCTTCAGCGGGATGCCCTTGACGACGCGGGTGCCCCAGAACGGCGGGGCGGGGACCGGATTGTCCACGGCCACGTCCGAGCGGCCGCCCGGCTCGGCCGCCGCCACCGGCAGCGGCGTATCGCGCCGGGCGACACGACGCTGCTTCAGCGGCGGCAACGCGGCGCCGGGAACCCGGCGTTTGACTCCCATCAGCGCGTCCATGAGGCGCAGGCCTTCGAAGGCGTCGCGGGCGTAGCGGACCTCGCCCTCGTAGATCTCGTGGAGGTCCTGTTCGACGTAGGCGCGGGTGAGGGCGGCGCCGCCGAGGATCACCGGGTAGTCGGCGGCCAGCTTGCGCTGGTTCAGCTCCTGAAGGTTCTCCTTCATGATCACGGTGGACTTCACCAGCAGACCCGACATGCCGATCACGTCGGCCTTGTGTTCCTGCGCGGCTTCCAGGATCGCGGAGACCGGCTGCTTGATACCGATGTTGACGACGTTGTAGCCGTTGTTCGTCAAGATGATGTCGACAAGGTTCTTCCCGATGTCGTGGACGTCACCGCGGACGGTGGCCAGGACGATGGTGCCCTTGCCCTCGTCGTCGGTCTTCTCCATGTGCGGCTCCAGATAGGCCACCGCCGTCTTCATCACCTCCGCCGACTGCAGCACGAACGGCAGCTGCATCTGCCCCGACCCGAACAGCTCACCGACGACCTTCATGCCCTCCAGCAGGGTGTCGTTGACGATGTCCAGCGCCGGCCGGCTCTCCAGCGCCTCGTCGAGGTCGGCCTCCAAGCCGTTCTTCTCCCCGTCGATGATCCGCCGCTGCAACCGCTCGTCCAACGGCAGCGCGAGAAGCTCCTCGGCCCGCCCGGCCTTCAACGACTTGGTGTTGACGCCCTCGAACAGCGCCATCAGCTTCTGCAACGGGTCGTAGCCCTCACCACGCCGGTCGTAGATCAGATCCAGGGCGGTGGTGACCTGCTCCTCGTCGAACCGGGCGATCGGCAGGATCTTCGAGGCGTGCACGATCGCCGAGTCCAAACCGGCCTTCACACACTCGTCCAGGAACACCGAGTTCAGCAGCACCCGCGCCGCCGGATTCAGACCGAAGGAGATGTTGGACAGGCCAAGGGTGGTCTGGACGTCGGGGTGGCGGCGCTTGAGCTCGCGGATCGCCTCGATCGTGGCGATGCCGTCGCCCCGCGACTCCTCCTGACCGGTGCAGATCGTGAACGTGAGGGTGTCGATGAGGATGTCCGACTCACGGATCCCCCAGTTCCCCGTCAGGTCCTCGATCAGGCGCTCGGCGATGGCCACCTTGTGCTCGACGGTGCGGGCCTGACCCTCCTCGTCGATCGTCAAAGCGATCAACGCCGCACCGTGCTCCTGGGCCAGCCGGGTGACCTTCGCGAAACGGGACTCGGGACCGTCACCGTCCTCGTAGTTCACCGAGTTGATGACCGCACGCCCACCCAGCTTCTCCAGACCCGCCCGGATCACGGGAACCTCGGTCGAGTCCAACACGATCGGCAACGTGGAGGCCGTCGCGAAACGACCCGCGAGCTCCTCCATGTCCGCGACCCCGTCGCGGCCCACATAGTCGACACACAGGTCGAGCATGTGCGCGCCCTCACGGATCTGGTCCCGCGCCATCTCCACACAGTCGTCCCAACGGGCCTCCAGCATCGCCTCACGGAACTTCTTCGACCCGTTCGCGTTCGTCCGCTCACCGATCGCCATGTACGAGGTGTCCTGACGGAACGGCACCGTCTGGTACAGCGAGGCGGCGCCCGGCTCGGGCTGCGGATCGCGCGGGACGACCGCCGTGCCGCGGACCCGCTCCACCACCTGCCGCAGATGCTCCGGCGTCGTACCACAGCAGCCACCCACCAAAGACAGCCCGTACTCGCGGACGAACGTCTCCTGCGCCTCGGCCAGCTCGGCCGCGGACAACGGATAGTGCGCCCCGTCCTTCGTCAACACCGGCAGACCCGCGTTGGGCATGCACGACAACGGAATCCGGGCATGACGCGCCAGATAGCGCAGGTGCTCGCTCATCTCGGCGGGACCGGTGGCGCAGTTCAGCCCGATCATGTCGATGCCCAACGGCTCCAACGCCGTCAGCGCCGCGCCGATCTCCGAACCCAGGAGCATCGTGCCGGTGGTCTCCACCGTCACCGAGCAGATCAGCGGCACACTCACCCCCAGCGCCTCCATCGCACGCCGGGCACCGATGATGGAGGACTTCGTCTGGAGGAGGTCCTGGGTGGTCTCCACCAGCAGCGCGTCCGCACCACCGCTGATCAGACCCTCGGCGTTGATCTGGTAGGCGTCACGGATCCGGCCGTAGGCGATGTGGCCCAACGTCGGCAGCTTCGTCCCCGGCCCCATCGAACCCAGCACCCAACGCTGCTGCCCCGTCGACTGCGTGAACTCGTCGGCGACCTCACGGGCGATCCGCGCACCCGCCTCGGACAACTCGAAATTGCGCTCCGCGATGTCGTACTCGGCCAGCGCCGCATAGTTCGTACCGAACGTGTTCGTCTCGACGCAGTCCACACCCACCGAGAAGTACGCCTCGTGCACCGAACGCACGATGTCGGGACGGGTGACGTTCAAGACCTCGTTACAGCCCTCCAGCTGCTGGAAGTCCTCCATCGTGGGGTCCTGCGCCTGGAGCATCGTCCCCATCGCCCCGTCGGCGACGACCACACGGGTCGCCAGCGCCTCTCGCAGGGCATCGGCCCGGATCTGTGAATGCGTCCTCATGCCGGCCGCCCCAGCTTCGCCGCCAGCAGCCCGGCCGCCCGCCCCCCGTACACCGCGCGGACGGTGGCGAGCAGGCGCTCGGGCCGGATCTCGTACGCCTGGGAGCCCACCGTCGCCAGGACCAGCGCCGACATCGCGCAGCCGAGCTGCGCGGCGGTCTCCATCGCCAGCCCCCAGCTGACGGCGGCCAGGAAACCGGAGCGGAAGGCGTCGCCGACGCCGGTGGGGTCCTCGGCGTGGACGTCGGGGACGGCGGGGACGGTCAGGGCCGGCTCGCCCTTGCGGTCGATCCGCACGCCCTGGGCGCCCAGGGTGGTGACCCAGGTGCCGACGCGGTCGAGGACCTCGGCGTGGCTCCACCCGGCCCGTTCGCGCAGCAGCGCGGACTCGTACTCGTTGGTGAACAGCCAGCGGGCGCCGGTGACCAGGCTGCGCACCTCGGCGCCGGTGAGGCGGGCGAGCTGCTGCGAGGGGTCGGCGGCGAAGGGGATGCCCAACTCCCGGGCCTGTTCGGTGTGCCGGACCATCGCGCCGGGATCGTTGGGGGAGACGAGCACCAGGTCGAGGGGGGTGCGGTCATGGACGCCGCGCAGATCGATGCGTCCGGCCTCGGCCATGGCGCCCGCGTAGAACGCGGCGATCTGGTTGGAATCCTGGTCGGTCATGCACATGAAGCGGGCGGTCTGGTGCTCACAGGAGACGTACACCGAGCCGGTGTCGACGCCGTGTTCCTTGAGCCAGACCTCGTACTCGGCGAAGTCCGGGCCCACGGCGCCCACGAGGACGGGTTCCAGGAGGAGGCCGCCGAGGCCGAAGGCAATGTTGGCCGCCACTCCGCCCCGCCGCACCTGGAGGGTGTCGACGAGGAACGACAACGAGACGTGTTCCAGCTGGTCGGGGAGGAGCTGGTCGACGAACCGGCCCGGGAAGGCCATGAGGTGATCTGTGGCGATGGATCCGGTCACCGCGATACGCACGTGGACTCCTGTGAACTGGTCTGATGCCGGCGGGGCGGGAAGCGACAGGACAAGGCAAGGCAAGGCAAGGCAAGGCAGGGCAGGGCAGGGCGGTACGGGTGGTACGGGTGGTGCGGGTGGGGTGCGCCGGGTGGTCAGGCCGCGGCGGCCTTCAGCCGCTCGGCGCGGTCGGTGCGCTCCCAGGTGAAGTCGGGCAGCTCACGGCCGAAGTGCCCGTAGGCGGCGGTCTGCGCGTAGATCGGGCGCAGCAGGTCGAGGTCGCGGATGATCGCGGCCGGACGCAGGTCGAAGACCTCGGTGATGGCCCGCTCGATGCGGTCGGTGGGCACGGTGTGGGTGCCGAAGGTCTCCACAAACAGGCCCACGGGCTCGGCCTTGCCGATGGCGTACGCGACCTGGACCTCGCAGCGCGAGGCGAGGCCGGCGGCCACCACGTTCTTGGCGACCCAGCGCATGGCGTAGGCGGCGGAGCGGTCGACCTTGGACGGGTCCTTGCCGGAGAACGCGCCGCCACCGTGGCGGGCCATGCCGCCGTAGGTGTCGATGATGATCTTGCGGCCGGTCAGGCCGGCGTCGCCCATCGGCCCGCCGATCTCGAACCGGCCGGTCGGGTTGACCAGCAGCCGGTAGCCGTTGGTCTCCAGCTTGATGCCGTCCTCGGCGAGCCGGGCCAAAACGTACTCGACCACGTTCTCCCGGATGTCGGGGGCCAGCAGGGCCTCCAGGTCGATGTCGCCGGCGTGCTGGGTGGAGACGACGACGGTGTCCAGCCGCACGGCCTGGTCACCGTCGTACTCGATGGTGACCTGGGTCTTGCCGTCGGGACGCAGGTAGGGGACGGTGCCGTTCTTGCGGACCTCCGAGAGGCGGCGGGAGAGCCGGTGCGCCAGGTGGATCGGCAGCGGCATCAGCTCCGGCGTCTCGTCGCAGGCGTAGCCGAACATCAGGCCCTGGTCGCCGGCGCCCTGCCGGTCGAGCTCGTCCTCCTCGCCCTCCACCCGGCTCTCGTAGGCGGCATCGACGCCCTGCGCGATGTCGGGGGACTGGGCGCCGATGGACACCGACACGCCGCAGGAGGCGCCGTCGAAGCCCTTCTGCGAGGAGTCGTAGCCGATCTCGAGGATCTTGTCCCGGACGAGCTGCGCGATCGGCGCGTAGGCCTTCGTCGTCACCTCGCCCGCTATGTGCACGAGACCGGTGGTGATGAGGGTCTCCACCGCCACCCGGGAGGCGGGGTCCTCGGAGAGGAGCGCGTCGAGGATCGTGTCGCTGATCTGGTCGGCGATCTTGTCGGGGTGTCCCTCGGTGACGGACTCCGAGGTGAACAGACGGCGGGACATCTCACTCCAGGTGGTGTGGGGACGGGTGGTCGGATCGGGCAGGGTCGGACGTGGGGGACACGGCCGGACACGGTCTGTTGCCCACGATCCTGCCGCCCGGTCCTCGGCCCGTCCTTGAGAGCGCGTCGAGCGGAGCTGGCCGGTTCCCCCACCCCCGCTCGACGCGGCCCCCTCCCGCCCCGCCCTGCTAGCGGATACGGAAGTTGGCCATCATGCCCATCGCGGAGTGGTCCAGCAGATGACAGTGGTAGACGTAGGTTCCCCTGAACGTGTCGAAGGTGGCGTGCAGCTTCACCGTCTCGCCGGGGAACAGGCGGACCGTGTCCTTCAGCCCCGCCTCACCCGGCGCCACCGGGACCCCGCCCCGCTCCAGCACCCGGAACTGCACCAGGTGCATGTGGAAGTTGTGCGGAACGATCTTGTTGGCGTTGGTGACCGTCCAGATCTCCGAACTGCCGTGGGCGATGGTCTGGTCGATGCGCTGGTAGTCCCAGACCTGACCGTCGATGAGCCCCCGCGGCTCCTCGCGGCCGTCCTCGTCCATGGCGAGGACGATGGTGCGCTGGACCGTGGCGTTCGCCATGACCGGCAGGGTGCGCAGCGTCTCGGGCACCCGGCTCGCATCGGGCGCCGTCCGTACGACGTCGAAGCGCAGCACCTTGCCCACCTGGTCGGGCGTGCCCGGCCCCAGGACGTTCTCCAGGACGATCTTCGTGCCGACCCGGTAGCGGGAGAAGTCGATGACCACGTCCGCCCGCTCCGCCGGGGACAGCCCGATGGAGTCCGTGGTGAACGGGTGCTCCAGCAGGCCGCCGTCCGTACCGATCTGGATCATCTGGCCGCCGTCCGACAGACGCAGCTGGAAGAAACGCATGTTGGAGGAGTTCAGCAGCCGGAAGCGGTACTTGCGGGCCGCCACCTCGAAGTACGGGCTGGGGCGGCCGTTGGCCAGGACGGTGGTCCGCCCGAACACGTCGTCCATCACGTAGACCAGCTGCCCGGCCTCGTCGAAGCGGGCGTCGCGCAACGCGATCGGCACCTCGTAGGGGCCGGACGGCAGCGGCAGCGACCGCTCCGTCTCGTCCGAGAGGAGATAGGTGGCCGACAGCCCCCTGAAGACGTGCTCCGACTCCATGTGGTGCGCGTGGTCGTGGAACCACAGGCCGGCGCCCGGCTGCTGGTTCGGATAGGTGTAGGTGCGCGAGGTGTTCGGCGCGAAGGTGTCCATCGGACCGCCGTCGTTCTCCGGCGAGACGCTGCCGCCGTGCAGGTGGACCGAGACCGGCATGGTGAGGGTGTTGCGGTGCCGGATGACCACCTTGCGCCCGCTGCGGGCGCGCAGCACCGGCCCCGGGAAGTGGCCGTCGTAGGTCAGCACCCGCGTCTGCACACCGGGGATGATCTCCCGCCCCACCTCCTTGATGGTGACCGCGTAGGTGTCCTGCCCGCCCGCCGTGGATATCGGCTGGAGCACCGGCAGGGTCGGCATCCGCACCGTGAACGGCGGCGGCACGGCGACCGGCTTGCCGGCGCCGGCGCCGGTGGCCTCGGCGGTGCGGGCACCGAGCAGCGGGGTCAGGCCTCCGGTGGTGAGCAGGCCGGCGCCGGTCGCGGCGACGGCACCGCCGAGCAGGCTGCGTCTGGTGACCATGGGATCTCCTCCTGGAAAAAAGGGGTGTGTTCGGGCCGACGCCCGAGAGCGGCACCGCGCGCGCCCACAACGGCCGGCACCCGGTGTGCGGCGGCCGGTGTGCCGGTGCCCGCGGGCAGCCGGCGGGGGCACCGCCCCGCATGGCCGTCGCGCCGCGAGTGGACCAGAGGCGCCTAGCGCATCACTCGAGCCCAGATGGTGTGCGGGCGTCAGGCGTTGCGCGGGCCTTGCGGGGCCTTCGTAACCCTCCTCATGCGTACGTACGACCGCGTACGCCCGACTCGTGCCGCCGAACCGGGCGGCCGCTGGGGGAGGCTCCCGTGGACCTGCACGACCTGCACGACTTACGCGACTGGCTGCCGCGCGCGCTCACGGTGGCGGAGCGGTGGGGAGGGCAGTTCGGCCCGTACGAGACCCACGACGCGCACCGCGTCCATCCCGACGCCTTCGGTGAGGCCTTCGAGCGCCTCGCCAAGCGGATGGACCACAACTATCCGTTCTTCCACCCGCGCTACGCCGGACAGATGGTCAAACCGCCGCACCCGGCGGCCGTCACCGGCTACCTCACCGCCATGCTCTTCAACCCCAACAACCACGCCGCCGAGGGCGGACCCGCCACCACCGAGATGGAACGCGAGGCCGTCGCCGACCTCGCCGCCATGTTCGGACTCGACGCCCACATCGGGCACCTCACCACCAGCGGCACCATGGCCAACCTGGAAGCCCTCTACGTCGCCCGCCAGCTCCACCCCGACCGCGGCGTCGCCTACAGCGGCGAATGCCACTACACCCACGAGCGGATGTGCCACGTCCTGGGCATGGAGGGACACCGCATCCCCACCGACGCCGGCGGCCGCATCGACCTCGACGCGCTGGAGAGCGCCCTCGCGGGCGGCCGCATCGGCACCGTCGTCGTCACCACCGGAACCACCGGCCTCGGGGCGGTCGACCCCGTGCACGAGGTCCTGCCACTGGCCCGCCGGTACGGGGCACGGGTGCACGTCGACGCCGCCTACGGCGGCTTCTACGCCATCCTGGGCCGCGCCGGCACGGGCGGCATCGACCCCGCCCCCTGGCGGGCGATCGCCGCCTGCGACTCGGTGGTGGTCGACCCGCACAAGCAGGGCCTGCAGCCCTACGGCTGCGGCGCCGTCCTCTTCCCCGACCCGCGCGCCGCCCGGCACTTCGCCCACGACTCGCCCTACACCTACTTCACCGACGCGGACCTGCACCTGGGCGAGATCAGCCTGGAGTGCTCACGCGCCGGCGCGGCGGCCGCGGCCCTGTGGCTGACCCTGCAACTGCTGCCGCTCACCCCGGACGGCTTCGGAGCGATCCTCGCCGCGAACCGCCGGGCCGCACTGCGCTGGGCCGACCTGCTGACCGCCTCCGACCGACTGGCCCTCTACCAGCGCCCGGACCTCGACATCGTCACCTACTTCCCCACCACCCCCGCCCGGACCCTCTCCTCCATCGACGCGGCATCCGAGCGCCTGCTGCGCGACGGCATGACCGCGGAGGCCGACCCGGTGTTCCTGAGCGTGCTGCGCGCCGACGCGGACGCCTTCGTACGCCGCCACCCGCACGTGGCACGCGACGCGGACGCGGCCCGGGTGATCCGCAGCGTCCTGATCAAACCGGAGTCCGAGCACTACCTGCCGACCCTGCACGCCCGCGTGGAGGAACTGGCCGCGCACGCCCGCCCCGCGTCCTGACAGCCCGTCCCGTTTTCCGACCGGAGGTTTCCCGCTGTGTCCCCGACCGCGTCCAGCCCGACCGTCTTACCCCCACCCCACCGGCCCGCGCGGCCGTCCGCAGAGCACCTGAGCGCCCTGCTGTCCGCCGCCTTCCACGACGACGCCCTGACCCGCTGGATGATCCCCGACGAGCGGTCGCGAGCCCACCTGCTCCCCGGCTTCTTCAGCGTCTTCGTCGAACTCTCCGCCGCCCACGACGCCATCCTCACCACCCCCGACGGCGACGCGGTGCTGCTGTTCCTGCCCCCCGGCGCCGCACCCGACGAGGAGGCCCTGGACGCCGCCTTCACCCACGCCCTGGGCGAACACACCGAGCGGCTGCGCACCATCGCCCGCCTCCAGGCCGAGCGCCACCCGCACACCCCGCACTACTACGTCTCCTTCGGCGCCGTCCGCCCCGGCCACCAAAAGAGCGGCCTCATGTCCGGCCTCCTCGCCGAGATCACCGCCCGCGCCGACGCCGAACGGGTCGGCGCCTACACGGAGGCCAGCTCACCGGGCGGCGAAGCCACCACCCGGCGCACCGGCTTCGACCGCCTGGGCGCGGACATCACCCTGCCCGACAACGGCCCCGCCCTGCGACCGATGTGGAGGAACCCCCGATGAGGGGAGACGACCTGATCCAGTCGTGGACCGGCAGCCAGGTCGCCCGCGGCGAGGTGCCGCCCGAAGCCATCGGCCCGCTCCTGCACGTCCTCATGTGGAGCCGGGACTTCCTGGTCTCCAGCCACCCCGAACTGGGCCGCACCGGACCCGTGTGCCCCTACACCCAGCCCTCGCTGCGCAAGGACCTCTTCCACCTGGCCCTGCCGTCCGCCGGATGCGAGGACCTGGCCATGGCCGTCGACTCGCTGCGCACCCGCCACGCGACCCTGTCCGAGCCGCTCTCGCCCGAGGACCGCGAACTCCTCACCATCCTGCTGGTCCTGCCGGGCTTCGACCCCACCGACTCGGTGGAACTCGACGAACTCCAGCGCAAGGCCAAGGACGAGTTCGTCGCCGAGGGGCTGATGATCGGCCAGTTCCACCCGCTCTGCGAGGAACCGGGCCTGTACAACGAGTCGTTCCGCCCGCTGCGCGCCCCGCTGCCGCTGCTCGCGGTCCGCAAGCTCCTCGTCTTCGACCTCCCCTTCCTGGTCGGCGACGACGCCCACATGGACCACTACCTCCAGCGGTTCGCGCCGGCGCTCCCGGCCCGCGTCCGTGACCAGCTGGTGAGCCGGGTGGTCGCCGCCTGAGCGCCCGCCCCCCCCGGGTGAAACGACGATCGGCCGCGCCCCCCTCGCAAGGGGGGGCGCGGCCGATCGTCGTTCCCGGCCACCGTCCGCCGGCCCGGCCTACCGTCGCAGGCAGTCCTCCAGGAAGGCCAGGACCCGCAGGTGGTAGGCGGTGGCCGCATGCCCCAGGCTGATGTTGTGGCCGGCCGCCGCCAGGTGTTCCACGCTCACCTGCGGGGCCGCGGTCAGCAGGGCCGCCATCGACGCCGTCGCCGCGGGGTCCAGGTGCCACCACGCCTCGTGCTCGGCGAAGGTGAGGCGGACCGGGACGCGAACGTGGGGGGCCAGCTCCTCGTACTGGCCCGGCCACCGCAGGGTCTCCGCCGACTCGCGCGCCGGGGTCGGGGCCAGCAGGGCCCGGCTGGCCTGGAAGGTACCGCGCGGATACAGGTTCAGGGGGCCCCAGTTGAGCTGGGAGGCACCGCCGCCGAGCGTTGAGGGGAAGTGCAGGGCCCGCGGATCGTAGTGGTGGCCGACCCCGGAGGCGTCCAGGCCCAGCAGGGGGACCGCGCCGTCGGTGGCCGCCGTGTGCAGGGCCACCTTGCCGCCGTCGGAGTGGCCCAGCAGGAACACGCCGGCGCCGATGGCGTGGGCGGCCGCGTGCTCCTTGAGGGCCGCGTGGAGGGTTTCCGCCTGACCGGGCAGGCTCTGGCCCTCGGGCAGCAGGGCCGCCGAGTCGCCGTAGCCCGGCCGGTCCAGCGCCAGGACCGCGTGGCCCAGAGCGGTGGCGAGGGGGACCAGGGCGTTCCAGTACGCCGCCCGCATGCCGCGCCCGTGGACGGCCAGGATCGTGGAGCGGGGCTCTCGGCCTTCGGGCAGGGCCCACAACCCCGACAGGGGGATGCCGGCGGCGTTCAGACGGTAGGGGCGTGCGCCGCCCGGAAGGGAACTCATCGCAGGGCCAGCCCCTTTCGTGCGCCCGCCATCGCGTCCACCCACTCGACGGGTGCCCCGGTGCGCAGCAGCGAGGTCCCCACCAGCAGCCCGCCGAACCCGGCGTCCAGGAGACGGGCGGCGCTCACCGGTCCGTCGATGCCGCTCGCGCTCACCGGGCAGGCGGCCCCGGCCGCCCGGACCGCCGGCAGCAGGTCCAGGGAACGGCCCAGGTCGCCGGCGCCCCGCTCACGGGTCCTGATGTCCTTGTTGTTGACCGCGATCACACACTCCTGGGGATGGTGGACCGCATCGAGTTCGGCTTCCGTGGTGATCTCCACGAACGGGGTGAGCCCGGCCAGCAGGCACTCCGTCACCAGCGTGCGCATGCTCGACGCCGGCAGCAGCGCCGCCGTCAGCAGCACCGCCGACGCCCCCAGCTCCCGCGCCGTGCGGATCTGGTCCTTCCTGGTGATGAAGTCCTTCTGCAGGAGCGGCAGGCCGGTCAGCGCGGCCACGTCCCGCAGCAGCGCGGGCGAGCCGCCGAACCAGCGGCCCGTCACCACCGAGATGCACGGGGCGCCCGCCGTTTCGTACGCCTCCACGATCGCGGCGGGGGTGCGGCCGCCGAGCATGTCGTAGCCGTGGGCGTCGCGCCGTTTCACCTCCATCACCACGGGGGTCGGCGAGGCCAGGAGGGCCTCGAGAAAAGGGAAGCCGTTCCGGTTCTGCTGCGTCATCGCGAAAGCTCCAGCCGGGGAGGGTCGGGGACGGGGGAGCCCGTGCGCCAGGCACGGGCCAGGGCGGCGATCTCCGGCACGCCGAAGCGGCCACTCGCCAGGTCACGCGCCGCCGTGTCCACGTCGATGCCACGAAATCCGCTGTGGCGCACGACGTTCTCGTAGGCGGGGCGGTTGGCCGCGGTCAGACCGCCGGCCAACAGGAAGGGACGGGTGAGGCGGGGCAGCAGCATCGTCAGACGGGCCGGGTCGAGCGCGGCGCCGGTACTGCCGATCCGGCCGTCCCCGGTGGCGGTGTCGAGGAGGAACAGGTCGGTGCCGGCCCGCTCGTAGGAACCGATCAGCGGACGCTCCACACAACCGCCCGCCTCGTCCACGTGCAGCACCTTGACGAGACCGACCTCGGCCGGCAACGCCTCGCGCAACGCCCGTACGACGGCCGGCGGCTGGTAGGCGTGGAGCTGGACCCAGGCCACGCCGGTACGCCGCACGATCGCGGCCAGCGCGCCCGGGTCGGCCAGGAACGTCACCAGGACCGGCAGGAGCCCGGCCGGACGGGCCGCCGCCACCAGGGCGGCGAGCCCGTCCGCGTCGAGTTCCGACGGGCCGCCGGGTACGCCGTGCCACAGGCCGACGCAGTCCGCCCCGGCGGCCGCCGCCGCCTCGATGTCGCGGGGCCCGGTGGCCCCGCAGACCTTCAACAGCGTCCGGGACAGCGGGCGGCTGCTGCTCACTTGCCCAGGCCCAGCATCGAGGCGATGCGGTTGTACTGGATCTCGTTCGTCCCCGAGTAGATCGTGCCGCCCAGGGCGTTGCGCACGTCCTGCTCCAGGCCGAACTCCGACATGTAGCCGTGGCCGCCGAAGATCTGCACGGCGGTGATGCTGGTGGCCAGGTTGCTCTCGCTCGTGACGAGCTTGGCGATGGCCAGGTCCACGGTGACGTTCTCGCCCGCCTCCAGTTTCTCCCCGGTGTCGTAGAGCCACTTGCGGGCGGTCTCCAGCTGGATCTTCGTGTCGACGATCTTGTTGGCGATCGTCTGGTACGAACCGATCGCCTTTCCGAAGGACTTGCGCGTCTTCGCGTAGTCGACACACCGCTGCAGCCGGTGCTGCATCTCGCCCACGTTGACGATGAAGGAGAAGAGGATCTCCCGTTTCATCACGTGGTCCAGGACGAGGAAGCCGCCTCCGACCCGGCCCAGGACCGCGGTCCTGGGCACCCGTACGTCGTCGAAGAACAGTTCGCTCAGCGGAGAGGTCCGCAGCCCCATCTTCTTGATGGGCTTGCCGGCACTGACCCCGGGGGTGTTGCGGTCCACCAGGAACGCCGTCGTTCCCAGCGGGCCGCCGTCCGGATGGGTCCGGGCATAGACCACGACCACGTCCGCGATCGGCCCGTTGCTGACGAAGACCTTGCTGCCGTTGAGGACGAAGTCGTCCCCGTCACGCACGGCCCTGGTGGCCATCGCCATCGCGTCGGAACCGCCCTCGGCCTCCGTGATGGCGTGCGCGCCGATCAGCTCGCCCGAGCAGATCCCGGGCAGATAGCGCTCCTTTTGATCCACGGTGCCGAACTGCTGGATCGGGATACCGGTGGAGCAGATGGACGTGGTGACCGAGAAGCTCAGGCCCGAGTCCCGGTTGTACTCGCCGAGGCCTTCCAGCACGTACATGGTGGTCAGCAGGGACTGCCCGAGGCCTCCGTGGTCCTCGTCGAAGGGCAGGGACAGGATCCCGGTCTTCTGCACGAGCTTCCACTTGTCCTGCGAGAACGCGGACTGCTCGTCGAGTTCGATGTGGTCTGCGCTCAGTGCGTCTCCCCACCGCTCCAGGCCTTCGCGCAGATCTGCCTGGTCGGCGTTCCAACGGATCACGAGGGACCCCTTTGATTCGGCTGACGGTTCGGACGGGCGGGGCGCGCCGGGCGCGCCTCAGTAGGCGGAGGAGCTGTGCGCGTCGAGGCTGTGGACCTCGTCGCCGCGCAGCGCCGGCGAGAACACGCACACCAGCCGCAGGTCCTCGTGCGGGCTGGCGACCAGGAAGTGGGCGTCGTGCTGGTCGAGGGCGTACATCCGGCCCGGGACGATCTCGTGCGAGGTGCCGTCGAGCTCGATGACCTCGCCGGAGCCCTCGATGCAGTAGCAGGCCTCCAGGTGGTTGACGTACTCCAGACGCGACTTGGTGCCGGCGAGCACCGTGGTGTCGGTGAGCGAGTAGCCCAGGCCGTCCTCGGCGAGGAGGAAGCGGCGGCTGAGGCCGTTGCCCCACTCGACGGTCTTCACGGACTCGATGTCGCGAACGATCATGGCAATCTCCCGGTGTGAGGTGGTGCACGGATGGTGCTGGTGAGGGGTGGAGCCTGCTTCCGCTGGTAGGGAAGGTCAGTGCGGTCCGTCGGGCAGGACCGAGCGGACGAAGCCGCGGAAGGCGCCGGTCACATCGACGCCGTCCGCCCGCGCCCGCTCCACCGCGGCCACCGCGGCGGAGCCGATGATCGCGGCGTCGGCGCCGGAGGCCCCGACCGCTTCCACGTCCTGCCGTGTGCTGACCCCGAAGCCGACGGCGATCGGGGACGTCGTGTGCGCCCGCAGGTCCGTGACGGTCTGCGCCAGCGCGGCATGGCCGGCGGCCGGTGCGGTCCCGCTGCGTCCGTAGTGGGCGACGAGATAGAGGTAGGCGCGGGCCTGGGCGGCGGCCCGGGCCCGGACCTCGGCCGGGCTGCTGGCATAGCAGGTGGTCACCACCGCCAGCCCGGCCGCCCGCGCCGATTCCAGGTGCGCCTCGCGCAGCCGCGGGGGCAGCGCGTGCAGGAGGAGTCCGTCCGCGCCCGCCGCGGCGATCTCGCCCGTGGTGGCCGCCAGATCGCGGTGCGCCAGGGAGTGGCTCCAGTCGGCGAGGAGGGCGATCCGCAGGTGCGCCAGGTGCGGCCGCACGTCGGCGATGAAGGCCAGGACGTCGTCCAGGTCGGCGCCGCCGGCCTCCAGCGCCCGGCGGGCGGAGCGCCGCACCACGGGGCCGTCGGTGACCGAGTCGGGGAACGGGACGGCCAACTCCAGGCAGTCCACGCCCTCCTCGTCGAGCATCAGGACCAGATCCCGCAGGACCGGCAGCGGCGGGTCGCCCGCGTTGAGGAACAGGGCCAGGCCGGGGGTGCCGCCGGGCCGCCGGGTCGGGAAGAAGGAGCCCGGGCCCCCTGCAGGCGCCGGGGTCGGGGTCGGGGTCGGGGCCGTTGGGGTCCCCGCCCGGTCGGCGGCCGCCGCCGCAGGGCTAGGCATGGGCCACCGCCGGGGTGCGGGTCGAAGACGCCGCCGCCAGGCGCCGCGCGAGGTCGTGGGCCGCGCCGGAGCGGACCGCGCCCTCGGCGAGGGCGACCGCGGAGGGCCAGTCCCGGCGGACGCCGGAGGCCACCACCAGGGCGGCCGCGCCCAGGCACACCGTGTGGGTGGCCACCCGGCCCGCCGTGCCGGCCAGGACGGCCAGGAAGTGGTCGACGGCCGCGGCGGGCTCCGCGGCCGGCCGCAGGTCCCCGAAGGAGCCGTCGCCCGGGATGAGTTCGCCCGGCCGGATGATCCGGGTCAGGCCCTGGTGCCCGTGGACGGTGTTGGTGGCGAAGGGCAGCAGCTCGTCCGCGCCGGTGTCGTTCGTGGTCAGCCAGATCCGGCGGCCCGGCGTGCTCGCGGCGAGCCGGCGCAGGGTGTCCAGGGGGGCGGCCGCCGAGACCCCGGTGACCTGCGCGGTCACCGGCAGGTCGGCGAGGAAGGGCCCCAGCGCGTTCAGGAACCGGCCGAAGGGCTTCAGGGAGTGGGGGGCCACCGTCCGCGCCAGCCGGGTCAGCTGCGCCGGGTAGACGAACGGCCCGGCGAAGGCGATCCCGTGGGCGGCGAGGGTGTCCTCGGTCTGGGCGTAGGAGGAGGTGAGCCGGACACCGAGCCGTTCCAGCAGGTCGACGGAGCCCAGCGAGCTGGTGTAGGCCCGCGACCCGGTCTTGACGACCTTGACGCCCGCGGCCGCGGCGACGAACGCCGAAGCGGTGGAGATGTTGAAGGTCCTGGGGCCGCCGCCGGTGCCGACGACGTTCACGGTGCCCTCCCAGGAGGTGGTCACCGTCGCCGCCGGCCGGCGCTCGGCGAGCGAGTCCAGCAGGTGGCGCAGGGTCTGGTGGTCCGGGAGCCGGCTGGTCAGGGAGGCCAGCAGGGCGAGGACCTCGCTCGGGTCGAGCTGGCCGTCGCCGAGCCGGTCCCACCAGGACCGCCAGGTCTCCCGGCCGACCGGGGCCCGCTGCTCCAGCAGGCCGGTGAGTGCGTCGTGCACGGTCGGTCTCCGTCTCGTCTGGGTCGGGGTGGTGGTGGGTGGTTCTAGGCGGCCGCCGTGCGGCGGGCCTCCGCGATGAACGTGTCGATCGCCTCGACGCTGCGGAAGTTGTTGGGGTCCAGGTCGGCGTCGCCGACGGCGAGCTCGAAGCGGTCCTCGACCCAGGCGATCAGCTTGAGGACGCCCAGGCTGTCGATGACCCCGTCGTTGAGGAGGTCGTGGTCGACGGCGAGTTCGGAGGCCGCAGTGCCCGGCAGGAACTCGGTGATGACGAAGTTCTTGATGGTGTCGATGTTGCTCATGACGGGATTCCTTCGGCGAGAGGTGGGGCGACGGGTGTCGTCAGGGATGCCGGCGCGGACGCGGGCGTGGGAGGGTGCGGCTGGTCGAGCTGGGGGAGCTGGTTGAGCTGGTCGAGTGCCTTGCGGTCGACCTTTCCGGTGGCGGTCTTGGGCAGCGGGGCGTCGGTCAGCGTCAGCTGGTGGGGGACCGCCGCCCTGGGCAGGTGCCGGGCGCAGTGCGTACGCAGCTGCAGGCCGGTCAGGGTGGCTCCGGGGGCGCGCCGCACGGCCGCGACGAGCCGCTTGCCGGCGATCGGGTCGGGCAGCGCCGCGACGCCCGCCTCCAGCACGTCGGGGTGGTCCTGCAGGACCCGTTCGATCTCGGCCGTGTTGACGGCGACCCCGCGGACCTTGACCTGGAAGTCGGTACGGCCGCTCAGGTGCAGGGTGCCGGCCGCGTCACGCCGTACGAGGTCGCCGGTGCGAAACCAGCGCCGCTCGTCCGAGCCCAGCGGGTGGGCGGTGAACTTGTCGGCGTGCCGGGTCCGGTCGAGGTAGCCGCGGGCCTGGAAGGGCGTGCTGACGTACAGCTCCCCACGGCCGGGCCCCTCCACCAGCGCCCCGGTGTCGGGGTCCAGGATCAGCGCCCGCACGCCCGGCAGCGGGCGGCCGATGGGGACCGGCGTGAGCACCCCGGCCGCGGCGCCGGGCTCCACCTCGTGGACGAAGCTGTCGTTGGTCTCCGTACAGCCGTAGATGTTGTGGATGCGGGCCTTGGGGAAGAGGGCGGGCAGCGCGCCCAGGGTGCGGTCGGGGATGGCGTCGCCGGTGAACATGACGTGCTCGACGCCGGGGAAGGTGTCGCCGGTCTTGTCGGCCGCGTCCTGGAGCAGTCCGAAGGCCATCGGGACCGCCTGCACGACGTCGACGTCGTGGCGCAGGACCAGGTCGCGCAGGTGCCGACCGTGGGCGGCCAGCGCCGGGTCGACCAGGACCACGCGCCCGCCGCGGGCCAACGTGGTCCACACGTCCAGGAGGCAGAGGTCGAAGTTGAGGGGGGCGTAGTTCAAGACGGTGCGCCCGGGGCCGATCCCGAACGCGTTCCCGGCCCAGCGGGTGAAGCGGTCCACGGCGTCCAGGCCCAGCGGGACGATCTTCGGCAGGCTGGTGGAGCCGGAGGTGGTGAGCATGAACGCCACGTCCGCGGCCTCGTCGGCCGGCAGCGGCTGGGCCCGCACGGCCGGATTGGGCGAGACCCTGGCCGGCAGTCCGCCGGGAGCCAGCACCCGGGCGCAGCCGGCCTGGGCGAAGAGATCGGCGAGGAGGGTGTCGGCGAGGGCCGGCGACGGCAGCAGCAGCGGCCGGCGGGCCAGCAGACAGCCCAGCACCAGGGCCACGGCGGCGGGGGACTTGTCGGCCAGGACACCGACCGGCACCGCCGGGGCGAGCTCCAGGCCCGCCAGACGCTCGCGTTCGCGGCCGGCCAGCTCGTACAGCTCGCGGTAGCTGGTCTCCTCACCGTTGAAGAGGAGCGCGGTGGCGTGGGGACGGTCACGGACCTGGGTCAGGAACCCTCCCAGGAGACCGAGTTCGACGGCCGGGACGGCCGGGACGCTCGTCGTCATGGCCGCTCCTCTGCGTCCCGCGAGCTCGGCTGCGCCAGCTCGATCCAGCCCGACTTCACGGCCGCGCCCCGCGGCGTCTTGCACGTGAAGCGGACCAGGCGGGCCCCGGCGTCGGGCTGCAACACGATCTCCAGCGGGACGCCGGGGGGCACCGGCGCCGAGAAGCGGCAGCCCAGGCCGCGCACCCGGGCGCAGTCACCGGCCGCGAACCGGTCCACGGCCTCCTCCACGGCCAGGGCGACCACGCTCATGCCGTGCGCGATGACGGTGTCGAAACCGGCCCCGCGGGCCGCGTCCGCGTCGAGGTGGATGGGGTTGAGGTCACCGGAGGCGTGGGCGTAGGCGGTGATCCAGTCGGTGCTCAGCACGTGCACCGCGCTCTGCGGCTCGCCCGCGCCGGCCGGCACGGGGGCCGCCGGGCCGACGCCGATGTCACCGAAGGACTCCAGCAGCGTCGCCCCGACCAGCAGGGCGGAGATGGTCAGTTCCGCGAACGGCTCCGGGCCGTCCTCGCCGACCAGGCGGACCCGCAGGGCGATCCGGGCGCCGCGCGGCTCCTTGCGCACGCCCGCCACCTCCAGGGACACCCGCACCGTCTCGCCCGGCCGCACCGGACGCACCGTGCGGATGTCCTGGCCGAGGTGGACCACCGAGACCGGTCCGGGCTCGGCCGCGGTCAGCGCGGCGACGGTCTGCTCGGCCACCGTGTGGGCGAGGACGAAGGTGTGGACGGGGGAGGCCTGACCGGGCCGGGCGGCGGGCAGCCCCCACCGGGCCGCACCGCGGTAGTCGGTGATCTCCGGTTCGCTGACGGTGAGCGTACGCACGGGGGAGGGCAGGGTCAGCAGCGTCATACCGGCGTCACCACCACGGAGGAGTTGTGGCCGCCGAACCCGAAGGAGTTCGTGAGGGCGGGTCCCGGGCGCACCGCGCGGGGTGCGCCGTGGACGACGTCGATGTCCATTCCTGGCTCCAGCTGTTCGTGGTTGGCGGTGGGCGGCACCTCGCAGTGCCGCATGGCCTGCACGGTGGCGATCAGTTCCACGGCCCCGGCGGCGCCGATCAGGTGGCCGATGACCGACTTGGGTGCGGTGACCGGCGGCTGCGCGGTGCCGAACACCTTGGTGAGGGCGGCGGCCTCGGAGCGGTCGTTGTGCGGGGTCGAGGTGCCGTGGGCGTTGACGTGGACGATGTCGGACGGATCGAGGCCGGCGTCGGCGATGGCCGAGGCCATCGCGGCCGCGGCGCCCGCACCGTCGGGCAGCGGCATCGCCAGGTGGTGGGCGTCGGCGGTGGCGGCGTACCCGGCGACCAGGCCGTAGGTGCGAGCCCCGCGCGCCCGCGCGTCCTGCAGCCGTTCCATGACGACGAATCCCGCGCCCTCACCCATCACGAAGCCGTCGCGGTCCTTGTCGAAGGGGCGCGAGGCGTGCTCCGGGTCGTCGTTGCGCAGGGAGACCGCGTTGAGGTTGCCGAAGCCGGCCAGGGTGACCGGGGTGAGGGTGTGCTCCGCACCGCCCGCGATGACGAGATCGACACGGCCGGTCTGGAGCAGCATCAGGGCGTGCCCGATCGCGTCGGCGCCGCTGGCACAGGTGTTGGCGACGGTCAGCGCGGGACCGGTCCAGCCGAGCCGGATCGCGATGTGGGCGGCGGCCGCGTTGGGCATGGTCATCAGCGGCATCAGCGGATTGACCCGGGCCGGACCGCCCTCGGTGTAGTGGGCGGACTCCAGATCGCTGGTGGCCCGGCCGCCGACCGCGTTGCCCACCACGATGGCGGTGCGGCCGGCCTCGGCCGTGGGGGATCCCGCGTCGCGGTGCGCGGCGAGGGCGGCGGCCGTGCCGTAGTGGGCGAAGGGGTCCATCCGGCGGGCGTCCTTGGCCGGGACCAGCCCGGCGAGGCCCTCCAGGCCCCGGACCCGGCAGCCGATCCGCACCCGGTGGCGGCCGAGGTCGAAGTGGGTGAGCTCGGCGGCGGTGGACCGGCCGGCCCGCAGCGTGTCCCACAGCTCGTCCGGGGTGCACCCGCCGGGGGTGACCACGCCCATGCCGGTGATGGCGACGGGCACAAGCGCCGAACTGCCCCTGGACGGTCCAGGCATGTCTGCTCCCTAAGGCGTGAGGACGGTCGTCGTGAGGGGGGTCAGATGATGCGGCACTCGCGCGCCGACTTGATGAAGGCCTCGGCCGCGAAGTCGAGGTCGGCCTTGGTGTGCGCCGCGGTGATCGCGATGCGCAGCCGGGCCAGGTCGTTGGGGACCGCCGGGGTGACCACGGGCAGCCCGATCACGCCGTTCTTGCGGCACACGGTGGCGTAGTCGTAGGCGGCGGTGTCCGATCCGGCGATGACCGGCACGACCGCGGTCTCACTGTCGACGGTGCTGATGCCGGCCTCGTGCAAGGTGGTGCGGAACCGCTCCGACTCGCGCTGGATGAACTCCACCCGCTCCGGCTCGCGCTGCAGGATCCGCAGGGACTCCAGCGCCGCGGCGCTCTGCGCCGGGCCCAGCGCGGCCGAGAACAGGAACGGGCGGGCCGCGTACTTCAGGTGGTGGATCAGCTCGGCGGAACCGGCGACCCACCCACCCATGGACGGGATGGCCTTGGAGAGGGTGCCGAGCTTGACGTCGACCTTCACCTCGTAGTCGAAGTGCTCCTCGATGCCCTTGCCGGTGGCGCCGATGACACCCAGCGCGTGCGCCTCGTCGACCATCAGCAGCGCGTTGTGGGCATCGCACACCTTGCGCAGCTCGACCAGGGGCGCGATGTCCCCGTCCATCGAGTAGACGCTGTCGACGATGACCAGCCGCACACCGGTGTCGGGGGCGGCGGCGAGCCGACGCTCCAGGTGGGCGACGTCGTTGTGCCGGAAACGGGTGACGGTCGCACCGGAGAGCTTGCAGCCGTCGACGATGCTCGCGTGGTCGTACTTGTCGATGAAGACGGTGTCGCCGGGACCGACGATGGCCCCCACGGTGCCCACGTTCGCCGCATAGCCCGAACCGAACACCAGCGCCTGCTCACGGCCCGCGAACTTGGCGACCTCGGCCTCCAGTTCCTCGTGCAGCGGCGTGGAACCCGCCAGCGCCCGCACCCCGTGGTTACCCGTGCCGTACCGGTCGACGGCGGCCTTGGCCGCGGAGACCACCCGCT
Organism: Streptomyces sp. NPDC005533; assembly: GCF_042871845.1. NCBI lineage: Bacteria > Bacillati > Actinomycetota > Actinomycetes > Kitasatosporales > Streptomycetaceae > Streptomyces > Streptomyces sp. NPDC005533. The sequence goes on along the minus strand of NZ_JBIAJH010000031.1, from coordinate 47,056 downwards.
CGTCACCGGCCAGGCCCAGGTAGCTGTACCCGGACATCATCAACAGGCGCCGGCCGTCCTGGTCCGCGTACGCCGAATCCCGCTCGACCGTGTAGGCGACGAAGCTGTTCTTGCGGTTGGGCTCGTACTCCAAGGACCGGACACGGTCGCGGAAGTAGGCCAGCTTCGGCTCGAGTCGGCTCCAGGCGGCGGATGCGTTCACGTGCTTCTCCTCATCGCGATCGTCCGGCGGACCCGGAACTCCATCGATGCTCCGCCGTTGTTCCGGCGGGGCTCTAGTGGAATTCCATTAGGACTCGGGGGGCGCAATAGCGGCGCAAGAGGAAGACCACGGCCGCACTCGAAAAACGAAAGACAATCCCCGGACCTCGGCTTTCATTCGCGAAGGAATGTTTTGCCGGTCGCTGTTGACATGCCGAGACGGCCCGCCGGTATCCTCTGAATCGCACGAGCTAGGGGGGACACGGCCGGAAGCCGACCGTTTCGGAGAGTGCATAGTGCTGATCAGACTCATAGGTCTTGTCACGATCGAGCCGGACGGAGCAGCGCCGCAACACCTGTCGAGCGCCCAGGCGCAAGTGGCCTTCGCCCGACTCATCCTCGAACGCAGGGGCGGCACCGACCGTGACCAACTGGCCGAGACCATATGGCCCGAGGGCCTGCCGGACACCTGGGCCTCCGCGCTGCGCAGCCTCGTCAGCCGCGTCCGCACCTTCGTCACCACACCGCAGGATCAGCCGGGAGTGACCCCGCTGGTCGCCCAGGGCGGCCGCTACCTCCTGCGGATACCGCAGGACGCGGCCGTCGACGTGGAATGCGCGGAAACCGCCGTCACCGAGGCCGCGGAGGCGTACGCGGAGGGCGCCTACGCGGTCGCGCAACAGCTCGCGGCCGGCGCGGTGTCGAACCTGCGCGGCTCGTTCCTGCCCTCCCACGAGGGCGAATGGGTCAACGCCATGCGCGAGCAGCTCGAAGAGGTCCGCCTGAAGGCACTGGAGACCGCGAGCCTGTCCTCCTCCGCCCTGGGCGACGAACACCACGCCCTGCGCTACGCGGAGGAGGCCGTGCGCCGGGCCCCCTTCCGCGAGAGCGCCTACCGCTGCCGGATGGCCGCCCACACCCGGGCCGGCAACCGGGCCGAGGCACTACGCAGCTACCAGCAGCTGCGCGAGGTACTGGCGGAGGAACTGGGCATCGATCCGGCACCGGAGACGGAAGCGGCCTACCTGGAGCTGCTGCGCACCCCCGAACCCCGCTCCTTCGCCCCGCGCTCCGCGGCCGGCCTGGACCCGGTGCTCATGGGGGTCTTCGAGATGGACCACCGCACCTCGGCCCCCCGCCCCTGCTCCCTGGCCGACCACGGCTGCGTCACCCACCCCGTCACCCACCCCGTCACCTCGTTCCCCGCGGCCTGACCCCGCTCGCACACCGAAGGCCGCCGCGGACCCCCGCGGCGGCCTTCGCCCTGCCCCCCCCGGCCGGCCCCGCACCCGCACGCGCAGCGCCCGCAGCGCCGGGGCCGCTCGTACCGCCGGGCCCCCGCAGCGCCCGTACCGCCGGCCTGCGGGCGGGCACGACGGGCGGCCCCGGCCTCCCCTGGGGGTGGGAGGCCGGGGCCGGGGGAGGGAAGGCCCGGGGGTCAGGTGATGGACACACCGCTGTCGATGCTGATGACCTGGCCCGTCATGCAGTCCTGCTCCAGGAAGAGACGGGCGCTGCGGGCGACCTCCTCGACCGTGACGAAACGGGGGACGGGAGCCTTGCCCTCCATGCCCTCGACGACCCGCTCCGGAAGGGTGTTCGTCATACCCGTGATCATGAACCCGGGAGACAGCGCGTTCACCGTCACCCCGCGCCGGCCGCACTCCGCCGCGAGCGTCCGGGTGAAGCCGATCAGACCCGCCTTGGAAGCCGAGTACGCCGTCTGCCCGGCCGTCGCGATGATGCCCGACGGCGACACGATGTTGATCACCCGGCCCCACCGCTGCCGCAGCATGTGCGGCACCGAGATGCGGGCCGTGTGGAACGACCCGATCAGGTTGGTCTGGATGACCTGCGCCCAGTCCTGCGGGTTCTGCATCGCCATCAGACTGTCCTTGCGGATCGCCCCGTTGTTGACGAGGACGTCCACCGGGCCGAGCTCGGCGGAGATCCGCTCGTGGAGGGCCTGCGTGGCCTCCCACGACCCGACGTCCCCGGTGACCAGCACCGACGGGTTCACCAGCTTCTCCCGGACGGCCTCGGCCGCCTCACGGGCACTGTTGTAGTGGACCGCGACCCGGCAGCCCAGCGCGTCGAGTTCGAGCGCCAGCGCCTGGCCGAGACCACCCGAGGCACCGGTCACCAACGCGACCGGGGACTCGGGCCGCTGCCCCGCACCGTTCTTGCTCATGCCGCGACACCGCCCCACTCCATCAGGATCGAACCCCAGGTCATGCCCGCTCCGAAGCCGGCCAGCAGGACCTTGTCACCGGCCTTGATCCGGCCCTCCTCCAACGCCTCGGTCAGCGCGATCGGAATCGACGCCGAAGCCGTGTTGCCGTACTTCTGGAGGTTGGTGATCAGCGCCTCCTGGCGCAGACCGGTGTGCGACAGGATCGAGTTGATGATCCTGATGTTGGCCTGGTGCGGCACCACGTGGTCCACGTCGGCGGCCTCCACCTTGGCGTTCTCCAGCGTCTCGCGCACCGTACGGACGGTGTAGCGGACGGCGTTGAGGTAGATCTCGTTGCCGTTGATCTGCGCGTAGTGCAGGCCCGCGTCCAGCGTCTCCTGGGTGGTCGGCATCCGGCTGCCGCCGGCCAGGACCTTCAGCGAGCCGGTGCAGGCGCCGTCGGCGCCCAGGTTCCACGCCTTGACCCGGTTCTCCGCGCCCGGCTGCAGGACGACCGCGCCCGCGCCGTCACCGACGAGGATCGACAGGTCGCGGTCGGCCGGATTGGCCGTCAGCGTGTGCGTGTCGGACCCGATCAGCAGGATCGGACGGGGATCGATGGCGATCAGCGCCATCGCGGACACCAGCCCGTAGACGAACCCCGCGCACTCGGAGTTGACGTCGTGCGCACTCCCCGAGATGCCCAGTTCGTGGTGGACGAACGCGGACGTCGCCGGGGAAGGCTGTTCGGGCGTGGCGGTCGCGACGATGAGGTGGGCGATGTCGGCGCCGGTCAGCCCCGCCTTCTCCAGCGCACGCCGGCCGGCCTCGACGGCCAGGGAGGCGGTGGTCTGCCCCGGGTTGACCGCCCGCCGCTCACGGATGCCGCAGCGGCTGACGACCCAGTGCTCGTCCACGCCGAACCGCTCGGCGAGCTCCGCACTGGTGACGATGCGTTCGGGTACGGACATGCCCCACCCGGTGATGTCGAAGCCGGTCACGTCACCCCTCGCTACGCCTGAGCCGGGACGAGGTCGACGATCTTCGCGTAGACGTCACGCAGCGTGGTCGTGTCGTCGAGGTCCGCGAAAAGGGACTCGTCGGCCGGGATGTGCGGGTACTGGTTCTGGAATCCGTACAGCCACTCCATCAGGTCCAGCGAGTCGACGTCCGCGATGTGCTGGAGCGGGGCGTCGGGGCTGACCTCCGCGGCACCCGAGACGGCCTCGAGCTGGCTCGCCAGTTCTTCGATGGTGGGCAGCGACATGGGGTCGGTCCTCTCTCGGCAATGCAACTCGGCAGTGCGTGTCTTGTTTTCGAGAGCGATAAAAGCCCCGCCCCCGCAAGGAACGCGCAACACCACACCGGATCCCGAATCCGGGCCCTCTTGCGCACACCTTGCGGGGCATCGGGTTTTCTCGGTCGCGAATTCGGAAAACACGGCCCGCCGGACACGCAGGAAAGAGGATCAGGATGACAACGGTCGCCCCCAAGTCGGTGGACCCCGAGGTCGATGCGATCAGGCACCACTACGAGGTCAGCAACGATTTCTACCGACTCCTGCTGGGCCCCACGATGATGTACTCCGGCGGCTACTGGGAGGACGGCGAGGACCTCGTCGCCACCCTGGACGAGGCGCAGGAGCGCAAGCTCGACAAGTTCGCCGAACTCGCGAACGTCAGCGCCGGCACCACCAAGCGCGTCCTGGACATCGGCTGCGGCTGGGGCACCATGCTCAACCGCCTCACCACCGTGCACGGCGCGGAACAGGCCGTCGGCCTGACCCTCTCCCGCACCCAGGAAGCCTTCATCGACGGCCTCGGCAACCCGCGGATCACCACGCTGGTCCAGAGCTGGGCCGACTACAAGGTCGCCGACGACAGCGAGAAGTACGACGCCGCGTTCTGCATCAACGCGCTGGAGCACTTCGTGTCCTCCAACCTGCCGCCCAAGGAGCGCACCAAGCGCTACCGGTACTTCTTCCAGCAGGTCGCGGGCGCCCTCAACCCGGGCGCCAAGTTCGTGCTGCACACCATGACCGCCGAGGCGCTGCCGATGAACCGCGCGCTCCTGGACGACCTGAAGTTCCTCCAGCGCTCCGAGTTCGAAGGCTGCCACATCCCCCACCTGAGCGAGCTGTCCGCCGCCGCCGAGGGCCTCTTCGAGATCGACGAGATCGTCAACGAGCGCGAGTCCTTCGCGATGGCCTGCCGCGCCTGGCTGGTCCTGCTGGCCGAGCGCCGCGACGAGGCCGTGGCCCTGGAGGGCGAAGAGGTCGTCTCCCGCTTCGAGCGCTACCTCGACATCTTCGCCTACACGCTCGAGGACAAGTTCTTCAACAACTTCCGCGTCACCATCACGCGCCGCTGAGGAGGTCGACGTGACGAGCATTCTTGAGCCGGCCAAGGACGGCGGAGCACGCACGGGCACCGAGAAGGCCCCCGGCGGCCGCGGCCCCACCCGGCACCTGCGGGTCGCGGTCATCGGCACCGGCTTCTCGGGCCTGGGCACCGCCATCCGACTGCTGCAGTCGGGCATCGACGACTTCCTGGTGTTCGAGCGGGCCGACGAGGTCGGCGGCACCTGGCGCGACAACAGCTATCCGGGTTGTGCGTGCGACGTCATGTCCCACCTCTACTCGTTCTCCTTCGCCCGCAACCCGAACTGGAAGTCGACGTTCGCCTCCCGCGACGAGCTGTACGCGTACCTGCGCGACACGGCCGACCGCTTCGGCGTACGCCCGCACATCCGGTTCGGGCACGAACTGGAGGCCGCCCGCTGGGACGAGGACGAACGGCACTGGAAGATCGAGACCTCGCAGGGCCGGTACACCGCCCAGTTCCTGGTCACCGGCACCGGCTACCTCAGCGAGGCCGCCGTCCCCGACATCAAGGGCCTGACGGACTTCGAGGGCAAGATCTTCCACTCCTCGAACTGGGACCACGACCACGACCTGGCCGGCCGCCGCGTCGCCGTCATCGGCACCGGCGCCTCCGCCATCCAGTTCGTACCCAAGATCCAGCCCGAGGTCGGACACCTGGACCTCTACCAGCGCACGCCCCCCTGGGTCGGCCCCAAGCCCGACAAGGCCAACAGCGAGCTCCACACCAAGATGCTCCGCTCGCTGCCCGGATACCAGCAGTTCCGGCGCGGCTTCAACATGTGGGGCCGCGAGATCCTCGCCTTCTTCTGGAAGCGCCCCAAGCTCGCCGAGAAGGTCCAGAAGATGGCGAGCGACCACCTGCTCAAGTCGGTCCCGGACGAGGCGCTGCGCGCCAAACTCACCCCCGACTACCTGGTGGCGTGCAAGCGCCTGCTGTTCTCCAACACCTGGTACCCGGCGATCCAGCAGCCCAACGTCGAGATCGTCAGCGACCCGATCGCCGAGGTCCGCCCCAAGTCGATCGTCGGCGCCGACGGCGTGGAGCGCGAGGTCGACACCATCATCCTGGGCACCGGATTCCAGGCCACCGACCGCCCGGTCGCCCGCCGGATCTGGGGCAGGGACGGCGTCCAGCTGCGCGAGGCCTGGAAGGACGGCATGGCCGCCCACCGGGGCACCACCATCGCCGGCTTCCCCAACCTCTTCATGCTCCTGGGCCCCAACACCGCCCTGGGGCACTCCTCGCAGACCGTGATGATCGAGGCGCAGGTCCAGTACGTCGTCGACTCCCTCAAGCAGGCCGACAAGCGCGGCCTGGCCAGCATCGAGGTCCGCCGGGAGGCGCAGGACGCCTACAACCGCAAACTCGACAAGCACCTCGAGGGCACCGTCTGGATGTCGGGCGGCTGCAAGAGCTGGTACCTCGACGCCGCCGGCCGCAACACGACGGTCTTCCCCACCTACACCTGGCGCTTCCGTCGCGGGACCAAGCGCCTCGACCTGAGCGAGTACCAGCTCGCTTCCCGGGTGCGCAGCACCAAGCCGGTACCTCACCAGTAGGAGACGCACGAGATGAGCAGCACCCACAGAACCGCCGCCGGCACCCCCGCCCAGCCGTCCCGCCGCCGGGTCCTGGGCGGGATCGCGACCACCGCCGTCGCGGTCGTCGGCTGGAACACCGTCTCCCAGACCTGGGCGACGGCCGCCGAGGCCGCCGGCAGCTCCGACGTCGTCCCCGTGCCGGGACTCACCGGAACCCTGGAGACGACCCCCGGCGTCGTCGACGCCTTCGCCAACGACTTCGGGCACCTCTTCGACGGCGCCGCGAGCAAGCCGTGGGCGGTGCTGCGCCCCGGCGGCACCGACGACATCGTCAAGATCGTCGAATACGCCCGCACCAACAACATCAAGGTCGCCGTCAACGGCCAGGGCGGCACCGGCAACGACATCGAGTCCCACTCGGTCTACGGCCAGGCACGCGTCCCCGGCGGCATCTCCATCGACGCCAAGGGCATGTCGAAGATCATCTCGATCGGCAACGACACCGCGGTCGTCGAAGCCGGCGTGACCTGGGGCCAGCTCACCGACGCCACCCTCAAGGTCGGCAAGACCCCGCCGGCGCTCCCCGACTACCTGTACATCTCCGTCGGCGGCACCATCAGCATCGGCGGCATCGGCGGCACCGTCCAGAGGTACGGCCTGCTGTGCGACACCGTGCACTCCATCGACATCGTCACCGGCGACGGCAAGCTCGTCACCGCCAGCGCCACCCAGCGCCCGGAGCTGTTCAACGCGGCCCTGTCGGGCGGCGGCCAGGTCGGCATCATCGTCCGCGCCACCGTCAAGCTGATCCCGGCCCCCAAGCGGGCCGTCATCTTCAGCCTCTTCTACAGCACCGTCGAGCAGTACCTCGCCGACTCGGAGAAGGTCCTGGCCGACGGCCGCTTCCAGGTCCACGCCGGCGAGATGCTGCGCACCCCGGACAACTCCGGCTGGCGCTACAAGCTGGAGGTCGGCGCCACCTACAACACGACGCCGCCCAACCGCGGCAAGCTGCTGTGCGACCTCAAGGACGTCCGCGCGGACGCGGTCATCGAGGACGTCTCCTTCAGGGACTACATGTTCCGCCTCGACGCCTACGAGGCCATCCTGAAGGAAGGCGGCCACTGGTACACGCCCAAGCCCTGGCTGAGCATGTTCCTGCCCGCCTCGAAGACCAAGGCGTTCATGAAGCGCGTCGAGCAGGAGCTGGACGACACCTCCCTCGGCGGCGGGTTCCTGCTCTTCTACCCGTTCTACACGTCGAAGATCAAGCGGCCGCTGGCGATGATGCCCAACGAGTCCGTGGTCTACCTCTTCGACCTGCTGCGCTTCCCCAACCCGGGTGAACCCAACATCCAGGGCATGATCGACCAGAACCGCCGCCTGTACGACATCGCGGTCGCCAGCGGCGCCAAGCGCTACCTGGTGGGCTCGATCCCGATGACGGGCGCCGACTGGCAGAAGCACTTCGGCACCCGCTGGAGCGGCTTCGTCAACGCCAAGCGGAAGTTCGACCCCAACAACATCTTCACGCCCGGCCAGGGCTTCTTCGCCTGACGGCAGGCCGGCCGGCCGTGAAGACCCGGCGGTGGGGGCAGGGGAGAGGGACCCCGCCCCCACCGCCTTTCCCATATCGAGTGGAGGCTGCGCAATGACGACGTACGACCTGATCGACGAGGCGGTGATCGACGCCCCGGCGGATACCGTCTGGGACGCCCTCGTCGCCGAATTCCGCGGCGCCAGGAAATGGTGGGTCCCGCACAACACGTTCACCGCCGTCTCCGGCGCCCCCGACGAGGTCGGCGGCACGGTGGGCGTGGTCGTGCACACCAAGGGCGTCGACAAGGGCGGACTGAAGCTGCGCTTCACCTCCCGCACGGTGGCCGTGGACCCCGGCCGCCGACTCGACATCGAGTACGTGGACGGCGTCTTCCGCGGCCCGAGCACCTTCCTGCTCGAACCGCTGCCCGACGGCCGCACCCGCCTCTCGATGCACTTCACCGGCAGCCCGCACGGCTGGCTCAAGGCCCTGGCCAAGGTCGCCGACCTCGGCGCGGAACACTCCAAGGCCACCCTCGCCGCCTTCGCCTCACTGCAGCGGCAGCTGTCGGCGGTACCCCGATGACCACCGCCCCCGACACCACCAGCGAACTGACGGTCCGCACCGACGACGGCGCGGAACTGGCCGTCACCGTCCTCGCCCCGCTGAACGGGACACCCCGCGGCGCCGACGTGGTCCTGCTGCACGGCTGGGCCCACACCCGCCGCGCCTGGGGCACCGTCACCGACCGCCTGATCCGCGCCGGCCACCGGGTGGTCCTCTACGACCAGCGCGGCCACGGCGCGTCCACCCTGGGCCGCACCCCGGTCTCGGTGGAACGCCTCAGCGCGGACCTGGCCGCCGTCCTGGGCGAGACCGACGCCCGCGAGGCGGTCCTCGTCGGCCACTCGGGCGGCGGCTTCACCGCCCTCACCTACGCCACCACCTCACCCTCCGCCGGCCGGCTGCGCGGCCTGGTCCTCCTGGGCACCGCGGCACACGGCCAGGACACCCCGGACAGCGAGGTCAAGATGATGGGCAGCGCGCTCTTCTCCCGGGCCCTGCGCCGGCCCTGGCTGGGAGTCAGACTGCTCGGCTCCACCACGGGCAAGGACGTGGACCCCGTCGTGCGCGACGTCAACCGGCAGATGTTCGCCGCCACCACGCCCCGCGTGCGCGCGGACTTCTTCCGCTGCACCCGCGGCTGGGACGTCCGCGAAGCCCTGAAAACGGTCACCACCCCCGCCGTCGTCCTGCACGGCGACGCAGACAAGGTGATCGACATCGCGCTGGCCGAAACCCTCGCCGAGGTCCTGCCGGGCGCCCGCTTCGAAGCGGTACCCGGCGCGGGCCACATGCTCGCACTGGAACGCCCGCTCCTCGCGGTCGCCGCCGTCACCGAGCTCGCCGCACGATGATCGAGGAACTCCTGCCCCCGGGCGTCACGTCATCGGAAGCCTTCGACGACGCGGCGCCCGCCCCTCTCTTCCCGGCCGAGGCGGCCCTCATGGAGGGCCGCCGGGCCCACCGGCGCACCCAGTTCGCCACCGCCCGCGCCTGCGCCCGCCGCTGCCTGTCCGACCTCGGCCGCCCCACCGGCGCCCTCCTGCCCGGACCGGGCGGCGCCCCCCAGTGGCCGTCCGGCGTGGTCGGCAGCATCACCCACTGCGACGGCTACCGGGCGGCCGTGGCGGCCCCCGCCTCCGTGATGGCCGCCGTGGGCATCGACGCGGAGCCGGCCGGCCCGCTGCCCCGCGGCGTCCTCGCCCTGATCGCCTCCGACGACGAACGCGCCCACCTCGCCGCCCTCGCCTCGCGCGACCCCACCGTCCCGTGGGACCGCGTCTTCTTCTCCGCGAAGGAGGCGGCGTACAAGGCGTGGTACCCGGCCACCGGCATCTGGCTCGGCTTCCGCGACGCCACCCTCACCCTGTGCCCCGACGGCGGCTTCACGGCGACCATGCACCCCTCGCCGCCGGTGCCCGTGGACCCGCACTACCGGGGCCGCTGGCTGGCCGGCCCGGACCTCGTCCTGACCGCCGTGACCCGCGAAGGCGCCCGGCAGCCGGCCGAACGGGCCGCCGCGCCCCTACCCGCCGCCACCTAGAACACGACAAACACGCCCACGCACACGCACACGGCATACGGACAGCGGCCCGGGACCCGCAGCCACGGCTCCCGGGCCGCCGTCCGCCCCCACCCACCGGCCGTCAGGGCCCGGGCAGCACCACCGTGCGCGCCCGCTGCGGGGCCTGCGGCGCGGCCACCGGGTGGGCGCCCGAACGGAACTCCTGCGGACTCATCCCCCGCACCCGCTTGAACGCCGTCGAAAGCGCGAAGGCCGAGCCGTAGCCCACGCGCCGCGCCACCGTCGCGATGGTGGCGTCCGGCTCCCGCAGCAGGTCCGCCGCCAGGGCCAGCCGCCACCCGGTCAGATAGGCCACCGGCGGCTCGCCCACGACATCGGTGAACCGGCGCGCCATGGAAGCCCGCGACACCCCCACCTTCAGGGCGAGTTCCTCGACCGTCCAACCGTGGGCGGGATTCTCGTGCAGCAGCCGCAGCGCGGGCCCGACCACCGGGTCACTCTGCGCCCGGTACCAGGAGGGCGCCCCGCTGCCCGGCGCCGCCAGCCAGGTCCGCAACACCCCGATCAGCAAAAGGTCCAGGAGCCGGTCCAGGACGATCTCCTGACCCGGCTCGTCCTTGGAGATCTCCGCCGCCAGCAAGGTGACCAGCGTGGTGTCCGCGGCCTCGGCCGGCCGCACCAGGATCGTCGGCAGCGCGCTCAGCAGCCGCCGGCCGATCTCACTGGGCGCCTGGTAGGTGCCGCTCAGCATCACGGCCGAACCGGCGTCCTGGACATCGTCGCCCCAGGTCCGCACACCGAGCGCCATCGTCTCGGTGACGTCCTCGCCCTCCTGCGTGCTGCACCGCTGCTCCGGGCCGACCGTGATCTGCACCGGTGTGTCCCGGCAGTCCGCGACCGTGTACGGCTCGGGGCCGCGTACGACGGCCACGTCGCCCGGCCGGATCATCACCGGCGTGCCGTCCTCGGGAAGAAGCCAGGCGTCGCCGTGCACCATCGTGACGACGGAGAGCGGCGCACGGTCCTCCACGCGCAGCGACCAGGGCGGGTTGAAGACGGACTTGAGCAGGAAGGCCCCCCGGGCCTTGGGGCCTTCCAACAGTCCGGTCAGCGTGTCCATGCGTCCATCCTCTCGCGTCCCCCCTCCGGCCCCCAGCCCCCGCCGCACATCCCACATCCCGCATCCGGTTAGGCCGGACGCGGGCCCGCGCACGGCGAAGCGCCCGCTCTCCCGCGGGGGACGGAGAAGAGAGCGGGCGCCGTTCGCGGGGGAGGAGCGGCGCAGCGCCACGGCGTCTGCCGCCGCTGCTCTCGCCGCGGCCGGGGTGCTACACCGACGCGCGGCCGTGCAGCGTCAGCGCCCGTCCCAGCGCGGCCAGGGCCGCCGTACAGGCCACCGTACGCACGATGTTGCCCGAGGCCCACCGGCCGCCGAAACGGCTACGGGCCGCCGCCACGTCGGCGCCGGCCCGGGCCAGCTGGTTGTTGAGGGGGATGTTCACGATCGCGGTGACCGCCAGCGACAGCCCGTACAACGCGAACGCCAGCCAGCCCCAGCGCGCCGCGTCGAGGCGGCCGCCACGCTGCTGCTGCGCGGCCGCCACCCCGGTGGCCAGGAAGGCGCCCAGGAACAACAGCCCGAACAGACCGTTGTCGATGGCCTCGTTGATGTTGCGCATCGCGGTCACGTACGTCTGGTCGTCGCCGCGGCCCAGCCCCGGCATCACCGAGATGTCGAAGGCGAAGTAGAGCCCGGCCATCAGCCCGGTCCCCACCGTCGCCGCCACCAGCGTCACCGATTGCGTGGTCGTGCTGCTCACTGCGAAAGTCCCTTCAACGTGCGCTCGTAGCGCCGGTTCAGCAGCGTGGCGCCGATCAGCCGGACGGGCGGCGGGATGGTGGCCGAGACGTGCGCGACCGACTGCCGCGAAGCGCCGTCGAACATCCACGGCTGGAGGTAGGTCATCACCCGCATCGGGGCGCTGGAGACGACCTTGCGCTCCTCGGCCAGGTAGGCCCGCTCCCCGAGCCGCTCGAAGACGGGGAAGACGATCCGCTCCTCGTCGCGCAGGTGGTCGCGCAGCACGCCCTCGAAGGTCTGCGCCGCCCGGACCAGGCCGTCGCCGCGGTGGGCGATCGCCGTCCCGACGGCCGCCATCGCGGCGTCCAGTTCCTCGTGGTCCTCGTGCAGTTCGCGTGCCTGCGCGTCGAAGTCGGCGTCCCGGCGGCGCAGTCCCGGCCACAGCACGTCGTCCTCGCTGGTGTGGTGCCATTCGATGACCTGGCGCAGCCGCTGCCACCACTCGGCGCCCGCGCCGTTCCACGCGGGGGCCGCCGCGCGCAGCCGGGCCGCGTCGCGCCGCATCGCGATGTGCATCAGGGCGAAGCCGTGGAAGTGCGGGGGAAGGTGTTCCAGTCCGTGTTCGCTGGAATACGACGGGGGAGCTGGCACGGGAGCCTCCTGCCGGTCTGTCGTGCGCGGTGGCGCCGAAGCGCGGTGGAGCGGTGTGCGGTGTGCGGTGGGACGGTGTGCGGTGGGGCCGCAGTGCGTCGTCCCCCTCACCCCGAGTACCGGGCGGCGGCCGTACCAGAGTCGCCGCCCGGTCAAGGAGCGATGAGGGAGCAAACGGCGGTGCGCAGCCCGCGCCGTCAGACGTTCCAGACCCCCGACGCGGCGGCCTCGCGGGCGAAGTCGGAGAAGTCCTTGGGCTTGCGGCCCAGGGCCTCCTCGACACCGTGCACCAGGTGCGCGTTGCGCCCGTCGAGGATCATGGTGAACAGGTCCGCGAACTCCTCGGGGAGGTTGTTCTCGCGCAGCACCGCGCGGTACTCCTCGTTGGTGACCGAGATGTACTTGATGTCGCGCCCGGTGGCCTTGGACAGTTCGGCGGCCACATCGCTGTAGCTGAGCAGGCGCGGGCCCGACAGCTCGTACGTCTTGCCGATGTGCTTGTCATCGGTCAGCGCGGCCACCACGACGTCGGCGATGTCGTCGGCGTCGACGAACGCCTCCACCGCGTCACCGGTCGGCAGGGCGATCTCGCCGGCCAGTACGGGCTCCAGGAAGAAGCTCTCGTTGAAGTTCTGGTTGAACCAGCTGGAGCGCACGATGGTCCAGTCGGCGCCGGAGGCCTTCAGGTTCTCCTCCGACACCTCCGCGGCCTCCTCGCCGCGCCCCGACAGCAGCACCAGACGGCGCGCACCGTGCGCGACGGCCACCTTGGAGAATTCGCGGACCTGTTCGGCCGCGCCGGGGAAGGCGAGGTCGGGGTAGTAGGTCACGTACACCCGGTCGACGCCCTCCAGCGCCGGACCCCAGGTGGCGCTGTCGTGCCAGTCGAAGGCGGGCCGGCCGCTGCGGGAACCGATCCGGACCTGACGGCCCTGGGCGGAAAGCTTCTCGGCGACGCGCCGGCCGGTCTTGCCGTGACCGCCGATGACGAGGGTGATCTGCGTGTTCTGAGTCATGAGTACAGTCAAGTCCAGTCTCGCGAGACGGGCCATAGCCACAAAGCTCAGTTCCATATGCCTGCGTCTACGAGTGGTCACCTCGGAGCGCGACGGAGAGAGTGTGTGGCTTCGGCGTGAGTCCCAGCAGCGTAGGCATGCCCCCAGCGGGCGGGCCAGGCGTCCCGAGCGGCCCTCGACCACGCGCCGAGCGCCCCTCCAGCACCCGTCCGGCACCCGTCCGGCGATCTCCGAGCGACCGCCGAGCCTGCCTCTGCGGCGGGACTTGAGCCGTTTTCCGGTCTCCTGCGACAGCATCGGCCCCGGAGTAACGACCCGCCCGCTGGGAGGCCGCATGAACGCCACTCCGGATCATCCGGAGCTCGACCAGTTGACCGCCGACGTGGCCGCTCTGCACGGACGGATCGGGCTCGACCCGGCCGCCCGGCCGCCCGAGCGCCGCGACCGCATCGACATCCGCTTCGCGGCCGCCGCCGCCCGCCATCCCACCCGGGTCTGCACCCGGGACACCGCGCAGCAGAGCACCTACCTCGAACTGGACTGGCTGGCCGACGACATCGCACGGCGCCTGTCCGGCCGGACCGGCCCCGGATCGGCCGTCGCCGTCCGCGCCCGCCGCACCCGCACCGCCCCCGCCGCCGTGGTGGGCGCACTGCGCACCGGAGCCGCCGTGCTGCCACTGGAGCCCGGACACCACGCGGGCCTCCAGGAACACCTGATGCGCGACGCCGGCGTCGAGATGGTCGTCTCGGACAGCGGACTGCTGCGGGACGAGATCCCGCTGGCCAAGGCGGGCGGCTACGTCATCGCCGCGCGCCCCGAGACGGCGAGCGGCCGCGAGATCCCGCCCGGCACGGCCTTCCTGGCCCTGCCCCCCGCCGGCGGCGACCCCGGCCGCGCCCTGACCGTGGGGACCGTCACCCACGGGGACGTCCTGTCGTGGGTGGACGCCGTGGTCCCGATGCTGGAGTCGGGCCCGGACGAGGTGTGGACGTACTTCCACTCCCTCAGCCTGGACCTGGGCATGCGCGAGATCTGGGCACCCCTGCTCTGCGGCGCCCGCGCCGTCGTCGTGGACCGCGACACCGCCTCGGACGCCCGCGCCTTCGCCCGGCTGCTGGCCGAGGAGCAGGTGAGCGTGGTGACACAACTGCCGTCCGCGTTCGCCCGGCTGGCCGCGGCGGCCCGCGTCACCCGCACCAGCCTGCCGGCCCTGCGGCACGTCCTGCTCTGCGGCGAGCCGCTGGACACCGCCGCCCTGGCCGACTGGCGGGACGCCCACATCGCCCCGCAGGCCGTCGTCTGGGACGTCTCGGGGCCGCCGACCGCCTTGTGACCGGCCCGGGGCAGCGGCCCCGGGAGCGGCCACGACGGGGGGCCACGGGACGGGGGAGGGCCGCGGACGATCGACCGTCCGCGGCCCTCCCCCCTTTTTTCGGCGTGCCGGGCGGCAGCCGGCATCGGCCGACGTCAGTAGTTCCCCATCCCCCCGCACACGTTCAGCGCCTGGGCCGTGATGGAGGCGGCCAGATCGGTGGTCAGGTACCCCACCAGGGCGGCCACCTCCTCGGGGGTGGAGTACCGGCCGAGCGGGATCTTGGACTCGAGCTGCTCCTGGACGTACTCCTCGGTGGTCTCCCACGCCTGCGCGTACCCGCTGCGCACGCGCGCCGCCAGGGGCGTCTCCACGTACCCGGGGCAGACCGCGTTGACGGTGGTGCCACTGGGCGCGAGTTCCTTGCCGAGCGCCTTGGTGAAACCGACCACGGCGTGCTTGGAGGCGGAGTAGGGGGCGCCGAGCAGCACCCCCTGCTTGCCCGCGGTGGAGGCGATGTTGACGATGCGGCCCCAGGGCTGCGCGCTGAGGCCCCCGCCGTTGAGGACCTCGCGCGTCATCAGGAACACGCTGTTGAGGTTGGTGTCGATGACGTCGTGCCACAGCTCGTCGGTGATCTCCGCGGTGACCCCGCCCCCGCTGCGGCCGGCGTTGTTGACCAGGACGCTGACCGGTGCCCCGTACGCCGCCACCGCGGAGGCGACCAGCGAGCGCACCGCCGCGCGGTCGCGCACGTCGGCGGCCGCGCCCTCCACGCTCAGCCCCTCGCCCTGCAGATCGGCGACGGTCTGCTTGACCGCCGACTCCGTACGCGCGCAGACGAACACCCGGTGGCCGCGGGCACCCAGGTCCCGGGCGACGGCCAGCCCGATGCCGCTGGTCGCCCCGGTGACCAGCGCCACCGGCCGCTCGGGGGACTTCTCTCTCGTCTTCACGCTCATTCTTGTTCCCTCCGTCGCTCACCAGACGTCCAGAGCGTGCCGCAGGGCACTCGGGGCGCGACGGATCAGCGCTCGCGCCACGTTCCCGCGCGCCGCAACCCGCCCCCGCGGTCCCACCCGGCGGCCCGCGTACGCGGGGGATCGGGACGCTCGGCCGTCCGCCGGCCCAGCAGGGCGCTCAGCACCGCCAGCACGGCGGCCGTCTCCGCCGCGTCGGGGCTCCCGCGCACGATCCGCCATGGCGGCGCCCCCGCCCCCGGGGCGGCCGCCGCCTCCTGGCCCGTCATACCGGCGGGTTGCCGTGCTTGCGCGACGGCAGGTCGGCGTACTTGGGACGCAGCATGGCCAAGGCCCCGACAAGCACCGAGCGGGTCTCGGCCGGGTCGACGACGTCGTCGACCAGACCGCGCTCCGCCGCGTAGTACGGGTGCATGAGCTCCGTCGTGTACTCCTTGATCTTCTGCGCGCGCGTCGCGTCGGGATCGGCGGAAGCGGCGATCTCCCGGCGGAAGATGACGTTCGCCGCACCCTCGGCGCCCATCACGGCGATCTCGTTGGTGGGCCACGCCAGCGCGAGGTCCGCCCCGATGGAACGCGAGTCCATCACGATGTAGGCACCGCCGTACGCCTTGCGCAGGACCAGCGAGATCCGCGGGACGGTGGCGTTGCAGTACGCGTACAGCAGCTTGGCGCCGTGCCGGATGATGCCGCCGTGCTCCTGGCCGACACCGGGCAGGAAACCGGGCACGTCGACCAGGGTGACCAGCGGGATGTTGAACGCGTCGCAGAACTGCACGAAGCGGGCCGCCTTCTCGCTCGCGTGGATGTCGAGGACCCCGGCGAGGTGGGCGGGCTGGTTGGCGACGAACCCCGTGACGTGCCCGTCCATCCGGGCCAGCGTGCACACCACGTTGGCCGCCCAGCCGGGCTGGACCTCGAAGTGGTCGCCGTCGTCGACGACTTCCTCGATGACCCGGCGGATGTCGTACGCCTGCTGCGGATTGGCCGGCACGATCCCGGCGAGCGCCTCCGTACGCCGCTGCGGCGGGTCGTCGCCGTCCTCGCGCGGCGGCGTCTCGCGGTTGTTGGACGGCAGCAACGAGAGCAGGTGCCGTACGTCCTCCAGGCAGCTCTGCTCGTCGTCGTAGGCGAAGGCGGCCACCCCCGAGACCGCGGCGTGCACGTCGGCCCCGCCCAGACCGTTCTGGGTGATCTCCTCACCGGTGACGGCACGGACCACGTCGGGGCCGGTGATGAACATCTGCGAGGTGCCGCGGACCATGAACACGAAATCGGTGAGCGCGGGGGAGTAGGCCGCCCCGCCCGCGCACGGCCCCATCATCACGCTGATCTGCGGGATGACCCCGGAGGAGCGGGTGTTGCGCTGGAAGATGCCGCCGTAGCCGGCCAGCGCGGACACCCCCTCCTGGATCCGGGCACCGGCCCCGTCGTTGAGCGAGACCAGCGGCGCGCCGGCCGCCTCGGCCAGGTCCATCACCTTGTGGATCTTCTCCGCGTGGGCCTCGCCGAGCGCCCCGCCGAAGATGCGGAAATCATGCGCGTACACGAACACGGTACGGCCGCCCACCGTGCCCCAGCCGGCGACCACACCATCGGTGTAGGGCCGCTTCTGCTCCAGCCCGAAACCGCTCGCACGGTGGCGGCGCAGCGCCTCGATCTCGTGGAACGAGCCCTCGTCCAGCAGCAGGGCGATGCGTTCGCGGGCGGTGAGTTTGCCCTTCGCGTGCTGTGCTTCGGTGGCCCGCTCGTCGGGGCCGGCCAGGGCCAGGGCCTTGATGCCGGCCAGTTCCGCGGCAGGGTCTCTGCCCGGCAGGGTGGACACGTCACTGATGGTCATGTGGATCCTCCAGATCTGAAGACCGGATTGCGGCCACCGTCGCGCGCCAGGCTCAAGACGCCGTGGAAGTCCGCTCGAACCCCGTACGAGACGTGGTCCTGGCGCCGTTGCGGCGTGCGGGCTCGGCGGCCCGCCGGCGGGGCGGCCGGAAGGGCGGGGTGGGGACCCGCCGGGGCGGCGGCGCTCAGGTCGCCCGGTGCAGGGTGAGGTGGCGGCGGCCGGCCGGTTTCGCCCGGTACGCCGACGCCGGCCCGCCGGGGCGGTCCGCGCCGACCGCGGCCGGCGCCGCGGCCGTTGCCGCGCCGCTGTGCTCCCGCCTCTCCCGCTCCTCCCGCAGGACCTCCCGCAGGGCCTGCTCGAAGCGGTCGACGTCCTGTGCGCCGTTGTCGTGGTGGACGGACGCCCGGACGGCGCTCGCGCCGTCCCGCGCGGCCGGGTGCAGCGGAGTCTCCTGCGCGACGCTCTTGCGCAGGACGACCCCCCGCCGGGCCAGGCCGCGGCGGATGAGCGGGGCCGGGACCTCACGATGACGGAACGCCAGCATCCCCGCCCGCTCCCGGCCCGCCGCGAGCACTTCGATCCCGGGCGTCCGCTCGACGACGGCCCGCAGCCGCGCCAGCAGGTCCTCGCCCGGCAGGCGGCGGGCGGCGCCGTGGTGGGCGAGGGCGGCGTTCAGCGCGGCCACGGCGGCCGGGGCGGGCGCCGGCGGGCACCCGCCCCACACCCCGGGCGCGGCGTAGGCGAAGCCCACCGCGTCCGGGCCGCGCAGGAACCTCCAGCCGTCCGCCGTGACCAGCTGCGCACCGATGCGCGCGGCGTCGACGGGGAGCTGGCCGACGGAGTGGGAGGCGTCGAGGGCGTACCGGGCCCGGTGGGGGGCCAGCAGCCGGCCCACCCGCTCGACCGGATTGACCGTCCCGCAGGCCGAGGAGACGTGGACCACCGAGACGAGGGCGACGTCCTCGTCGATGTGGGCCCCCATCCAGTCCAGGTCGAGATCGCCGTCCGCGCGCAGCGGGACCACCTCCAACCGGCAACGGGTGCGGTCGCGCAGGGCGTAGAGGGTGCTCAGGTGGTCCACGCCCTCGTGCGGGGTGGTCCAGATCCGATCGCCCGGACCGAGCTCCACGGCGCGGACGAAGGCGTCGAAGGCCGCGGCCGCGCCGGTGGTGAGGACCGTGTCGCCGGCCGGGACGCCCAGCAGACCGGCGAGACGGTCGTGCACCTCGCTGTCCAGGACGGCGCCCAGGTGCTCCCGCAGCGCACGGCTCCCGAAACGGTCGTCGCGGGCCGTGCAGGCGGCGAGCACGGCGCGCACCCCGTCCGGCATCCGGCCCGCGCCCGCCGTGTCCAGGTGGGCCGTTCGTTGCGTGTCGTACGTCGGCGCATTCGTCGGCGCATTCATTCAGGGGCCTCCCCCCGCTGTCGGGGCCGCGGCACGTCCACGACCCTGTGTTCCCTGTATTGCCAGAACGCTTGGCAATACATTGCCTATGGCCCGGCGGTCTTGGCAATGCCCGCTCCGGCGATGCTCGAGTTCCGGCTCCCTGGCAACTCCTGGCACATTCCCGCCCCGCCCGCGCCCCATCAACTTCCGCGCAGGTCACAGCAGTTCACGAAGCCGCCACGGGCGCCCGAAGAACGGCCGGCCGGCGTTATCCGCCCGCCCCTCCAGCATTTCTCCAGCGATTGACGAGCAAATCCCGAGCAGACGTTGCCAATCTTCTTGGCAGAGGACTTGCCAAAAAGATGCGAAACGTTGCCACGGAGGAGCCACCATGAAGAACATCGCCCGCGTCGTCGCCACCGCCGCCCTCGTCGCCACCGCCGTCCTCACCGCGGGCGCGGCCGCCCACGCCGACGGCGGCGCCATCGACTGGCCGGTTCCCCCGACCTCCGCCGGCACGCCGGCCACCACCGGCCCCGCCACCGCCCTGATCGACTGGCCGTAACCGCTCGGCGGCGGCTCGAAAGCCACTACAGGAAAGAGATGGAGCACATCCACCCCGGCTAGCGTGCCTCGAACGGGGGCAGCTCCTTGGCCACCGGAGGAAAAGAGCCAAGGAAGTACGGAGGAGACCGTGAGAATTCAGGTTCTGGGTCCGCTGAGCGCAGAGGTCAACGGGGGATCCATCGTGCCGACCGCGGGCAAACCAAGACAGCTCCTGGCGCTCCTCGCGCTCTATCCGGGGCGCGTCATACCGGTTCCCACCCTCATGGAGGAGATCTGGGGAACCGCGCCGCCGCAGAGCGCGCTGACCACCCTGCAGACGTACATCCTCCAACTGCGCAGACGCCTGGGCACCGCCATGGGCCCCGACGCCCCCGGCGGCGCCAAGGACGTACTCGTCACCCGCCACGGCGGCTACCTCCTGCAGATACCCGAGGACGGCGTCGACGTGCACGACTACGAACGCCTCGTCCGCGAGGGCCAGTCGGCCTTCGAATCCGACGACAGCCGGGTCTGCGCCGCCCGCTACCGGGCCGCCCTGGACCTGTGGCGCGGCCCCGCCCTGGTCGACGTACGCGTCGGGCCGATCCTCGACATCGAGGTGATGCGCCTGGAGGAGAGCCGCCTGGTCACCGTGGAGCGGCGCATCGACGCCGACCTGAGACTGGGCCGGCACGCCGAACTCATCGCCGAGCTGACCGAGCTGACCGCACGCCACCCCCAGCACGAGGGACTCCACTCCCAGGTCATGGTGGCCCTGTACCGCTCGGGCCGGCAGGCCACCGCCCTGGACGTCTACCGCCGGCTGCGCGCCCGCCTGATCGAGGACCTGGGCGTGGAACCGTCGCCGCAACTCCAGCGACTGCACCAGGCCATGCTCGCCGTCGACCCGCAGCTCGACGTCCTCGCCGGCCCGCGCCGCACCTCGACCTTCGACCTCTACGCCGCCTAGCGGGACCGTTCAGTCGCGCCGCACGGCCACCTGCGCGAGCCCCCGGGCGAGCGCCTGCGCGCTGCCGCGGGGACCGCCGAGGCCCGTCATGACGACCCTCACCGGCGATCCGAACCCGTCCGCGAGAACCCGCGCCAGCGCGTACGCCGCCGCCGCGCCGGGCCCGCACCCGCCCAGCACCAGCCGCCTGCCGTGCGCCGGCAGCCCGGCCAGGGCGGCGGGCACCACCGGGCCGGGCGGACCGTCCAGCTCCAGCACCACGATCGTCTGCGGGCCCCGGTGGTCGCGGGCGAACAACTCGTAGCAGCCTTCCACCACCCCCGGGACCGCCAGCAGGCAGATCACCTCCGCCGAAGCCGCCCCGCCGCGCAGCGTGCGCAGCGCGCCACGCCGCACCGCGGGCGGCCGGGCGGCGGCCATCGAAGGGGCTTCGGTGTCCGCCAGCAGGCCCAGCACCGCGCCGACCGTGGGATCGGGATCCGGCAGATCGGGCAGGGCCCGCAGCAGGCCGACGCACTGCCCCAGCAGAGCGGCGGCGTCCGCGTCGGCCAGACGCGCCCGGTCGTGGACGGCGTCGAGGACCAGCGCCCCGCCGCCCTCGTGCCGGGCGACCACCGTGACGGGCACGCCGGCGCCGGCGCCGACCGTCCGCGGCGCGTCCACGCCGACGCCCTGTGCCTCCAGCTCACGCCGCACGTCGGCCCCCGGATCGGCCGGAGCGTCGAAGACCAGGACGCTGTCGGTCAGGGGTTCGCCCGGCCCCCGCCCGCTCCACTCGCGGACCAGGTCGGCCGACACCCACGGGTAGGCGCCCAGGTCCAGCCGGGCGTCGTGCACCTGCCGCAACAGGTCGGCCAGCGGGGCCGCCGGATCCACCCGCACCGTCATCGGCAGCGCACCGCCGAGCAGCCCGGGGATGCCTCCCGCTCCGGGCAGCGCGATGTCGCCGCCGCAGACCCGGACGCCGAAACTCACCGGCAGGGGACCCCCGGCCGCCGCCGCCCGGTACAGCACCAGCGCCCACACCATGTGCAGGGCGCCGCTCTCGCCGACCCCCCGCGCCGCGGCCCACGCACGCAGCCGCGGCCCGTACGGCTCCTCCAGCCGCCGGCGCACCCGTCCCTCGCCGCTTTGACCGGTGTCCGGGCCGGGGCGGCCCGGCGCGGTCGCGGCGCCGCGCGGGGGCGCCGCGACCGTCCACAGTTCCCGGGCGCCCTCGGCGCCCTGCCGGGCCAGCCAGCGCGCGTGGTCGCGCAGGTCGGGGCGGCGCTCACCGCCGGGCAGGGCGCCCGCGGCCAGGTAGGCGCGGTAGAACGCGCGCAGCAGGAGGTGGACGCCCCGCTCGTCGAGCAGGGCGCGGTGGCAGGTCAGCAGCACCCGGGTGGGCGCCCCCGGAGCCCCCTCCAGCAGGGTCAGGCGCAGCAGCGGCGGACGGTTGAGGGCGAACCCCCTTGCCCGGTCCGCGTCGAGGAGTTCCCGCCAGGTGGTGTCCCTGCGGGCGCGGTGGACGATCTCGACCTCGGCGTGCGGATGCAGCAGCAGCCGGGGCACCGCCGTCCAGTCGAAGGCGGCCCGCAGGATCGACTCGCGCCCGCAGACCGACTGCCAGGCCGCGTCGAAGCGGGCCCTGTCGAGCGGCCCCGACCAGTTCCAGTGGACCTGCTCCAGGTACCGGTCCGGCCCGTCGGCACCGGTGAGCGCCGCCACGAGCAGTTCGCGCCGGTCCCCGGCCAGCGCCAGGGGCTCAGCGGCCCCCGGGTACGGGCCCAGCAGGTCGGCCAGCAGCTCACCGCTCAGCAGCTCACCGCCCGGCGACGTGCCGCTCGGCGAGGTGGGGCCGGGCGTGCCGGCGTCCGGGAGCAGGCGCAGGGTGTGCCGGCCCGGACCGTGGCCCTCCAGGGTGACCCGGAAGCGGCGGTGGCGCTCGGCGATGCGGGCGGCGAACATCTCGGCGTCCGCGTCGTGGCGGAGCCCGCGCACGCCGAGGACGAGCGCGGAGCCGGCCGCACCGCGGCCCGCCTCGTGCACCACCGCGAGGACCGGCCCCGGCCCGTCCGCGGCGTCGCCCCCGCTCACCGGCCGGCCCGCACGCGGCCGGGGCGGATGCGGGTGGCCCCGACGCCCGCCGCGCTCCCGTCAGTCACCGACACGGACACGACACGGAAGGACCGACGCGAAGGACCGACGCGAAGGGCGCCGCGGAAAGTTCCCCTGCGTTCACGGCGTCCGCCTTCCCTCGCCCCACCCGGAGGTCACCGGTCGCAGAAAGGGTAAGTGGTCCCCGCGCCCGCTTCCCCTTTCCTCAAGTGGTGCTGCAGCGCTTCGCGAACCGGTGTCGACCTGCGCCTTCCCGGCCGCCGCCCAGCCGGGCAGCCGCCGGTGCGCGGCGCCGACCAGATAACGCTCCAGGACGCGATGGGTGGTGAACGTCCACGGCCCGGCCGCGTCCCCCTCCTCGTCCGGCGCGCCCACCGCGACGGCCCGGCCCCCCTCGTCGCGGTCGAACCCGAAGGCGGCGAAGCCGCGGCCCGGCCCGTGCCCGAGCGCCCTGGCACGGGCCTGTTTCAGGGTCCACAGCCACAGCAGCCGGGCCCGCCGCTCACCCTCGGGCAGCGCGGCCAGTGCCGCGCGTTCCGCCACGGTGCACCACCGCCCGGCCGGCACCTCGGCGGCGACGTCACGCTCCACGGGCTGCGCGTCCACACCGATCGGACCGCTACGGCTGACACCGACCACGATCAGCTCACCGGTGTGCGCCAGACTCACCTCCAGGTCCTCGCCCGCCCCCCGCACCAGGGGCTGCCCGTCCGGCTGGTAGCCCAGTTCCAGGCTGTCCACGGGAACGTCCAGCGCGGCCGCGGCGGAGTGCCTCACCACGAACCGCGAGACGGCGAAGCGCATCCTGCCGGCCGCGGCCGCCGTCTGCCGGTAGCGCGGCCAGTCGGGCCCGAGCAGCGGCCGCAGCGCGGGGTCGAGGAGCACGGCGGCCAGCCACTGGCCCCACGTCGTGCAGATGACCGCCCGGCCGGTGTCCTCGAGCCGGTCACCCACCTCGTCCCACGGCCCCTGGGGACCGGCAAGGTGCAGGGGCGCGTCGAGCGGCTCCGGGCGCCACCGGTCGGCAACCATGCTCACGACCTCCTTCCCGGGCTCATCGCCCACGCGTGGCCGCACAGCGGCCGCCGGCTCATCGCAGCCGGCGCACGGCGCTCTGCGCATGCCACCCGGCCAGGCGCAGCGTCTGCGTACCCGCCCGCCCCAGCCACGTCCGTACGTACCGGCGGGCCTCCACGAGATCGGTCCCCGCCCCCAGCACCTCCTCGACCGCCTCCTCCCGCAGCATCACCTGCCGGGCACGGACGACCCGTACGCCGCCCCCGTCCGGGACCAGGGACCACTCGCCGCTGTGCGCGGCGATCAGCGGGGACGTCGTCAGCTCCTTGTCGACGATCCGCGCGGCCGAGGGGAAGCACAGCCGCACCGACCGGGTGGTGAGCGTCCGCCCATCGGGGGCGGCGCAGGTGTCCACCGTCGCCAACTGCACACCCGGTACGTCCTCGATCACCTCGACCGAGTCCACGTGCGGGAGGCGCTCGGGCCAGTCCCCGATCCGGTAGAGGAAGTCGTAGACCAGCTCGGCGGGACCGTCGACGCGCACGTCGTCCTCGAAGGAGAACAGCAGCTGGTCCAGGCGCTCCCACCGCTCGGCGACCGCCTTGACGTGGGCGATCCGCTCGGCCGGCTCCGCCTGCCACTCCCGCCGGCTGCGCTCGCTCTCGGCGGCCGGCAGCCCCTCCAACGTCCGCTCTTGACGTAGCGTCAGCAGTGATTCGGTCTCGCCGCACGCCTCGACCGTCCACACACCCAAGGTGGGCACACCCGGCCGGGCGGTGTCCTCCTCCTCGAACCCGACGGTCCTGGCGTGCGGGTCCAGCACCCGGCGTACGTGCAAGGAGCGCACCCGGTCCTCGCGCACGTCCCAGACCCGCAGCCGCTCCCGGACCCCGTCGAAGTCCATCCGCTCGACGTGGACGTGCCAGGGCAGCAGCAGCGGCCAGCGCACGGCATCGGCCAGCAGTCCGTAGACCACGCCGGCCGGAGCGGCCACCCAAGCCGTCCGCTCGCTCGCGTGCACGCGCTGCGACGGCATGAGACCCACCCCCCTGATCGTTCCCGCGATGCATTCCGGACTGCACCACAGGCTGCACCAGGGGACTTGAGCCTTCCTCAACCGCCGACGGGCGAGGCCCCGCTGAACCGCCCGGCCCCCACACCCTGACCGGCTGGGGTCAGTGCGTCGGCCAGCACCCGCCAGATCTCGGCGGCCAGGTCGATGTTGGCGTCCTCCTGCGCCTGCTGTGCCAGCTCGCGCAGGCCCTGGATCCCCGAGGGGTCGCCGCCGAGGATCAGCAGCTGATGGCGCAGGATCTCCAGCCGTACCCGGCCTCGATAGGTCATCCTCGGCTGGTCGGCGGCCAGTTGGCCGAGCAGGGCGCGCGCGTCGTCGTACTGGCCGGTGGCGAACGCGAGGTCCGCCTTGAGCGCGGTCAGGTCCTGCCGCAGCGCCGGCGTGCCCACGAAGGCCAGGGCGGCCTCCGCCTCGGCGGCCCGCCGACGCGCCTGCTCCGGATCGGCCGGCAGCTTCTGCAGGTGCAGCCGGGCCGTGGCCAGCCGCAGCCGGATCCACAGGACCAGGTCCTCCTGGCTGCCGAACCGCTCCAGCGCATCGTCCAGGCAGGCCTGCGCGCCCGGGTAGTCGCCCTGGCGCATCCGCACGGCCGCGGCCGTCCACATGGCCTCCGCCCACAGCGCGTCGGAGCGCCCCTGCACGAGGACGGTCAGCTCGTCGGCGTGCACGCGGGCGTCGCCGACCCGGCCGGCCTCGGCCTGTACGGACACCAGCGCCAGCAGGGCGGTGGCCCGGTCCTCCACCCCCAACTCCTCACCCAGCGCGATCCGGTGGGCCTCGACGGCGGCATCCAGGGCCGGGTTGATCTCACCGACGGACCGCAGACACCGCGCGAGGCGGGTCAGGCCCCGCACGCGCAGCTCGCACACCCCCACTTCCTCGCCGAGCGCGACCAGCCGGGTGAGCCGGTCCAGCTCCAGCGCGTGGTCGCCCTGGACGCGGGCCGCCCCGGCGAGGAGCCACAGCGCCTGCCAGCGCAGCACCGGCGGCTCGTGCCCCTCGGCGGCCAGGGCCTGGCGGAGGGCCTCGATGGCGTCGGGGGAGCCGGTGGACGCCGCCAGGGTGAGCGCATGCGCCAGCGAGCCGGTCGCCGGCTCCTCGAAGTCGGCCGGTTCCAGGCCGAGGCGGCCGGCCAGGTACCCCACGGCCCGCTCGGTCGGCTGCCGGGCGCCCGACTCCAGCCGGGAGAGGTAGCCGGTGGACATGCCCTCGCCGGCCAGCGCCGTCTGGGACAGGCCCTGGGCCATCCGGAGCTTTCTCAGGCGGTGTCCGAACGCGGGCTGTCGCAGCATGAGCATCCCTGAGGTCGCGGGCAAGAAATCTGTCGGGAACCGCCATCGAGCGTAGGACGCCCGGCAACACGCGGGCAAACCTTTGCCAGGGGTTCGCGACGGCTCTCATGCGCACGTCATGCGCTCCTCAAGCGTTCCTCGAACCGACCGAGGCACACTCTCCAGAACCCGGCCCCGGCACCGGCCGGCACCCCGCCCTTCCCGCATTCGGCGCCTTGGAGTCGCTCATGAGGCCATCGGTGCGCGCACCCCGCGCGTCGGGGACGCCCGCAGCACACACCGGGCGCGCGTCCCCCGCCCCCCGGCCCGCCGACCCGGCCGAGAAGACCCACCCGGACGACGACATCGGCTGGCCCAACCACCGCACCCCGCCCACCCCCGGGCCGTCCGCGAACGCCGCGACACGCCGGAAGCCGCCCCGTCGGTTCGGCCGGAACCCGGTGAGCCGCGGGCGATTGCGGAACCTTTGAACCGATTCCATGAGGTGCCGACGGCCCCCGACACGGCGGAAAGCATCCGCTCGTGATCCCACCCCGGGCGCAGACCGTTTGAGGGACGTCATCGACCTGGGCTACGTTCCCGGCACAGCCACGGACACCGCGAAGCGCTCCGGGAGTTGTCCCACCGAGCACGAAAGGCCGTCAGCCGTGCACGACGAGAACGACGTGAACGACGACGTGAACGATCCCTCAGCCGCCCGGCACTCCGACGACACCCGCCCGACGCCGTCCTGGTCGCTGATGGTGCCGCTCACCGGCGCGGCGTGCGCCGTGCTCCGCTTCGGCGGCGTCTGGTCCTGGTGGGCCCTGCTGTGGGTCCCCCTGCTCGCCGCCGCCGTCGCCGGCATCGTCCTGGAGTGGCGGGTGCTGGCACGCAATCGCTGGCGCATGGGAACCATCGAATGGCTCTCGCTCACCACCGCCCACCTCGGCTCCGCCGCCGCGGCGGGACTCATCCTCGGCCTGTGACCACCAGACCTCCTCGCCGCGGCCGTACGGCCACCGGCCGAGGCCGCAGTCAGCGCCCCTTCTCGGTGAGCATGTCGATCAGGCCGTGGGAGGCGTGGTCAGCCGAGAAGATCTCCGAGAGCTCGACGCCCTCGAACGTCGCCGGCTCGGCACTGCGCACGAACATGGCCTGCTCGTACGCGGTGAGCGCGGCCTCCGTGTCGTCGGGGTGCGCGGCGAGTGCCTTGCCGAGTTCGGCTCCGTCGAGCAGGGCCAGGTTGGCGCCCTCGCCGTTCGGACCCGCGAGGTGCGCGGCGTCGCCGAGCAGCGTCACCCCCGGCACCCGGTCCCAGCGGTGCCCCTGCGGCAGGGCGTAGTGGGGACGCAGGACCGGCGCGGTGTCCCCGTCGGTGATCAGCGCGGTGACCTCCGGCGCCCAGCCGTCGAACTCCCGCGCGATCCGCGCGGTGGCCGCGGCGGGATCGGTGAAGTCGATGGCGGCGAACCAGTCCAGCGGCCTGGCCAGCGCCACGTAGGTGTGCAGGGTGTCGCCGCTCTCCCGGTGGGCGAAGATCTCCCTGCCCGGCGCGGGCACGATCAGCATCCCGCCGCCGACCGCCTCCGCGGCGGCGCGATGGCGGGTGTCGGCGTCGAACAGGTACGTCTCGACGAACGACGTGCCCGTATACGCGGGCGTGGCGGGGGAGAGCAGCGGCCGCACCCGTGACCACGCGCCGTCCGCGCCGACCAGCAGGCCGGTGACGAGGGTGTGGCCGTCGGCGAACATCACCTCGTGGCGGCCCCGGCCCAGGGACCGGGTGCCCACGACCTTGTGCCCCCACCGGACGGTGCCGGCCGGGAGCGAGTCGAGCAGGATCCGGCGCAGTTCACTGCGCTGCACCTCGGGGCGGCCCCCCGTGCCGTCGTCGGCCTTGTCCAGCAGGACGCTCCCGTCCTGATCCAGGACCCGCATCGCCTGGCGGCCCTCCAGGACGATGGCGCGGAACTCGTCCATCAGCCCGGCCGCCTCGAGGGCGAGCTGCCCGTTGTAGTCGTGGATGTCGAGCATCCCGCCCTGCGCCCGCGCCTGCGGGGAGGACTCCGCCTCGTAGACCGTGACCGGGATTCCGTGGACGTGCAGGACGCGCGCCAGCGCGAGTCCGCCGAGTCCCGCGCCGATGACCGTGACGGGTGTGTGCATGGTGACTCCTTCGGGACCGGGCCGCCCGGTGGATCCGGCCGGCCGTCTCCGGAAAGGTGTCAGGGCCCGCCAACAGGCCACCGACAGCGCACCGACGGCCACCGACACCCCCCGACAGACGACCGACACCGACACCGTCCCCGTCCACCGATGCCATGCCACGCCACGCGGTGCCGTGCGGTGCCGTGCGGCGGCCGGCCGGGCCCCCGGGGGCTCAGACCGCGTACAGGTCGAAGGTCGAGCCCCGCTTCGGCCCCGCCTGCACGTCCAGCGCCGGATCGACCGTCAACATCGCCTGGTGCAGCCGCTGGAGCTGCGGCGACGGCTCCACTCCCAGGTCCTCGATCAGCCGGCCGCGCAGCCGCCGGTACACGTCCAGGGCCGTCGCCTGCCGCCCCGAGCGGTACAGCGCCACCATCGCCTGGGAGTGCAGTCCCTCGTGCTGCGGATGCCGGGCGATCAGCTCGGTGAGCTCGGCCAGCAGCTCCGTGTGCCGGCCCAGCCGCAGGTCCACGTCGATCCGCCGCTCCACGGTGACCAGCCGGCTCTCCTCCAGCCGCATCACCTCGATCTCCAGGATCGGGCCCACCCGTACGTCGACCAGCGCGGGCCCCTGCCACAGCGTGAGCGCCGCGCGCAGCATCGCTGCCGCGCTCTCGTCGTCGCCCCGCTCGAAGTCGGCGTGGCCCCGGGTCACGAGGCTCTCGTACTCGTGCACGTCCACCGCGTCCGGCGGGATCTGCAGCAGGTACCCGCCGTGCCGCGTGACAAGGACCTCTTTTGCGCCACCGGCGCCGCCCGGACCCGAGCCGCCCGGCCCCATGGCGGTACCCAGCTGCCGGCGCAGCTGGAGTATGTACGTCTGCAAGGTGGTGAGAGCGCTCTGCGGCAGGTCGGCGCCCCAGAGCTCCTCCATGAGCGTGGGCACCGGCACCACCCGGCCCGGGTAGAGGGCGAGGAGCGTCAGGATCTGCCGCGGCTTGCGTGCGGTCGGAACGATCGAACCCCCGTTGACCTCGGCACTCAACGGACCCAGCACCTTAATCTTCACGGTCTCCTCCGCAAGTCGTCGACTCCCTCGTTTTTCGGCCTTCGACTCCGGGCACGGTAGCGGTACTTGAGCGACGCCACCGGATTCTCGAGCCCCCTTCGAGCCCCTCTCCACGCCCCCGTCCCGCAGCCGTGGAACAGGCCCGCACCCAGGCGAAACACCCCACGGACCCCGCCCGGGCAAGGACCGCTCCACCCGGGCGCCTGCCATGCCGGACGACCAACGCGAACGCCGGACGTCAGATACCCGTCCGGCCTCCGTACGCGCTGCCCGGGCCCGTTCCGCGCCCACCGCGCCCGACGCGATCACGGCGCCCGCCTGCGGGAGTTAGGCGCCCGCCGTCTCGGCCCGGTCCGCGTCGCCCGGCAGCACCCCGTGCGCCCGCACGGCACCCGCGGGCGGCGTCACCCCGCCCTCGTTCCTCTCGACGGCAGCCGCACCACCACCGGCACGGGCCGTCCCTCCCAGCGGCGCCGCCCACAGCGGTAGCACCGTCTCACCGCTCACGGACCGCTCCACCGCCTGCTCCGCCGCCGCCCGCTTCCTTGTGCCCCGCTCCGAGGAACTCCGCGGCCCCGCCGGATCCCGGCCCGCCCGCCGCGCCGACCGGCGGGCGCGTCCGGTACTTCCCTACGTCCTCGGCCGCCACGAGGCTCGGAAGCAGCCGGGCCCACAGGGCCGCCACCTTGCGCCGCAGCTCCCCGTACGGCGTTCCGGCTCCGGACATGACCTCGATTCCGCACGCCACGGCCGCCACCAGCGCCTCGGCGCCCTCCCACTCGCGCTCCGCCGCCGGCAGTTCACCCGCGTCCCTCGCCAGCCGGAGCAACGTACAGACCACCGCGATCCACGCCGCGTGGAAGTCCACCACCACCGACTGCGCCCCGACGGGCCCCCGGGGCCCGGCCCCGCACTCCTTGGTGATCCGGAAGCTCGCGGGGATCGCCGGATCCTCGTACAGCGCCCCGGCCAGCCAGTGCGTGATGTCGATCAGTGCCTGCAACGGCGGGGCCCCCGACTCGCGCAGGGACCGTACCTCCTCGTGCAGCAGGGTGTACCCCCGCTGCTGCACGGCTTCCCCCAGCTCGTCCTTGGAGGCGAAGTGAAAGTACAACGCCCCCTTCGTCACCCCGGCCGCGCCCGCGATCTCGCCCAGCGTCGCGCTGGCGTAACCGTTGCGGTGGAACATCTCGGCCGCGGCGTGGACCAGCCGCCTACGGGTTCGCTCCGACCTCTCCTGCACCGAGCCGTCCCCTCTCGCCCCGCCGCCGACCGGCAGGGCCCCGCGCACCTCAGACCCGAACGAGCCGCTCGCCCCCGGGCTCCACGCCCGGCTCGGCGAGGCCCTCGGGGCCCGCCATCAGGATCGAGCGCTGCAGCCGCCGCAGCGCCACGGACGGCTCCAGCCCCAGCTCGCGCACCAGCGTCCCGCGCAGCCGCTGGTAGACGTCCAGCGCCTCGCCGCGCCGGCCCGAGCGGTGCAGGGCGAGCATGAACTGCCCGTGCAGGTTCTCGTGCGTGCGGTACCGGCTGGCCAGCACGGTCAGTTCGGCCAGCAACTCCCGGTGCCGGCCCAGCCGCAGGTCCGCCTCGATCCGCTGGTCGAGGGCGCACAGCCGCGTCTCCTCCAGCCGTCTGGCCTCCATGTCCAGCTGGACCCCGCCCTGCACGTCGGCGAAGGCGGGCCCGCTCCACAGGGCCAGCGCCTCGCGCAGCAGGCGCGCGGCGGCGGGGAAGTCGCCCGCGTCCATGGCGCGGTAGCCGGTCCCGGCGAGCCGGTCGAACTCGCGCACGTCCAGGACGCCGCCGCCGCTGCTCAGCAGATAGCCACCCGGCAGGGTGACGAGTATGTCCTTCGCGGTCCGCACGGGATCGCCGGGATCACGGGGATCCCCGGGATCCGCACCCGCCCGCGCGCCGTCGGCCGCGCCCCGCTCCAGAGCGGTCGCGATGAGGGCACGTAACTGCAGAACGTACGTCTGGAGCGTCGTGCGCGCGCTGCGCGGCGGTTCGCCCGCCCACAACTCCTCGATCAGCGCCGATACGGGCACCACCTGATCGGCATGGAGGGCCAGGAGCGCCAGGACCTGCCGGGGCTTGGGGGCGGTCGGCGTGATGGAGATCCCGTTCTCCCGCACAGCCAACGCGCCCAGTACATCGATGTCCACGCCGTACTCCCCTGTCCTTGGATGAGTCGCACAGCAAGTAGAAAACAGGACCGACGGTTTGTCAATATCAAACCGGTTGCGCTGTTTTACCGACCAGCGAGACCTGATCAACCCTCAAAAACCTTCCCTGAGCTGGGGTTTCATCTGATCCCGTGGGTGTCGGAGCGGTCGGCGCCCCTCTTGATCGCCCCCGGCGAGACCCCGGGAATCGCCTCTCACGCCGCTCCAAACAGACCAAACAGTCTGCTACGAAGCCCCGTTACGGGGTGAAACGGCGCCCGGGGCCGGCGTCATCGGCCGAGCCCTCCGCCACGAGCCCGCCCAGGGTCCCGTCGGCCGCGAGCCGGGGGAGCGTCACCGCCCAGAACCGGGTCAGGGCGTGGGGCGCGAGCCAGTCCCGGTCACGGGCACCCAGGGCCTCCAGCCCCACGGTGGCGGCCACCACCACGCCCGCCGCGTCCTGCGGGGAGAGCCCGTCGGCCAGCACGCCCTGCCGGGCCGCGGCCCGCGTGACGGCCTCCACCCACAGGCGCCACTGACGGCGCAGGTCGATCGCGCTCCTGCGGGAGACGTCCGCGCACAGCAGGAAGGCGGCCCGCACCACCACGTCCGCCGCGAGCAGCGCCAACAGGGCGTGGGAGGAATCCACCAGCACCTGCAGGGCGTTGCCGTCCACCATCGCGGACGAGGCCGCGACGCCGCCCCACCGCTCGGTGGTGGCCCGCCGCAGCGTCTGCGCCGCCCGGTCCTCGACGGCCTGGGCGAGCACGGTCTTGTTCTCGAAGTGGAAGTGCAGCCCGCCGGCGCTCACGCCGGCCCGCCGGCTGATCGCCGCGATCGACGCGGTGACGAAACCCTGCTCGGCGAACACCTCCGCGGCAGCACGGATCAGCGTCTCTCGCGTGCGGGCCGCACGCTCCTGCTTGGCCATGGAGTCTCCACAAACCGTCAATGCGGTTTGCCCAAGGGGGTACAAGATCTTGTCGGCCACCGTCTGCGGTCGCACCGGAGCGCGGCTCGATTCCCGATGGAGCGGATGTGCGTAAGAGGCGTACGCCAACCAGCCCCGCGGCCGCACTCCTCCTGTCGTATACCCCGGCCCCGCACGCCTTGACCCTGCACGCATCACCCTGCACGCCGTCACCCCGCGCGTCATCGCCGTGCGCGGTCCCGTCCCGCCGCCCCCCGCGGTCCTCGCGGCGGGCGGGTCTCAGGACAGCGCCGGCTCGGGTTCGTGTGCCGGGTCGGTCCCGATCCCCATCTCCGCGGTGACCCGCCGCCCGCGGTCGGGGCCCAGGTCCAGCCGCGCGAGCACCGCGGGCGTGGAGATGCTCGGGTAGATGTGCTGGTAGACGGCGGCCACCCGCTGTTCGAGGTCCGTGCGGTCGTTGAGGGTCTGCGAGAAGATCTGGGCGCCCGTCCAGCAGGCGGAGAGGATCCAGGCCGTCTCGGCGGGATCGACGTGGGGGAGGAGTTCGCCCTGCTCCTTCGCCTCGCTGAGCAGGGCGCGCGTGAACTCGATCCAGCCCGGGACGGACCCTCCGCCGAAGATGTCGCGCATGCCCGGGCCCAGCGAGAGCCGCGCCCCCGCGCTGAGCATCGGCTCGTGCTTCATCCGGTACGCCAACACCATCGCGACGTCGGCGAGTTCCTGGAGCTTGCTCTCCCGGTGGGGCACCCCGCCCTCGGCGAACTGCTCCTCGAGCACGCCCTGGGCCAGCTCCTGCTTGGAGGAGAAGTGGAAGTAGAGGGCGCCCTTGGTCACACCCGCCCGCGCGAGGATGTCCGCGATGGTGGCCGCGTCGTAGCCGCGCTCGTCGAAGACCGCCGCCGCCGCTTCCAAGATCGCGCGACGCGTACGTACCGCACGCTCTTGCCGTGCCACGGTGCCTCCGTTGTCCCAGGGTCGTGCCTGACGGATCCCCTGACGGGACCCGTCACCCCATCATCCGTCACCTCCTCAAAACCAACCAGAAGGTCCGTATTTTAGTCAAGCGCCTCTGCCCAGCCGGGCATCACAATCCGTCACCTCTCCACCAAAACCCCACACCCCCTTCCCTCACTTCCCTCCCACGCGCCTCACACACCCCGCTTTTCGGCCCCCAACACCACCGGCAGCTCCCGCAGTCCGTTGGAGATGAACGACGCCACCCGCGGCAGCTCCCCGCCCGGCGCCGGCGCCGGCTCCGCCTCCGGGAACCTCGCGAAGAAGCGCTCCACGGCGATCGCGCACTCGGCCCGCGCCAGGGTCGCGCCCAGGCAGTAGTGCGTGCCGAAACCGAAGGACAGGTGCTGACCGCGGCTCTCGCGCGTGACGTCGAACCGCTCCGACCCCGCCCCGTGCAGCTGCGGATCCCGCCCGACCGCCCCGAAGGACACCAGGATCGGGTCCCCCTGTGGGATCACCACCCCCTCGCCCATGTCGATGTCCTCCACCGCGAACCGCAACAGCCCGTACGAGGCCGGCGGTTCGATGCGCAGCGCCTCCTCGACCACGTCCTCCCAGGAGGCGAGACCCTCGCGCACGGACTTCAACTGCTCCGGGTGGCGCAGCAGTTCGTGCAGGGCGGTGCAGATGAGGTTGACGGTGGTCTCGTACCCGGCCGTGAAGAGCAGGATCAGGTTGTCGACCAGCTCCTTCTCGCTGAGCCGCGCCCCCTCCTGCGCCCCGTCCGAGTCCCGGGCGGCGATCAGCACGCTGGTGAGGTCGTCCCCCGGGTGCGCCCGCCGGTACGCGACCACGTCGGCCATGGTCACGTCCATGTCCGCGGCGTTGCGCTGCGCGTCCTCGACCGTGATCGTCGTGTCGAAGAAACCCTTGATGATCTTGTGCAGGGGGGCCCAGGACCGCTCCGGGATCCCGAACAGCTCGAAGACCATCCGGGTCGGCAGCTCGTGCGCGAACCCCGCCCGCAGATCGACCGTCCGGTCCGGCGGCAGCGCGGCCAGACCGTCCAGCAGCCCGTCCACCACCTCCTCGATCCTCGGCCGCAGGGCGGCCACGCGCCGCGAGGTGAACGCGGCGGCGACAGGCTTGCGCAGCCGCGTGTGCTCCTCCCCGTAGGCGGTGATCATGTTCTGCACGGAGACCCAGATCGACAGCGGCCACTCGGCGCCGACCTCTCCGCTGATCCACGCCGGCCAGTGCCGGTAGGCGTCCTTCGACACCCGCGGATCCACCAGCAGCCTGCGGATGTCGGCATGCCGGTTGACGGCCCAGCCCCTCACCCCGCCGGGCAGCAGCACCTGCGTCGCCGGCGCCTGCTCCCGGATGCGCGCCGCCTCGGCGTGCACGTCCGCTCCGGAGAGGTCGATCGCTATCGGGCACTGACGGTTCATCTGACGGCTCTCCAGGATGGCGGCGAACAATGGTCACAGGGGGCAGCGGACTGCCGACACCCTGCGTTCAGAAACCATCCATCCGGTTCTTTAGTGACCGGCGGCGGCCCTGATTCTGACATTGCCCCACCCTGCCTGCCAATGGTTTGCCGAACGGGTTCCGCCACGTGGCGATCACTCAAGGGCGGCCGGAAAGTCGCCCGTTGAACAACATGTGACGATGGCCTGCCGGACCGGCGCATATGACCGGAAGGCCTTCTCCCACTTGGGCCGTGATCCCTCATATCGCGAGCGGCGGCCGCCATCCTGATATTCGCTGGTCGACGTCACGGCAGCCCCGCGCTGTCTTGATCGGCCACCCCCGACGATGGCGCACGAGCGACATCCACTCTCCCTCCGCACCTTGCAAACCAAACCGGAGAGTACGTATCTTGCGTTTCGCGTACGCAACCCGTCCCATCCGTCAAACGGCTCTGCGGGAGAGGTCCCATGACCATGCTGACGACCCGGAACCACGCGCCCGTCCTCCCGCTCAGGGGAGCGGGAGAACCCTGGACGCGCTGCAACGAGGCCCCGGTACTGACCACCACGGTGCCCAGGGAGTACGTCCACCGCAGCTCACTCGCCGAGGTCTTCCTCACCGGCTGCGACCGCATCGGCGAGGACACCTTCTCCCTCACCGGACAGTGGCCCCGCGCCCACACCTTCTTCACCAGCGCCGACGGCCGCGGCCACGACCCCGTACAGGCCGGCGAGACCATCAGACAGGCGGGCCTCTACCTCTGCCACGCCGTCTACGGAGTCCCCCTCGGCCACAACGTCCTCCTCTGGAGCCTGGACTTCACCTCCCGTCCCGAACGACTGCGCATAGGCCGCGGCCCCAGCGAACTCGACATGACCGCCCGGTGCACGGACTTCACCTGGAAGGGCAGCCGCTTCTCCGGCTTCCTCCAGGTCGACATCCACCGCGCCGGCGAACTCGCCGCCTCCGGCACCGCCCGCTTCACCTGCGTCGCCCCCACCACCTACCGCCGCCTGCGCGGCGAGCGCGGGCACGCCGGCTTAACCCGCCCCCTCGCCCGCCGCACCCCCGTACCCGCCGCCTCCGCCGGCCGGCTCGTGCCCTTCGACGTGGTCCTCGCGCCCGCCGACCGGCCCGGCCGCTGGCTGCTGAACCCCGACCTCGACCACCCGATCCTCTTCGAGCACGCCAACGACCACCACCCCGGCATGGTCCTGGTCGAAGCCGCCCGCCAGGCCGCCTGCGGACTCCACCTCCCCGGTACGTTCACCCCCACCGGCCTGTCCACCGAGTTCCACCAGTACGCGGAACTGGACACCCCCTGCTGGGTGGACGCCACCGTCGTCGCACCCGGCCGCGTCGAGATCACCGGCCACCAGGACGACCGCACCGTCTTCACCTCGACGGTCACCGGCCGCCACGAAGAGAGCCACGCGATGTTCCCCCTGCGCTGACCGCCGCAGCCCCCGGCCCCCCACCGGCCGGACCCAGACCCCTCGCGGTGACACCCCGCGCCGCAACCCTCCGCCTCAGCGCGGCGACCCCAAGCCCTCACCGCGGTACCAGTCGGCGTAGCGACCGAACGCCTCACGGAACCGCGCCCCGGGGGAGGCCGCCAACTGCCCCCACAGCCGCCCGCTGTCGTACCAGTGGTCCACCGCCAGCAGCGACACCTGCCGCCGCACCACCGCATCCGGACCGTCCGGGCCCCCGACCAGCTCCAGCGCCCCGGACAGGTCCACCTCCCCCCTCGGCAGCGGCAACCCCAGCTCCCGCGCCACCGTCCCCACGAGCTCCCGCGCCGTCACCGGCTCGGGATGACCCGCGTGCAGCACCCCGGCGACACCCCCCTCCCGTACGGCCAACTCGGCGATCGCACCGGCCAGCGCGTCCACCGACACCAGGGACATCCGGGCCCGCCCGCCCTCCACCCAGTGCGGCAACCGCGCGAGCAACCGCACCAGCGACGGCACCACCCAACGGTCCCCCCTCCCGTACACCAGATGGGGCCGCACCACCGCCCCGCCCGCCGCCAGCACCATCCGCTCACCGGCGAGCCGGGTCGCACTGGTCACCGACCCCGGCTCCTCGGCGAGCTCCCCCTCCACCGCACCCCGGTGCGCCCCCTCCCGGTACACCGCCGCCGTCCCCAGCTGCACGATCCGCCGCACCCCGGCCCGCTCCGCCTCCGCCAACAGCGCCCGCGTACCGGCCACGTTGACGGCCCGGCACTCCTCGGCCGTGCCCCCGATCCGTGCGGCGAGATGCAGCACGCAGTCCACCCCCTCGCACAGCCCGCGCAGCGACCCGGACCGCACGAGGTCCCCCCGCACCCCCTCCACCCCTGACGGCACATCAGAACGGTGCGCCAACGCCCGTACCCCCACACCCTCCTTCACGAGCCGCTCCACCACCGCGGACCCGACGAACCCGGCCGCTCCGGTCACCAGCACAACGCTTCTTCTCATCACACCCCCCATCTCATCGTGTTACGGTCGCGCCGTGACGGGGGAGACCAGCAATTCTCTGATGGCGGGCAGATCGGCGCTGATCACGGGCGCGAGCGCGGGCATCGGCGCGGCCGCCGCACGCGTCTTCTGCCGCGAAGGCGCCTCGGTGACCCTGGTGGCCCGCCGCGAACCCCAACTCGCCGCCCTCACCCGGGAATTGCGCGCCGCCGGCCACCAGGCCCAGTACGTGGTCGCCGACGTCTCCCGCAGCGAGGACGTGGCCCGCGCCGTCGACGCGGCCGTCGCCGCCTACGGCCGCCTCGACGCCGCCTTCAACAACGCGGGCGTCGGCGCGACCCCGCAGCCCATGCACCTGCTGGACGAAGACGCCTACGACACCGTGATGGACACCAACGTCCGCGGCGTCTGGAACTGCATGCGCCACGAGATCCGCGCCATGCTGGCGGGCGGCGGCGGCTCCATCGTGAACAACAGCAGCACCGCCGGCCTCGTCGCCACCCCCGTCACGGCGACCTACATCGCCTCCAAACACGCCGTCCTCGGCTTCACCAAGGCCGCCGCCTGCGAGTACGCCACCCACGGCATCCGCATCAACGCCATCGCCCCGGGCTCCACCCGCAGCGAGATGATCGACCACTGGCTCCAGCAGAACCCGGCGATGGAAGAGGTCCTCCTGCGATCGGCCCCCCTGCCGCGCATCGCGGACCCGACGGAAATCGCCGAGGCGGCCGCCTGGCTCTGCAGCGACCGCGCTTCCTTCGTCCTCGGCACGACCCTCTCGGTGGACGGCGGCTGGACGACGCGCTGACCCGTCGCGGCGCGGACCCCGTCACCTTCGGCGGCCCTCATCGGTCCCCGCTCCACGGGGCCGAGCGACGAAGGGAACACCGCTGAAGACTCTGCTCGTCTGCACGTCCGTGTCCCACGGCACCGCCCGCCGCGTGGCGCAGGCGATGGCCCAGGTCCTCGACGCCCGCCTGGTCACACCCCAGGAGACGACGGCCGTCGAGCCGGCCGGCCGGGCGCCGTTCACGCCGCTCGGCGGCACGGGGAGCGCGGGGGAGTGGTGTACCTGGGTACACCCCCCTCGGCAGCCACGTACAAGGACGGACCGCACTCCCCAGCGGCAAAGTCGCAGGTGGGGCGTGAGAGCCGCGCCCCGGCGACCGACGGGGGAGGCCGGGCAGCATGCCGGACCACCAGCACCAGCACCAGTACCAGAACCAGCACAACCAGAACCAGAACCAGGGGCAGCGGCGCGTGTGGCGCAGCGGATGGGCGGCGCAGGCAGGAGTGTTCCTCGTCGTCGCCTTCCTCGCGGCGGGAGCCTGCGCAGCCCTCCAGCCCGCGACCGGGATACCGCCCGAGGTGGTGCAACTGACCCAGCTCGGCCCCGCCCTCGCCGTGGCGGCCGTGGCACTGCTGTGGCCCGCCCGGACCAAAGACCTCCTCGCGGGAACCCTGCCCGCCCGCGGCAGCCGCCCCGCCCTCCCGCTCGTTTCGGCCCTCCTGCTCACCCCCGGCCTGATCATCGCCCTCGCCGCAGCCGGCCTCCTGCTCACCTCCGGCACGCTCCCCGTCACCGCTCCCCGGGCCCTGGAACACCCCCTGGCCCTGCTCGTGGCCGCCCAGCTCCTCGGTGCCTGCGCCGAGGAGATCGGATGGCGCTGCCACCTCCAGCCGCTGCTGCGCACCCGCTTCGGCCCGGTCACCGCCTCCGTCCTGGTCGGCGCCCTCTGGGGCCTGTGGCACGTCCCCGTCCTCGCACAGGAGCCGGCCTACGCGGCCGGATTCCTGACGGCCACCATCGCGATGTCCGTCATCCTGGGCCTGGCCCTGGAACGCGTACGGCACAACCGGCTGCTCCTCGCGGGCGGCTTCCACACCCTGGTCAACCTCGGCATGCTGTTCGTGACGGACGAGACGTCCCCGGCGGCCGCACCGATGGTGGCCCTCGGCGCCGCCTGCCTGGCCGCAGCCCTCCCGTGGCTCGCCGCCGCCCGCCGCCCGGCGACCGCGCCCGATAAGATCACCACCACAACAGCGCACGGAACGCGCTGACATGACGGGACGACAGGCGGACATGGCGCAGGCAGACACCCGCCCCGGCATCCGGGGCGCGCTCACCGCCCTCGGCCGCTGCCAGCTGCTCTCACTCGCCGCGCTCGCCGTATGCGGGGCCGGCACCCTCGTGGTCGGCGCGCTGCTGCTCCTGCCCGTCGGCATCGGCTTCCTCCTGCTCCCGCCCGCCGCGGCGCTCCTGCGCCGCATGTCCGACCGCCACCGCGCCCGGGCCGCCCGCTGGACGGGCACCGTGATCAGCCCCCCGCGGCCGCTCCCGCCCCGCCCGACCGCACCCGCCGGCACCGCCGACCGCCACCGACAGGCCCGCGCGCTCCTCGGCGACGACGGGTTCTGGCACGACCTGCGCTGGGCCTGGGCGGAGCCGTGGACGGGCGCCCTGCTCGTCGCGGTGCCGCTGGCCCTCGTCGAGTACGGCCTCTTCGGCGCGGCCGTACAGCCCTTCGTGTGGCGGCTGTTGGGCGACGGCAACTGGTACGCCTTCATCCTGGTCGACTCCACCCCGGCGATGCTCGCCGCTCTCCTGCTCGGCCTCGGATCCACCGTCGCCGGGCTCCGGCTGGCCCCGGCCACCCTGCGGCTGCACGCACGCTGGAGCGCGCGCCTGCTGGCCGCCCCGCACACCACCGAACTCGCCCGCCGCATCGAACACCTCGCCGGCTCCCGCGCCGACGTCCTCGACGTCCAGGCCGCCGAAC
This sequence comes from Streptomyces sp. NPDC005533, assembly GCF_042871845.1. NCBI lineage: Bacteria > Bacillati > Actinomycetota > Actinomycetes > Kitasatosporales > Streptomycetaceae > Streptomyces > Streptomyces sp. NPDC005533. The sequence goes on along the minus strand of NZ_JBIAJH010000031.1, from coordinate 7,162 downwards.
TACGGCGCATCGAACGGGACCTGCACGACGGGGCACAGGCCCGCCTCGTCGCCCTGGGCATGACCCTGGACGAAGCCACCCGGCTCCTCGACAGCGACCCCACAGCCGCCCGCGCCCTCCTGCGCGACGTACGGGCCATCTCCGAGCGGGCACTCCAGGACCTCCGCGAACTCGTCCACGGCGTCCTGCCCCCCGTCCTCGCCGACCGCGGCCTCGGCGACGCGCTGCGCTCCCTGGCCCTCGACAGCCACCTCGACGTGCACGTCGAGGCGACCCTGCCCGGCCGGCTCCCCGCCCCCGTGGAGTCCGCGGGCTACTTCGCCGTCGCCGAACTCCTCGCCAACGCCGCCAAGCACTCCGGCGCCCCGGCGGTCCGCATCCGCCTGCACCACACCGACGGCGTCCTGCACGCCACCGTCACCGACGACGGCCGCGGCGGCGCCGACCCCGACGGCAGCGGACTGCGGGGCGTACGGCGCCGACTGGACCCCTTCGACGGAACCCTCGTCCTGCACAGCCCGCGGGGCGGCCCGACCACCGCGACCTTGGAGATACCGTGCGCGTCGTCCTCGCCGAAGACCTCTTCCTCCTCCGGGACGGGCTGACACGCACCCTGCGCGAACACGGCTTCGACGTGGTCGCCGCGGTCGACAACGGCCCCGCCCTGCTCCACACCCTCCTCGCCGAAGAACCGGACGTGGCCGTCGTCGACATCCGCCTGCCACCCACCTTCACCGACGAAGGCCTCCAAGCCGCCCTGGAAGCACGCCGATCCCGGCCCGCCCTGCCGGTCCTCGTCCTGTCCCAGTACGTCGACCAGCTCTACGCACACGAACTCCTCGCCGGAGGCCACGGCGCGATCGGCTACCTCCTCAAGGACCGGATCACCCACACCACCCAGTTCATCGACGCGGTACGCACCGTCGCCACCGGCGGCACGGTCATGGACCCCCAGGTCATCGCCCGCCTCCTGGCCCGCAGCGACGCCCGCGGCACCACCGCGCAACTCACCCCGCGCGAACTGGACGTACTGGCCCTGATGGCCGAGGGCCGCTCCAACACCGCCATCGCGCAGACCCTGTTCATCAGCGAGAGCGCGGTCGCCAAACACACCGCCGCCATCTTCACCAAGCTCCGCATCGAACCCTCCGCGGACGACAACCGCCGCGTCCTGGCCGTCCTGGCCTACCTGAAACGCTGAGCGGCGCCGCCACAGCGTGACGGCCAGGCCTGCCGGCTCAGCTGTCGCGGTCCCAGCGCAGAGCCGCGAACGTGGCGGGGAACGCGATGAGCGCCCAGACGGCCACCGTCATGCCCGCTGCCACCCAGGCGTCCCACATGGTGAGGCAGAAGAACGACACGGCGAGCGGAACCACCACCACGCACACGATCTTCGCCATGCCGAAACCGACCCGCGGCGCGACGGGACGGCCGCCGGCATGGCGGCGGGCCCGCCGGACACTGCCGAACGCGGCGATGAAGGCCACCCCCGTCAGCCACACGCCGACCAGCGTGATCCCCACGTACATGGTGGCCTCGTCCGGCAGCCCCGGCAGCGTCTCGCTCACCCCGTCATGGCGGACGGAGACCTGGACGTCCCGCCAGGTGACGACCTCCACCTCCACACCGGGCCTGATGCGCCGCGACAGTTCGCCATCGGGATCGAGGCGGAACGGCTGATCGGCGGGGACCGGAACGGGCCCCCGCAGCCGCACCTGGAAGACGGTCGCCTTCTTCGGACCGCTCTTGGCGGGCCCAGCCGACAGCACGGTGGCCCGGGTCGTGCGCAGACAGGGGTCCGTCAGCCGTTTCGCCTGCGCCTCCGTACACGGCCTCGCCCCCAGGAACGACTCCTCGTAGGCGATCTGCCCCGGGATCAGGCTGCCCACCGCGACGCAGAGCGCCAACAGCACCACCCCCAGCAGCGCCCAGCCGGCCCCCGCCCACCACTCGCTCCGGGCCCGCTCCCGGCCGCTCGCCTGCGCCATGTCCAACGCCACGCCGTCATCCCCCTCGTGCCACGCGCCCGCGGCCGCGGCCGGGAACGCGCCCTGATCCATACGGACGGCGGACGCGACACGACGGTTCCACCGGCAGCCCCAGCGACCACAGCCGCCGCTACGGCTCTCCGGCTGCCGCGGAAAGGTGGTGCCAGGCGTGTCCGCAGGCGCCCTTGCAGCACGTCCGCCTGCGGCGCGTGTCGGCGACGCCGAACACGGCGACGAGCACCCGGAACGCCGTCACGTGCTCGTCGGCCGGCAGGCCGCAGAACCCGCTGCGGGGCGGGTCCATGCAGATCATCACCGCAGGATTGGCCGTGGGCCTCACCCCGGACCGCGCCACCCCGGCGCGGCTGTCCGCGGCCGTGACGTGCGCCTGCATCGCGTACCCGCCGACCAGCCGCAACACCTCCCGCCGGTCCGCGGGGGAGAGGCGGCAGAACCAGGCGGCGCCCTCGTCCAACGTGCGCAGCTCCTGCGCTACTTCGTTGACGACCCGGTCGGCCTCGCGCCGCAGGTCGGCGCCGCCCACACTGCTCGTTGCGGTCATCTGCCGATCCTGCCACGCCGCCTCCGGGACGGTGGGGGAGGAGGGCACGGGCCGGGGGTCTGGGCCGCCTGCTGAAGTAACCCCGACGCCCGCACGCCAGGGCAGCGGTCCCGGCGAGCAGTTCGCCGCCGCCTCCTGCCGGGCTCACCGCCGATGTCAGTGGCGGGCGTGAAGATGCGTGCACAGCACCGAACCAGCCACCGCCCGAGGGGTTTTCCATGTCCGCTTCCGTTTCCCGGCCCGCAGTCGACACCGCGGCCGCCACCGCGTTCCCCACCGGCTGGTGCGCCACCGACCTGGGTCGTTTGCGGCCCTGCGCCTCCACCTACGACGTGTACCCCCTGGAGAGCCTGCCCCCGCTGGACGCCGCACACATCGACGGCCGGTTCCACTGGCTCGGCGGGGCGGACGGCCCGCGATCGGAACACGAGGAGCACCTCGCGGCCCTGGCACGCGACCTGGCCGAGGCCGGCCTGACCCTCCCCGAGGACTTCGCCGCCTTCTACGCCGGCGAGCACCTCCACCGCGCCTTCGACGAGGTCTCGGTGACGGCGTGCTGGAGCCACCTCTCCGGCCCCCTGCGCAGCCCGGTGGAGGAAGGCGCCCGCCTCATACGGTTCCTGCGGGACCAGCAGGACTGCGTCATCTGGTACCTGTACCTGCGCCCCTGCGGCGAGGCGTTCGTGGTGTTCTCGCACCTGGAACTGGAGTCCGCCGGCTGGTGGGCGGACGGGGAACCGGCCGAGGAGGTCCGGGCCGCGGTGGCCGCCTCGCTGGTGCGGTGCGCCGACGGCTTCGAGGAGTTCGCGTACCGCTTCGTCGTGGAGAACGAGCTGTGGATGCGGATGAACTCCACCGGCGCCGCCGGCCCGCTCCCCGCCCGCCTCCGGTCCTACGCCGACCACTACACGCCCGCCGGATAGGGGACGCGCCGCCGCCCGGCGGTGGCGTCGGCGATGCGCCAACCCGGCAACGGTTCGCGGACCTGTCCCCGTGAACACCGGTGGAGAGGCCGATTGCGACGTACGGTCGAGCAACCGGCCGGACCCGACCGCCGGCACCGCACACCTGGCCGGGGTCGGCTCCTCGACGCCACGACCGGAACGGGAGCAGCCGATGCTTCTCTACGCCCAGACCCCAGCGCGGCGCAACCGCCAGATCCTCGCGGACCTGGTCGCCATGGTCCTGATCGCCGCCGCGGTGTGGTTCGCCCTGGCCGTCCACGACGCGATCATGCTGCTCGCCGAGCCGGGACGGAAGGTGGAGAGCTCCGGCAAGAGCCTCGCCACCGCCCTCGGCGACGCCGGCGACACGGCCTCGGACGTGCCCTTGGTCGGCGACCTCCTGAAGAAACCCTTCCGGTCCGCGGCCGACGCCGGCACCGGCATCGCCGACGCCGGACAGTCGCTCCAGGACAGCGTCAACCAGTTGGCGACCCTGGCCGCAGTCGTCCTCATCGTCGTCCCCGTGGCGTTCGTCCTCCTGCTGTGGCTCCCCCTGCGCCTGCGCTGGATCCGTCACAGCGCCTCCATCCGGCGCCTGGCCGACGCACCCGGCGGCGCCGACCTGCTCGCCCTGCGCGCCCTCACCGGCCCGCCCGGCGACCTCCTGGCCATCCCCGCCCCGCCGGGCGGCCTCGCGGACGCCTGGCGCCGCGGCGACCAGCAAGCCGTCGCGGCCCTGTCCGGGATCGCACTCAGGCGCGCGGGCCTACGGCCCTGACCCCGCCCGGACGACGTACCGGGCTTCAGGCACCGCGGGAGGCCGTCCCGGCCGCCGGCGGGCCCGGCCGCCCGGTGCTCCCCGGCCGCACACCACCGCGTCCCGTACGCCCGTGACCGCGCGCACCCGCGTACGGGACCCGCCCGGCACACCCCGCAGCGACCGTCACCCCGTCATCCACCGTCCCGGACCCTCGGCTGCGGACCGTAGAGGTCCCGCCAGGAGGGGAACAGGCCGCCCGGACCGTCGAAACCCTCCGCGGCCCGCACCGCGTGGACCACCGCCCGGCACACGGCGTCCGCCGCCGCACCCAGCACCTCGTTGAATTCCGCCATCCCCGCCAACGGGTGCCCGCCCAACGCCAGCCCGAAGACGGTGTCCCCGTCGTTCATCAAGTGCACCGGACGGATCGCCCGGGCCAGCCCGTCATGAGCCGTGCCGGCCATCTTCTGCACCTGGGCCCGCGTGAGGTCGGCGTTGGTCGCCACCACGGCGAGGGTGGTGTTCATCACCGCCCCCGACCCGCCCTCCCCGGGATCGCCGCGCCGCGACCGCGTCGTGGCACGGGCCTCCTCCAAGGCCCGCCACGCCCGCGCGTGCACCTCCGGCCGCGGCCACACGTCGCGCCGGCCCGCATAGAACTCCCCGTACAACGCGCCCGACCCGGGATCGACGACCGACCCGGCCGCGTTCACCACCACCAGGGCGCCCACCACCGCCCCGCCCTCCAGCGACACACTGGCCGACCCGACCCCGCCGCGCAGACCGCCCGCCACCGCACCCGTCCCCGCCCCGACCGACCCCTGCGCCACCGTCGCACCCACCGCCGCGGCCGAGGCCGCCTCCACCGCCCGCCGCCCCAACGCCGGCCCGGGGCGCAGCCGGAAGTCCCCGCCCCGCCCCAGGTCCAGCAGCGCGGCCGCCGGCACCACGGGTACCACCTGCCCCGCCCCAGGCCCCACCGGCACGCCCCGGCCCCGCTCCTCCAGCCATTCCATGACGCCGTGCACCGCGGCGAGCCCGTACGCACTGCCACCGGTCAGCACGACCGCGTCCACCCGCTCGACCAGCGCCCGCGGATCCAGCGCGTCCGTCTCGTGCGTCCCCGGACCCCCGCCGCGCACGTCCACCGCGGCGACCGCCCCACCCGGTGGAACCAGGACCACCGTCGTTCCCGACAGGGCCCCCACACCCGTCAGCGCGGCATGCCCCACGCGCACCCCGGCCACGTCCGTTATCGCATCGACCCGATCCACGTTCCGCCCCCGATCGCACCGCTACGGCCGCCCTGCGTGCCGCCGCCCGTCCACGCCGTCACCCTCTCATCCCACTGCCACCACGCACCGCCGCCACCCGCCCCCACCACCCGCCCCGGGCGCCGAACCGGACTCCTGGAGGGCGGAGTTGAGCCAGTCCCCGCAGCTGCGCCCGGTGCGCCTGGTGGGCGCGACCACCGCTATGTAATGTCACATCGCATGATGTTCTTACGTCGTGCGGCATCGGCCGCCGCCCTCCTCGTCACCGTCCTGCCCGTGGCGGTCGCCGCACCCGCCCACGCGGCCGACGGCGCCACCGCCTGCCGCCCCCCGGCGCCCGTACCGCTCGACGCCGAACAGGCACGCCTCGCCGACACCCGCACCACCGCCCTGGTCGAAGGCGCCGGACTCGCCGACTTCGTACGGCGCCTGCCCGCCGCCCTGTGCACGACGCGCAGCCCCGCCGAAGCCGAACGCCTCCTGCGGTCCTGGGGCGAGGCCCTGTGGCAGGCCTCCGTACGCCGGGCCCAGGGACAGCGGCCCGGCGGCGACCTCGCCCCCGCGGACGACCGGCCCCTGTACTGGGCACGGCTCGCCATGACCGCCGAACTCGCCCGCTGGCAGCCGAAGTTCACCGTCGACCGAACGGCGCTCCGCGCCCGCTTCGAGGACGCCTCCCGCGGCCTCACCGACAACGCCTTCCAGACCGCGCCCGGCGTACGCCGCGTCTTCATCAGCGGCTTCGACCCCTTCGGACTCGACGCGGAGATACGCCGAGCCAACCCCTCCGGATCGGCCGCCCTCCAGCTCAACGGCCGCCGCGTGACACTCGCCGACGGCAGCCCCGCCGAGATCCGCGCCGTCGTCCTGCCCGTGCGCTACGCCGACTTCGACGCCGGCCTGGTGGAGCGGGCCTTCGCCCCGCGCCTGGCCGCAGGCCCCGCCTCCGCCGACATCATCACCACCGTCAGCCAGGGCTACCCCGGCATCTTCACCCTGGAGGACTGGGCCGGGCGGGCCCGGTCCGCCGACCCCTACCCCGACAATGCGGGCGCGCTCTCCGGCGGCACCCGCGAACGCCCCGTGACCGCCCCCGGCCTCGGCCCGGGCCCGGAGTTCATCCGCACCACGCTCCCCGCCGACGCCGTGACCGCCGCCGTGCAGAGCCCCTACCCCGTCCTCCTCAACCCCGACGTGACCGAGATCCCGGAGGGCGCCACGGCCCCCGTGGACCGGACCGACGGCCCCACACCCGGCTCGCGCGCCGTCGCGGGCGGCGGAGGCGGCTACCTGTCCAACGAGGTCGCCTACCGCTCCAACCGGCTCCGCACCGAACTCGCCCCCCACCTGCCCGGCGGCCACCTCCACACCCCCGTGCTCACCGGCCTGCCGGCCAACCCCCGACAGCTGACCGGCCCCGAGTTCGAACGCAACGAGAGCGCGATCACCGCCGAGATCCGCGCGATCCTCGAACACGCCGCCGCACCACGCTAGTGACCTGAGTCAGAGATTCACTGTTAGTCGGGCATGAGTCGTCCGGGCCCGAAGATTCCGCCGTTGTCGGTCACCGATGCCCAGCGGGCGGTGCTGGAGGGCTGGTTACGCCGCCGCACGACGGCTCAGGCTTTGGCCCA